>NZNL01000026.1 GCA_002694855.1 Gammaproteobacteria bacterium
TTCAGACTTACAAGAGATGATAAAGGCCATACAAGAACTAGAGGCCTATGATACAAAGAAAAGGGCTACAGGTAATTTAAATAAGTTTGCGAAAGCCATCGTGATGAAAGCAACCGCTAAAATTAAATAAAGAGGGCGAAATTATGAGCGAAGATAATGTACAACCCGTAAATGTTGTTCGCATCCGAATTCCGTTTGGAGATATGATGGTGCTGTATCTCCAAGTAGTTGGCGCAGCTTTAACAATTTTCGGGGTTCCGGCTTTGATATTTGTTCTTATTCGCTTTGCGTTTTGATACTCATGTTAGAGCCGAAATGGTAGGACGCAGAACATCGAAACCGCTACAACCCATACGTCCCCGTAGTTCAGCTGGATAGAACAATCGCCTCCTAAGCGATAGGTCGGCCGTTCAAATCGGCCCGGGGACGCCAAAAATTCCCATTTTCTGGAGGGTAATTGCTTTTAGCAGGAAGCCACTGGGGAAAAGAAGCTAGCTGTTATAGCTCAAGATACGGTAAGGGCTTTAGGTGTAAGGGAACGACAACCGAGTCGGACAGCAGAAACTTTGCTTTGCTAGTGATTGCCTCCGCATCGAGTATTGCTAACAACAGGTTGCCATTTTCTGTATTACAGTAACTGACTATTTTGGCGGGCTTTTCCTTTCCTTTAAACGATTGCAACACGGAGCTATCGGGAGTGATTAATTCCTCACTTTCCAATAGATACATACGCTTTTTTGGTGTGCCACGATAATACATGCGGGCGACTATTTCTTGGCCGGTATAGCAGCCTTTACTGAAATCAACAGCACCAGAAATATCATAATTGAGTAATTGTGGTGTGTACTTTTCGCTGTGCAGTTTGTCGACATGCGCTAACCCTGAACGAATGTCTTCATACAACCAACCTGAGGCATCACTGTTTACCAAAAGGTTGGGTTCCGACGAGAATCCATCCACGCATGCCGCATCCATGCACCACATTTCCACACGGTCTACCAGGCCCGCAACTTTTACGAGGTAAGTTCCAGAAAATTTGATAACTGCATTATCAGCCCCAGGTAGTGATCTGAAGGTATCCACGAGCGCGTCCTCGACATCGTCCCTGTATCCGAGTACTACCGGTGGAGGATTGGGCATTTCTAATTTAACTTTTGAAAACACTGCGTATCTGGCTAATGTCGAAATAATAATTTCAGCCATGTTGGGTTGGGTTTGCAAGTAACAGGCATCACTTAGTAAAAGCACGCGAAAGTCTGCAATTATCCGTCCTTTTAGATTAAAGAGTGCGCCGACAAGGCTCTGTGTTTCGCTAAGGTTTTCCATATTGCAACTTAGCTGACCCTGTAGAAACTGAATTGTATCTGGGCCACTGACTTTTACGAATTGGTAGTGGGATAGATCGACAACTTGCATGCTCATTTCTCAAATAGTAACTGGGTTGGGTGGCTTGAAAAGAAGGTCGCAACCAAAACTTAATTTTCGCATAATGCCTGATTGGGGAAGCGGATTCATCCTTTAATATTGGTCTATTATATGCAGGAATTCGATAAGCGGAAAATATTTTGGCGCAGCCGGCGAGGTATGCTCGAGCTGGATCTATTGTTAGTACCCTTCGCTACCCAAATTTTCGAGACNCTTAATCTCCAAGATCAAATGNTATATAAGGAATTNCTCGAGCACGAAGACCAGGATCTGTCNAACTGGCTAATGGGCCGNGAAGAGCCTACTGACNNGCGCTTCAAGACNTTAATTAAAAAAATACTAATCCACNATAAGAAGGCCAACTAAACTGTTTTCACNAAATGNGCAAATTATCCTTGGATTGGGAATTNGNGCCGGTGGNCNCNAGCTGAACACGCGAATTTCGATGAATTGCTAATTTGNCTCGCTTNNTAGANGGAAATGNCTTTCTGGATGGATATCTTNGTTTCGANTCATCTGCTATTGAGAACTGGCTTATGCTTTGGNACTAGGATCGTGTCTTTTGCAACCTTATCGGTTTGCGGATAGTCNTGGGTAAAATGAAGNCCACGACTTTCTTTGCGTTTCAGAGCGCTTGTGATGATNAATTCGGAAACCAGGGCCAAGTTTCTGAGCTCCAAATTATCGTTGGAGATCTTGTGTTTAATATAGTGTTCANGTATTTCTTCNCGTAATAGTTTAATNCGACGATCAGCGCGGTTCAGACGCTTGTTATTCCGAACAATGCCCACAAAATCCCACATTAGGCGTCGTATCTCTTCCCAGTTATGGGAAACAAGTATTTCGTCCGCTGCTTCCGTTACCTTACCTTCGTCCCAAGGAGCTATCTTGGGAACCAACTCGGTATTCTCTGTTTTTTCGGTAATGCTTTGGGCGGCACCNAAAGCAACAACGAAGCACTCCAGCAGGGAGTTACTTGCCATACGATTAGCTCCATGCAGCCCACTGAAACTGGTTTCACCGATCGCATAAAGATTGCGAATATCAGTCTCGCCTCGTTCGTTGATAACAACACCACCACAGGTGTAATGGGCAGCAGGTACTACTGGAATACGGTCGGTGGTTATATCTATCCCAAAATCTAGGCAACGCGAATNGATGTGAGGGAAATGCTCTTTTACGAAATCAGCTGGTTTATGGATAATGCTTAGATATAAACAATCACAACCCAGGCGCTTCATTTCATAATCGATTGCGCGTGCGACTATGTCTCGAGGCGCCAACTCTTCCCGCGCATCAAATTTTGGCATAAACCGAGTGCCATCTGGCAATTCCAGCTTAGCTCCCTCTCCTCGCAGGGCCTCGGTAATNAAAAACGACTTAGCGTGAGGATGATACAGGCAGGTTGGATGAAACTGGTTAAACTCCATGTTGGCTATCCGACAACCTGCGCGCCAGGCCATTGCGATACCNTCACCACTAGCCCCATCCGGATTAGTNGTAAAGAGATAAGCTTTGCTTGCTCCACCAGTGGCCAATACAATGAACTTGGCCCGTATGGTAACCACCCGTCCGGTTTCCTGCTCGAGGAGATAAGCGCCTACGCAAACACTTTCTGANTTGTNCNTTGNCGTTTGTGTCACTAAATCGACAGCAGTATAGCCTTCTAGTAATTTTATGTTCGCATGGGCCTGGGCGCGTTTTTGAAGTGTTTCAAATACNGCCTTACCGGTTGCATCTGTAGCATGAATTATGCGTCGATGAGAATGGCCGCCTTCCTGGGTTAAATGCAGAGAACTGAGTTCGGGGTTTTCGGTGTTAATTGATACGTCATTATTGTTGCGTGCCCGCTCGGTGGTAAATGGCACGCCTTGTGCGACTAACCAAGTTACGGCTTCGGCACTGTTATTCACTATATGCTGGACGATGTCTCGATGACACAGTCCCACACCAGCTGTTATGGTGTCCTCCAGATGGGATTCAATACTGTCTTCTGAATCGAGTACGGCAGCAATTCCTCCTTGAGCATAAAAAGTGGCGCCTTCTTTCAGGTCGCCCTTACTGAGAACCATAACTTGGGCGAAAGGAGCGCTACGAAGTGCCAAAGTGAGACCGGCGGCACCACTACCAATAATTAGGATGTCGGTTTCCCAAGCAATGTTAGAGGCATCGGTTGTCATAGATGCTGCTGGCAACTAATTGAAATCATAATATTTTAAACAATAACAGGACTTTGTTGAGCAGGAACTGCAGGGATCGCACGGAATCGGGAAGCGATTCAAGAGGGCGATAACCTGAGATTTGCGTAACGACCCCTTAATTTAACCTGAGTTTCCTTGAACTGTAATAATTGTACGGGTATTCCTCAAGGGTTCTGTGAACTTTTACATTAGTGTATTGTCTATCGCTGGGTTTGCATTTGTTCTTGGTGATGGGTTAAACAAACCTCTACAAAGTTGGAATCACTAAGACAATTAAAGGTTGGAGCAAATGGCGGAAGGCACTGATCAGCAATTAGTTGATAAGGTATTGAGTGGCAACAAGAACGCATTCAATTTGCTAGTGCTTCGCTATCAACACCGTATGGTAGCCTTGATAGGTCGTTTTATCCAGGATCCACAAGAAGTGGAAGATGTATGCCAAGAAGCGTTCATCAAGGCTTACAGAGCCTTGCCGCTATTTCGTGGTGATAGCGCATTTTATACTTGGCTATACCGGATCGCTGTGAATACGGCAAAGAATCACTTAGTTTCAAGAAAACGTCGCCCGCCGACTAGTGACCTAGAAGTAACCGAAGCCGAAGCCAGTGAAATCGGGTCAGTTCTCAGGGAAATCGAGAATCCCGAAGCTAGTTTGGCCACAGATAAGCTGAAACAAGCTATTGATGCAGCAATACAGGATTTGCCAGAAGATTTGCGTACCGCTTTCACACTAAGGGAATTTTCAGGATTAAGTTATGAAGATATTACGAAAGTCATGGATTGTCCGGTTGGAACTGTGAGGTCGCGCATTTTCAGAGCCAGGGAAGCAATCGATAAGAAGATTAGGGAATTGCTTTAAAAACGGGAACTGAATTCAACTCCNGCTGTCTGAATTACATGATACAGGCCGCGTAAATAAACAAACAAGAATAAGAATCAAGCGACTAACACAGGAGTATAGGGGCATAGAATGAGCCAGTTTGAAAAGGAAACTTTATCCGCTTTGCTAGATAATGAAGCAGATGACTTGGAGCTGCGTCGTCTACTGAAATCTATTGATAGCAACCCGGANCTTGCGGAAACCTGGGAGCGNTATTGTCTGGAGCAGNCCTTAATGCATGATCCAGCCACACCTGTGGATTCCGGTCTAGCNGCGCGTGTTCAGCAGCAAATCCAGAATGAACCCGCATTGTCGGTGCGAGGAAATTCATTCTCTGGCTGGCAACAGACCTTCTCCAAGCTTGCTATAGCAGCCTCGGTCGCCGTTATATTCGTCTTTGCATTTCAAGGCAGTTTCAATAACCCAGTTAGTCCTTCGCTGGTGGAACAGGAGTATTCTTCCCTTGAGCAAGACGCACTCCAGCCAAATGCATCCCTAGTGGCAGAATCCGTGAGTTTTGAAGTGGACCCAGAAGCCCAACAACGCTTGCTGGAATATATCGAGAGTATGTCCTTTGACGAAGATAAGCCGGTTCGAGTTGAGCCTATTCAGGACTCACCCCTTTATCGCTTGGTTAATGAACTTCAAGCCAAACCCTAATCATTTAACTAAAACTGGTTATTTATCATTAGTTTCCTTACTACTAGTAAGAGATACGTGCGGTAAATAAAGGTGTTGCCGGTTAGTGATAGCGCCCCGTTCCCTGCTATTTGCCTTCAGAGTATTGTGCTAAAGTAGTGTTTCTCGTAGTGATCCCGCTCAGCTNGGATATATGTTACGGGAACCGGATTGATTANCAGGAATCGATAGAACCCGATGAAACTATTAATACAAACGTGTAATCGTCAACTGAGAAATGCTTTGCTTACATTTGTGGTTTGCGGTCTATTGGGGNCTATTACAAATGCTCAANAGCTACCTGATTTTGCTGANCTGGTCGAAATTAATGCGCCCACGATTGTCGAAATTGCGACGTCGCGGCAGGTTGAATCTCGTTCACCAGTGGAAGATCGTGAACTAGACGAGTTGCTTCGCCGTTTGAATCCNGGTCAGGNNCCGGAGTTGAATCCAGAAAACATTCCTGAGCTTCGTCAGCGAGGTGCTGTTGGGTCCGGGTTTATTATTTCTGCAGATGGATACATTATTACAAACAACCACGTAGTAGCGGCAGCCGATGAAATACGTGTTACGCTGAACGATCGGCGAGTGTTTGATGCGGAAATCATTGGATTGGATGAGCCATCTGATCTGGCGCTTTTAAAAATTGGTGCGAACAATTTGCCGCGTGTTCAATTCGGTGACTCCGATCGACTGCGGGTAGGAGAGTGGGTATTGGCGATAGGCTCACCATTTGGGCTTGAGTTCTCGGCCGCGGCTGGAATCGTCAGTGCTAAGGGTCGCTCTATGCCGGGGCGATCAACCTACAATTATATGTCATTCATTCAAACGGACGTAGCGATAAACCAAGGAAATTCCGGGGGACCTTTGTTTAACCTTGAGGGTGAAGTGGTTGGAATAAATTCGCAGATCTTGAGCAGCACGGGTGGTTCGAACGGAATTTCGTTTTCCATACCTAGCAATGTTGCACTCAACGTAGTCTCCCAGCTTAAGGATTCTGGACGTGTTGAACGCGGGCTGTTGGGAGTTCGAATGCGTGAAGTGGATCATGCACTTTCTCAGATCTTCGATTTGGAGCGACCTCGTGGTGCCTTTGTAGATGAGGTGCAACCAGCCAGCCCTGCAGAGAGGAGCGGGATACGCAACGAAGACATTATTCTCGAGTTTAATGGGCACGACATTGAATATTTCACTGACCTGCCATTTTACGTCGGTCAATATCGGCCAGGAACGGAAGCGGAAATTACGCTTTATCGTAATGGTGAGCGCCTGACTCATACGGTAGTGCTTGGTAGCTCTCCAACTAATACCGTGGCTGCTACTCAACCTGAAGTCACCAAAGATCGTAGTAATCCACTTGGATTTCGAGTCACTGAGCTCAGTGAGGAGACACGCCAAGTTGCCGGTATAAAAGGGGTACGTATAGCAGAGTTAAATGAAGGGCCAGGCAGAGATGCTGGACTTCTAGTAGGGGATGTGGTCGTTGCCCTTAATCGGCAGGAAATCTCTTCATCGACTGAGTTCTCCAGTGTGGCAAACAATTTGCCGGAATCAGGATTCATCCCGATTCGCATAATCCGGGAAGGGCAAGGAACTACTATGGCGCTGGAACTCTCACCTTGATTTGATACGCGGGTTGCTCTAGTAATAATTCCTTACGCGATTGTTCAGTTAAGTCCGGGAGGGGATACCATTAAGTTCTTCCATGTATGCGTGAGTTTGGTTTTCCAGAGCTCGGTTATTTCTCCAGTCATGTTTAAATTAGCCAATATTCAGCAATGTTTCTCCCCGCAAGCCATCAGTTCCTGACACTGCTATCAGAATATTGTAGACTTGACGCCCTGTTTTATCCGGCCTATCTCCTTTTTTTGCGTATCGAATGAATTCGTGACTGCTTTAAGCCACATTCGCAATTTTTCTATAATTGCGCACATTGATCATGGTAAATCTACTCTGGCGGACCGCTTTATCGAGCTCTGCGGCGGATTGAGCGAGCGCGAGATGGATGATCAGATTCTAGACACCCTTGATATCGAGCGAGAACGTGGTATTACCATTAAAGCGCAAAGTGTCACTTTACATTACGAAGCTAAGGACGGTGATCGTTACCAGTTAAACTTTATTGATACCCCAGGGCACGTCGACTTCACTTACGAAGTATCACGGTCGCTCGCGGCTTGTGAAGGTGCGTTGCTTGTGGTCGATTCTGGGCAGGGAGTGGAAGCCCAATCCGTAGCCACTTGTTACACAGCAATCGAACAGGGATTGGAAGTAATTCCGGTATTGAACAAAATGGATTTACCGCAGGCCGAACCGGATCGTGTGCGCATAGAAATTGAGGAAATCATTGGTATCGATGCTTCGGACGCNGTTTGTGTTAGCGCCAAGACNGGGATGGGTGTTGAAGAGCTACTGGAGGAAATTATTGCCAAGTTTCCGCCACCGGTCGGCAATAGAGAGGAAGCATTACAGGCACTTATTATCGATTCTTGGTTTGATAACTACCTTGGCGTAGTGTCACTGGTTCGAGTAGTGAACGGTAAATTGAAAAAAANCGACAAGATAATCGCTAAGTCCATCGGGAAGTCTCACATTGTCGATAGTGTAGGCGTGTCCACACCTAAGAGAAACGAAACGCATGAATTGGTTGCCGGAGAAGTTGGATTTGTGGTGGCGGGCATCAAGGATATTCACGGTGCTCCAGTGGGAGACACTATTACATTGGCTAGTACTCCGGAAATAGAATCCCTCAGTGGTTTTCGTAAAATTCAACCCCAAGTGTATGCTGGCTTGTTCCCGATTTCGTCCGATGATTTCGAAAGTTTTCGTAACGCCTTGTCAAAACTAACATTAAATGATGCGTCACTATTCTATGAGCCCGAAAANTCTGATGCGCTGGGTTTTGGGTTTCGTTGCGGATTTCTCGGTATGCTGCATTTGGAGATAATCCAGGAACGATTGGAACGGGAATATGGATTGGTTTTGATTACTACTGCGCCGACGGTAGTTTATGAAATNGAGTTAATAAATGGTGAGGTGGTGATGGTGGACAGNCCAGCTCGATTACCCCCCATTAATTCTATTCAACAAATGTGTGANCCTATCGTGACGGCTAATATACTGGTTCCCCAGGAATACTTGGGAAATGTGATTAGCCTCTGCGTGGAGAGGCGTGGCATCCAAAAAGATATGCAATTCATNGGAAATCAAGTTTCTTTGAATTATGAGTTGCCAATGAACGAAGTAGTCTTGGATTTTTTCGACCGTTTGAAATCAGTAAGCCGCGGATATGCTTCACTGGACTATCATTTTACCCGTTTTGAGAAGTCCAATTTGGTACGTTTAGATATTCTTATTAATGGCGATAAAGTAGATGCATTGGCTTTAATTGTGNACCGTGATCACGCCCAGTCCAAAGGACGACAGCTTGTCGAGAAAATAAAGGAATTGATTCCGCGCCAGCTTTTCGATGTCGCGATCCAAGCTGCTATCGGAGGACAGATAATTTCTAGGCAAACGGTCAAGGCGCTCAGAAAAAATGTGACTGCAAAATGTTATGGCGGTGACGTAACTCGCAAAAAGAAATTGCTTGAAAAGCAAAAGGCGGGTAAGAAACGCATGAAAAAAGTGGGTAATGTCGAAGTGCCGCAAGAAGCATTTTTAGCGGTATTGAAAGTGGACAATTAAACGTAATGGACATTGATTTTTCTATAGTTCTGGTTTCTTTGGTGGCCTTCTGCGGAGCGCTTTGGTTGATTGATAGCTTGCTCATTAAGAAAGCACGACTTACGGCCGTTGAAAATTACAAGCGAACTCAGGCCAAAGGTCGTAAAGAGNAAGAAGTAGCGACAGCTGTCGAGGAAATTTTAAAGGAACCTTTGGNCATCGAATATGCCAAGTCTTTCTTTCCGGTATTGGTAATTGTGCTGATTTTGCGGTCGTTCCTAATCGAACCTTTCCAGATTCCGACTGGTTCGATGATCCCAACCCTAGAGGTGGGTGACTTTATTCTGGTCAATAAGTATGCCTACGGTGTGCGCTTGCCAATAATCGGGACAAAAATCTTAGGAGTGGAAGATCCGGACCGTGGTGAANTTATCGTATTCATTCCACCCCATGAGAACAAGTACTACATAAAGCGAGTGATTGGACTTCCCGGTGACACGGTGCGCTATGAAGACAANAATCTGTATATTAACGGAGAATTGATTAGCAAGGATTACGTTGAATCCATTATGGTCGAGACCAGCATTGGTGATTTACCCGGGGTACTGTACAGAGAAACTATAAACGGAGTTGAGCACTCTACCCAAAACATAGATGCAGTTGGTCGGCAACGAGCGCGCACCACTTGGGTCATCCCGAATGGACACTATTTCATGATGGGCGATAATCGGGATAACAGTAGCGATAGTCGAGTGTGGGGGACAGTTCCCAATGAANATGTCGTTGGCAAGGCAGTGGCAGTGTGGATGCATAAGGAACCAGGGCTGCACCTTCCAACTTTTTCTAGAAATCAACTTATAAACTAGATGACGATTGATTTCGACAAACTGCAACAAGCTATCAATTATCAATTCAACGACTTGAAGTTAGCTANGCACGCGTTAACCCATCGAAGTGCTAATAAACTCAATAACGAACGTCTAGAGTTTCTAGGCGATTCATTATTGGGTTTTCTTGTGGCCGAATTTCTTTTCGAGCACTTTCCCGAAGCTTCCGAAGGNGANTTAAGTCGANTTCGCGCAAGTATNGTCAANAAGTCGGCCTTAGTGGAGATTGCTCTTGACCTTAACCTGAGCGAATTTCTGTTGCTGGGAGACGGGGAACTAAAAAGTGGGGGCAGAGAAAGAGAATCGATTTTGGCGGATTCTGTGGAAGCAATCATAGCAGCGATCTACTTTGATGGAGGATTAACGGCTTGTAAACAACTAATCATAAGTTGGNGTCAGAATAAAATTGATGGCATTAGTCCTGTCGGAACTCAAAAGGATGCTAAGACCTATTTGCAGGAAATAATGCAGGCACAGGGTCTTCGTCTACCGCAATACCGGGTCGTTGATGTTACGGGTAAAGACCATCAGCAGAGTTTTCTCGTAGAATGTCGCGTGGNAAATNTGGATGAGCCGCAGCAAGGTGNAGGCAACAGTATACGGAGCGCCGAACAGGAAGCAGCTAGAAAGATTTTGATTGAGCTAGGAGAAACAAATTGAGTGAAATGGGTCAGGCACCGCATATTCGAGAACGCTGTGGTTATGTCGCAATTGTTGGNAGACCCAATGTCGGCAAATCCACTCTCCTGAATCATTTGTTGCAACAGAAAATTAGCATTACTTCCCGCAAACCCCAGACAACCAGACATCGTATTCTCGGTATCACCAGTAANGGGAATTGCCAGTGCATCTTCGTAGATACACCTGGACTTCATTTAGACTTTAATAAGACCCTGAATAGATTAATGAACGACACAGTTATCAGAGTAATTAACGATGTGGATATTATTCTGTTTCTTGTAGAAAGGTTGACATTCAATGTCGAAGATAAAGCGGTACTTGAGGCTTTACAAAAAGCCAANGTACCCATTTTGCTGGTGATTAATAAGGTTGATTTAGTGAAGGATAAGGGGAGTCTATTGCCCCACATCGCAAAATTAGTTGCCAGGGGGAACTTTGCTGAGATTATTCCAATTTCGGCTCTTGGTGGGCATAACTTGACGGAACTTGAAGGGCTGGTTAAGCAATATCTTCCGGAGGGGACTTTCTTATTTCCACACGATCAGGTAACGGATCGCAGTAACCGCTTTCTGGCTGCCGAGTTCATTCGCGAAAAAGTCACTCGTCAACTCGGTGATGAGGTACCCTATGAAACTACTGTCGAAATAGAGAAATTCAAACAAGAAGGCAACACTCTCAATATTTATGGATTGATTCTAGTTGATAAGAAAGGGCAGAAAAAAATTCTTGTTGGAAAAGACGGNGAACGNTTGAAGCGTATTGGTTCAGCTGCACGGGAAGATATGGAGCGTGCATTCGAAACCAAGGTGATGTTAAATCTTTGGGTTAAAGTAAAATCAGGTTGGGCGGATGATAAGAGAGCCCTTCAAAGNCTGGGTTATATTGAGTCGCGTTGACTTGCCCGTAGTTTTTATCTAATTACCTGAGCATTATGGAAACCCGAGTTCTCCTGCAACCAGCCTACTTATTGCACAGGGCTCCCTTTCAGAATACCAGTTTGTTGGTGGACTTTTTCACTTACAATTATGGGCGAGTAAAAGCTGTGGCNAAAGGAGCAAGACGAGAGAGATCTAAGTATCGATCGCTGTTACAGCCGTTTCACCCGCTTTTGATATCCTTCAGCGGCCGAGGTGAGGTTAAAACCATAAACGGTGTCGAAACCGGCCTGTCGGCTATTGTCTTGGAAAGAGAGCGCTTGTTCAGCGGTCTCTACGTGAATGAACTGCTCATTCGTCTACTATATAATTATCAAGAGCATACGGCGCTTTACAAAAATTATCAGGAAACACTGATTAATTTGCAAGGTAGCAAAGAAATTGAGGCAGTGTTGCGTCGCTTNGAATTGAATTTGCTGGCCGAGCTGGGTTATGCGATCAATCTCGAAGAAGACTTTCGCAGTCATCGAGCTATAGACCCAAAAAGTAATTACCGGTTCACTCCTGATATGGGCTTTGAGCTCAGTGAAACAAATCCAAGGCTGGAGGAAAGCCCCTACTATTTTTCGGGTCAACACTTGATTGCCCTGCGGGAATTTGACCTACGAGACGAAGCGGCGGCGAAATCGGCAAAACGGTTGTTACGGCATGCATTAGCTGTACATTTAGGCGAAAAACCCATAAATAGCCGAAAGCTATTTACTGGTAAGGTCTAAAAATTAATTTTTCCAGCACTACCAGCAACTAAAGCAGCCAGAACCTAGGCAGCTTTGCCAGTCGTCTCCGGCCCGTGTAGAATTCAGCGCTTTCCCCCGTTGCGTTTTTCCTATAGATCTTCACGGTCCGCAATTATGGCTTACCCCACGATAGAGAATCTCATTGGTAACACTCCGCTAGTCAGACTTACAAGCCTGCCTGGAGCTACTTCAAACATCGTGTTAGCTAAGTTGGAAGGCAATAATCCAGCCGGATCGGTAAAGGATAGGCCAGCGCATAGCATGATTCTGCAGGCAGAACTGCACGGCTATATCAAACCAGGCGATCGGCTGATCGAAGCTACTAGTGGCAATACAGGAATAGCATTGGCCATGGTGGCGGCTGTAAAGGGATACCGCATGACGCTCATAATGCCGGATAATCTTAGCGATGAACGAAAAGAATCAATGATCGCTTATGGCGCTGAGCTTATTCTTGTCGATGAAGAGCAAGGAATGGAAGGCGCTAGGGATTTGGCTCAGCAAATGCAAAATGAAGGTGCAGGCCTGGTTTTAGACCAGTTTGCTAATGAGGATAACCCTAATGCACATTATATGCATACCGGCCCAGAAATTTGGCGAGATACGAAGGGAGAGATTACCCATTTTGTCAGTTCTATGGGGACCACGGGAACGATTATGGGTGTCTCACGTTATCTGAAAGAGCAAAACTCGGAAATCGAAGTCATTGGGTTACAACCTAAAGAAGGCTCCCGGATTCCCGGTATTCGCCGGTGGCCACCAAAGTATTTACCAAAAATATTTGATCGCAGTCGAGTGGATCGGGTCATAGATGTAGACCAGAAAGATGCAGAAGAGACAATGCGTGCCCTCGCCAAAAATGAAGGGATTTTTTGCGGAGTTTCGTCAGGTGGTTCTATTTATGTTGCTCTGGAGTTATCGAAGGAACTTAAAAATGCCATTATCGTTGCGATTATCTGCGATCGGGGTGATCGTTACCTATCTACTGCTGTGTTTTCTGAAAGTTAGCTCCAATTCTGATGACGTCTTATAGACCTATTCTGTATGTCCTCTCTTAACGTTACATGAGAAAACGCAAATTACGAACACCTCAGTCCCTTGGCGAACCAAAGCAGCTACATGTAAGCAGATTGAGCCCAGAAGGGCGCGGTATTAGCCATCAAAATGGAGAGGTGATTTTTGTCGACGGGGCATTACCGGGTGAAGATGTTATAGCGACTTACGCTCGTAAAAATCGGCATTTTGANGAGTTTCGTGTTATTGAGGTGTTAAGCGCTTCTCCTGAGCGTGTTGAGCCGCCTTGTCTATATGCGAGCCGTTGTGGGGGCTGTTCATTACAGCATGTTGGGGTTGGTGCCCAGCTGGATTTCAAAGAATTGGCGCTGGGTGAACATCTGGAGCAAGCTATTGGTGCTAAGCTCACCAATTTAGAGTTGCTACCGCAACTAAAGGGTGGTTCTTTTCATTACCGTCGCAAAGCACGGCTAGCAGTTCGAGTGGTGGAGAAAAAAGGAGGGGCATTAGTCGGGTTTCGAGAAAAATACGGAACTTTTATAACGGATATGGAATCTTGTCAGGTGATGGTTAAGGAAGTAGCCGATCTGATACTTCCGTTAAGAACTCTGATTACTATGCTTCAGGGAAACAAGCTAATTCCACAAATTGAGGTTGCAGTTGGTGAGTATAGGGATAAGGATAATTCAGTAGAGGATGTCCGGGTCCTGAATAAAGTTGCCTTGGTATTTCGTCATTTAAAGCCGTTATGCCAAGCGGACATACAAGCTCTATGCGATTTTTCTCAGGAGTACTCCATTGACCTTTATTTGCAACCTCGAAGTGTTGAGAGTGTGTACAAGAGATATCCGGAGAAAACTGTTGAACGACTACAATACTTTTTACCTGATTTCGACCTCACACTGAATTTTCATCCGATGGACTTCACGCAGGTGAATGCGGAGATTAACCAACAAATAGTAAAACAGGCAGTTCGTTTATTGAATTTGGAAAAAGAAGACCGAGTACTTGATTTGTTCTGCGGTCTAGGTAATTTCACTCTGGCGATAGCAAGATACTGCAGGGAAGTTGTTGGAGTAGAGGGAAACGATGATATGGTAAAACGGGGTGAAGAAAATTCGTTATTAAATAAAATCAGTAATGCAACCTTTCACCAGGCAAATCTGAATAAGAACATCGAAAATAAATCTTGGTTATCGACCCCTTTCACTAAGGTATTGATTGATCCGCCTAGATCAGGCGCCATTGAAATCATTACGCAGATAGCAAGTCTGCGTGCAGAAAGGATAGTTTATGTATCTTGTAACCTAACAACTCTTGCCAGAGATTCTGCCTTATTAGTTGGAGAAGGCTATAGATTGAAATCTTACGGTGTAGTGGATATGTTCCCCCACACTGCACACGTAGAGTCCATTGTCCAATTTGAATTGATGAATTAACCTATAACCAAAAGAAAACTACAAATAAGAGTAACCACTCGTGGATGAAACCGAATTTAAAGAAAAAACTGCTATAGAAAAGCTCATTGAATTAATGGCTATGCTGCGTGACCAGGAATATGGATGTCCCTGGGATCTTGAACAGTCTATCGTATCGTTGGTGCCCTATACGTTGGAAGAAGTCTATGAAGTGGTTGACGCTATAGATAAAAATGACATGTTAGAGCTAGAAGATGAGTTAGGAGACTTGTTATTTCAAGTGNTTTTCTATGCCCAGATAGCTCGAGAGGAAGGGCTNTTTACGTTCGACGATGTCGCTAAAGCCATTACTACTAAATTGATACGACGTCATCCCCACGTGTTTCCGGATTCGACAGTGGAAAGTTTTGGTAGCACGTCAGANATTTCCTCAGACCAGGTAGTGATTAACTGGGAAGCAATTAAACAACAAGAGAAAGCTAAAAAGCAAAACCGCCAGCGAGGAAAAGGTCAAACAAAAAATCAGAAATTCACGGAAACTATTGTTAGCATATTCGATGACGTGCCGCGCGCATTGCCAGCACTGGAGCGAGCCCATAAATTGCAGAAAAGGGCGGCTCGCGTTGGATTTGATTGGAATGATATAGCACCTGTAATTAANAGATTAAAAGAAGAAATAGCTGAATTTGAGTCTGCACTTGCAACGCAAAATCAACAACAAATCAATGCAGAAATGGGAGATGTGTTGTTTACGGCAATCAATCTGGCTCGCCANGGATCAGTAGAGCCTGAAATAGCACTGCGATCAGCTAACCAGCGTTTTGTAGAGCGATTCAAGTGGATAGAGTCTACCTTGTATTCGCAAGGCCAAACATTACACGATACAAACTTGGAACAACTTGATCAGCTCTGGGATCAAGCTAAGCAAAAAGGGTTATAAACCAGAATTCAGTGAACAAGCTATTTAGGGTGCAGGAGTAAATCATGAGAATTATTTTGTTGGGTGCGCCGGGTGCAGGTAAGGGTACCCAGGCTCAGTTTCTAACTGAGAAATATGCTATCCCTCAAATTTCAACAGGAGACATGCTGCGTGGGGCAGTAAAAGCAAAAACTGAATTAGGAGTACGGGTAGAACGGGTAATGGCTTCGGGNGACTTGGTGACNGACGACATCATAATAGCNNTGGTAAAAGACCGTATACAGAAAGAAGATTGTTCTGAAGGGTTCCTGTTTGACGGATTTCCTCGAACAATTCCTCAGGCACAAGCATTGGTTGCAGAGGGCATAGATATTAATGTGGTGCTCGAAATTGATGTAGCCGACGATGAGATCGTTAAACGGCTAAGTGGAAGACGCGTACATCTTGATTCAGGTCGTGTGTATCACATAAATTTTAATCCTCCTAAGGTAGACAATTGCGACGATGTCACTGGCGAAGGATTGACACAACGTATCGACGATCAAGAAAGTACGGTGCGTAATCGCTTGAGCTTGTACCATGAACAAACTAAGCCGCTGATTGATTTTTATACGCGGTTGGCCGAATCTGGTAAACCGGTTAGCATCATACGAGTGAATGGGGTTGCCTCCGTTGAACAGATTAAGAATAAAGTATTTGCAGCGTTAGAGTAGTTTTCACTGTTTGAGATTCAAGACCAGCATTCTTTTTTGTTTTTAAGTGTTGTACTTAAGAAGCAACTGGAATTATGTTCATCAGTATAAAAACTCATTGATAAGTTGACCAAGATTTCGATAAAANTTTATTTAATAAGTTTTTCTAAACAAAGTTAACAAACTTGTTGTGTTCTTTATTGAATATTTCTGTTAGCAAAGCACGCAGAAAACAATTCTTTTCTTAAAGTTTTTCTTTTAACTAGCGAAATATGAAACTAACACCATGTGAAAGTGGGTTGCTTTCATGGGTAAATAAAAAATATATTTATTGCTAAAGAAATTGTAAAGAGTTTGCTGTAAGCCCAATAATTAATATGATACGTTCCCGGCGAGCAGTAAGTTTAATAAGTTAACTTAAGCAAAGTTTCAAAAATTAGTTTAGAGAGAAACGTTGATGGCTAAAGTTAAGTCGAAGAAGAGTGCAACTGCTAATCAAAAACCAGCAGTTAAACGAATTCGCAGCCAAGCTATCACTAAAGCAAACATAGCCGTAGCGAAATTACAAAAAGACGCAAAAGCGGCTGCCAAAACACTACGTATCGCTCGCAAAAAAGCCAAAGTAGCTAAGAAAATCTCTCAAGCGACTAAGTCTAGAGTAAACAAGAAAGCAGCGATACTCGCACAAACCACCTCCCGAAAAGCCGCTGCGAAAGCAGCTGCCCTTAACGCCAGAATACGCATTGCGAAAGCAAAAGCTCGAGCCGTAGAGTCGGCGGCCATTGTTAAAGCCCGGAAAGCGGCTGAGGTTGTGAAAACGGAAGCCGATCTGAAAAAAGCCGCAGCAGAATTTATCGCTAGATGGAAAAAGAAACGTGCTAAGGCAGAGGCTGCAAAAGTGGCAAAACAAGCTCGCAAGGATGCACAAAAAGCAAGGATGGCGGCAAAGAAAGCAGTCAAGAAGGAAAAAACCGCAATAAAAAAAGCGGCCGCAAAGGCTAAAGCGGCAGCCAGAAAAGCAGCACGAAAGATAACTTCAACTAAGAAACCAGTGGGGAAGACTATGGCTAAGAAGAAAGCAGCAAAAAAGAGAAAGGCGCCCGCCAAAAAGCGGGTTGCTAAGAAAAAGGTAGTGAAGCGTAAAGCAGTCAAGCGCAAGGCACCTGCCAGAAAGAAGGTGGCCAAGAAAAAGGCAGTGAAACGTAAAGCGGCCAAAAAGAAAGCAGTCAAGCGCAAAGCACCTGCTAGAAAGAAGGTGGCCAAGAAAAAGGCAGTGAAGCGTAAAGCAGTNAAGCGCAAGGCGCCTGCCAGAAAGAAGGCGGCCAAGAAAAAGGNAGTGAAGCGTAAAGCAGTCAAGCGCAAGGCGCCTGCCAGAAAGAAGGCGGCCAAGAAAAAGGTAGTGAAGCGTAAAGCAGTCAAGCGTAAGGCGCCTGCCAGAAAGAAAACAGCTAAACGAAAGCCGGCTAGAAAGAAGGCTCCGACGAGAAAAAAGGCCGCTCGTAAGAAAAGGAGATAAGTTTTAGCTAGAGCAAGTCTTTTTGCTGGGTATTCATGCCTGTCCGAAGTATTGCTCAGGTGATGGGTGTATACTCGGCATTTCCCACGGATCCCCCTTGATTTAGCTCAAGGGGGATTTTTCTTTAAACAATCACAAAACTACAAAGCCGCTATGCCTACTTTGCTTGCTATCGATACTTGTTCTGCGAAGTGTAAAGTTGCCCTCTGGAAAGAGGGTAGTGTATTACTCCGGGAAGGCAACGAATCACAAAAAGCTGCACAAAATGTTTTACCCTTGATAGATGATCTATTGCGTGGAGAAAGCGTCTTGTTAGACCAACTAGATGCCTTGGCAGTTGTTACCGGACCTGGTTCTTTTACAGGCGTACGAATAGGCATCGCCACTGCGCAGGGTTTAAGCCTATCGAATTCAATACCAGTAGTTCCGATTTCTTCGCTGGCGATACTTGCGAGCGCTGCATCTCGAAATTTTGATGGAGATCTTTACCTAACTTGCATAAAGGCGAGAGAGAACGAAGTTTACTTTGCAGCTTATCAGCACTTTGATGACGATGTGAAATTAGTTGGCAGTGAATTGGTCAATACCCCTGAAGCCATTACCCTTGAGGGACTAGTTAAAGAAAGTGCAAGAGGCTTCATAGGGATAGGTGATGGATGGGTCTACCGTGAAAAACTCGAGAAGAGTCTTGGGCTCAAACTAGCAAACTGCACTAACAATAATGTCGCATCGATGGAGGATTTTTGTAGACTTGCTGCAGTGCGCTTCTTAAAAGGGGACGTTTTTAAAGAAGAAAATGTTCTGCCTAATTATGTTAAAGAGCACATGATCTATTCTTAAATTAGGGGGATACTTTTGGTACTTGAATTTTCTCAGATTACTATTCTTGCCATCATTCAAGGATTAACTGAATTTCTTCCAATTTCATCATCTGCCCACCTTATACTACCCTCTTTGGTATTCGGGTGGACCGATCAGGGCCTAACATTCGACGTGGCAGTACATTTTGGAACTCTTCTAGCCGTCGTGAGCTACTTCTGGCTAGACATAAGGCGGTTGTCATTAGCATGGCTAAAAAATATTTCTGGCGAACCCGGAGATGAAGATTCCCAGCTTGCTTGGTTGTTGATTCTCTCTACTCTTCCTGCTGGCATGGCCGGTATCATGCTCAATGACTTGATTGAAGATTCTGCGCGTTCAATACCGATTATCGCTTCAACCTCACTTGTGTTTGCCGTTTTACTATATTGGTCAGACCGCCGTGGATTGAAAGTCCGTGAACTATCTGAACTGAATTGGCAGCACGCTTTGGCTATTGGATTTGCTCAAGTATTAGCCTTAATACCTGGTACTTCTCGATCTGGCATCACAATGACCGCAGCACTGTTGTGCCATCTAAATCGTGAGGCAGCAGCGCGATTCTCTTTTCTGATGGCGGTGCCTATTATTTTCTTTAGCGGATTAATGCGTTCACTAGAATTTACATCGGCAGAGGGGCAGGTATTGCAATTACCAACGCTGTTCTATGCTACCGTTCTTTCGGCTCTGGTCGCGTTTGGTTGTGTTCATTATTTCTTGCAGTTGATTGATAAGATCGGTTTTACTCCCTTCGTTATCTACAGGATTATGCTTGGCCTGGTACTTTTAACGTTATATCTTTTTTCATGAAAAGAGCCCGTGTTGCTATTCTGTCAGGCGTGGGAGAATTAATTCCCCAAAATTTAGCTTTGGCGGAAGAATTAGGTTTGCCCATGGCAAGTAAATTTGATGCTATGGATAGGCACTTCGATTTTTATCTTCATTATGACGAAAAGGGGCTCAGTCTGCACTCTAATCTAGGCCAGGCGCTTGGTGCGGTGCGCGTTAATTTTGATAACACTGCATTGAATCGTCGTTCAAAGGATTCGCTGTCAAACCAGAATCTCATCAAGGCTGTAGGGCTAAAACAAAAACAAAAACAAAAACAAAAACAAAAACTGAGCGTATTAGATGCTATGACTGGGCTGGGAAGCGATGCATTCCTGCTAGCTTGTGCTGGTTGTCGTGTCACAATGCTTGAACGGAACGAGATCGTCTTCTCGCTTCTGCGGGACGGATTGTTGCGCGGAAGCAAGGGGCTTCCAGAGACTCGAGCCGCCGTGGCTGAAATGATGCTGCTAAAGGGTGATTTTTTAGAGAAAAATGATGAACTCGGTAATTTTGACGTCTTATATATCGATCCTATGTTTCCAATTAAACGTAACACTGCCCGCTCGAAAAAACCCATGTATTTATTGCAACAATTACTGGGGGAGGCACAAGAAGAAACGGATTTACTAAGTCTTGCATTAAGCAAGGCGCGTGATCGGGTCGTGGTTAAGCGGGCAAAGCGCTCGCCCAATTACAACAACAGAAAACCAGACATAAACTTCAAAGGCACCAGTAGTCGCTATGATGTATACCTAGTTCGTTAAGCTAGTTTGCGAAGGATAGTCTCGTATACACAAGAAAGTAACTCGATGTCTTTTATCTCGATGCACTCATTTATTTTGTGTATGGTTGCATTACAGGGGCCGAATTCGACGACTTGAGCTCCGGCTGGGGAAATAAATCGGCCATCCGAAGTTCCGCCTGAGGTTGATTGTTGAGGGGTAATACCTGTTACTTCAGTCACACTTTCGGTAACCACATCAATGAGTTCCAGTTTGGTAGTGAGAAACGGTTCACCTGAAAGATGCCATTGGGTTTCATAATTAATTTCGTCTTGATCTAAGGTTTCAATAACAACCTTCTTAATAGTCTCGGCGTCGATTTCAGTTGAAAATCGTAGATTAAAATCAATTTCCATCGANCCGGGAATTACNTTNTCGGTACCAACGCCGGCATGAATATTAGAAATCTGAAAACTGGTAGGTGGAAATACCTCATTACCCGAGTCCCATTCCATCTCCATCAGTTTTTTTAGTGCAGGTAGTGCAGCATGTATTGGGTTGGAGGCTAGGTGTGGATAGGCGATATGTCCTTTGATACCTATTATATTCAGTTTGCAATTCAGAGAGCCGCGTCGCCCTATCTTGATTGTGTCACCTAGAGAGATGCTACTACTAGGTTCACCCACTAAACAGTAATCGATTTGAATGCTGCGGTTTAGGAGGGTTTCAACCACCTTGCGCGTGCCATTAATAGCCTGGCCCTCTTCATCGCTCGAAATCAGAAAACCCAATCGACTTTTTAGTTTGTGATCTTCAAGAAAACGCTCAGTGGCGGTAATCATAGCAGCTAGACTGCTTTTCATGTCAGCAGCACCGCGACCATAGAGAAAGCCATCGTGTACTTGGGCTGTAAATGGATCAAAAGACCATTCATCCAATGGTCCCGCAGGCACCACATCGGTATGACCAGCAAAAATAAAGAGTGGACCTTCATTCCCAAGCTGGGCCCAAAGATTTGAAACATTCTCAAATGGAAGGTGCTCAATCTTAAAGCCTAACTTTTCCAACCGCTTTGCAATGATTTCCTGACAGCCTTTATCCTCAGGCGTAACTGATGGTAACTCAATAAGTTGTTTTGCAAGATCCAGCGTTGCGGACATTTTTGTTCCTAGTTATGAGTATGCAGCTCATCGTTTAGATTGGTAGTTCCATCTATAGGTATACATTCAACGGCACCCGTCAACGAGTTACGACGAAACAGTAGTTTCTCTATGTCACTAATATTTTTGGCTTTTTCAGTCTGTACTACTTCACCTCTAGTATTTAGGAGCTTCACCTTGGTGCCTGCAGTGACATAAAGTCCCGCTTCAACTATGCAACCATCAGCCAGTGAAAAGCCGATACCGGCATTTGCTCCGATTAGGCAGTTCTTACCCACAGAGATGATTTCGGATCCCCCGCCAGAGAGCGTGCCCATAGTACTGCAACCACCACCGAGATCGCTATTCTCACCCACCACCACACCTGCTGAGATACGTCCTTCAATCATAGCCGTACCCAGAGTGCCTGCATTGAAGTTGACGAATCCTTCATGCATTACCGTGGTGCCTTCTCCAATGTAAGCACCCAATCGGATACGCGCCGTATCAGCGATACGCACTCCATCAGGTACAACATAACTGGTCATCTTGGGGAATTTGTCTACCGAGAATACATCCAGTACTTCCCCCCTTATCTGAGCTTGCAATTGCTGCTCTGGTAAATCATTAAGATCGATTGCTCCCTGATTACTCCATGCCAAATTACGAAGGATTGCGAAAATACCATCCAGATTCAAAGAGAGAGGCTTTGCTAAGCGATGAGATAGGAGATGAAGCTTAAGAAACACTTCTGCTATGGAACTTGGAGACGTATCAGTGTTCAGGATACAGGCGATTATGGTCCGGTCACTGCTTTCCATTCGTGTAAGGTGATTCGCTAGGACAGACTCGCCTAGTTCTAATAGCCCGTCATGTAGTTTGATGATACTACCTGCATCTAGTTCGGTGAAAGTATTTGTGTCGCCTTCAGGATTACAAAGTTGGCGTAGTAATTTACTAAGTTCTTCCGAAGGATTAATTCTCGGGTCAGGATAATACACTTCTATGACTGCCCCTTGAGAATCTAACGTGGCAAGACCGATTCCAAAGCTATGGAGTGTGCTACTCATTGATTTTTCCGCTGTTGTTTTGGGTTTCTCATTTAATACGCTCCAATTGAACTAGATCGAAACCCAGTATCCATTGATTGCCCCTGTTAATGAGCGGGCGTTTAATGATTGATGGTTTTTCCTTCATGAGAATAATTGCATCCTCCCTGCTTAAAGATTTTTTTACGTTTTCAGGTAGGTTGCGCCATGTGGTTCCCCGAGTATTAATTAATTTCTGGAAAGAGAATTGTTCGAGGAAACACGTGATCAATTCGTCTGAGCAGCCAAGAATTTTATAGTTATGAAACTGATATTCAAGGCCTTTATCTTCGAGCCATTGGCGAGTTTTTTTGATCGTATCACAGTTATTAATACCGTATAGAGTAATCATCTTACCATTAAAGCCGATCGCATCTTATGAGGTTAAACGTACTTTCAGTTCTGTCTCTATGTCTGATCGTAATTTCTTCTTTAATTCTTCTTGTTCTATTGCAGCACCGTTTCCGTCGGTTATAAAGAAGAGGTCTTCGACCCTTTCTCCAAGAGTTGTGATTCGGGCGTCTTGCAAATTAATATCGTTCTCCGCCAATACTTTGCCAACGCAAGCAAGTATACCCGGTTGATCTGGACAGTTAATCTCTAATGTTGAATAACTCTTTCCGGGTGAATTTAGAAACGAGATCTTAATAGGTTTAGTGAAATACTTCTCTTTACGTGTACGGCGATAACGNACTGGTGCAATGGTCTGGTTGCCGCACGCGATATATTCGGTTAGCACTCGTTGTATTTCTTCGATGCGTCGGGGATAGTTACCAACNGGCTTACCAGTGCTTTCCAACACAGTATATGTATTCATGCAATGATCATTGGCAGACGTAAAAATTCTAGCGCCATGNATGTTAAGGTTCAGTTTTTCAAACGCGGCAGTGCTATTAGCGAACAGGTAGTCGGCATTGATAGTGTAAATAAATATCTGTGTGGCTCCTTCCTCAGCCGTTTGCTCCTGTATTTCATTGATGGAAACCAGGGGCCCTTTTCCTTCAAAATGAACAATCGCCTCAGTATGCCAAATGATGTTGAGAGCCGATTCCCTTACGAAGTACTCTTCAGCGGCGTTTGCCCAGACTAGCTCAATTTGCTCTTTATCGAGACCGCGGTCTATAAGTTCAGTACGGGATGTGCTTTTTTTATCTGAGATGCGTTCTTCTCTATTTATTGGATTCTCTAGGCCCATTTGAAGAGCACGCTTGGTATTAAGATAGAGTTGCCTTAGAAGGGCAGCTCGCCAGGAGTTCCAAAGATTGGGATTTGTGGCACAAATATCGGCAACCGTCATTGTATAAAGGTAGTCAAGATGTAGTTTGTCACCCATCTGCATGGCGAATTCATGGATCACCTCGGGATCACTGGTATCTTTGCGCTGGGCTGTCATTGACATTAGCAAATGCTTCTCAACTAGCCACGACACCAACTTGGTATCCCAGTTACTCATGCGGTGGCGCTCGCAGAAATTTATAGCATCGACTTTCCCTAGCTCAGAATGGTCACCGCCNCGCCCCTTAGCTATGTCGTGATAGAGGCCGGCTATATAAAGCAGTTCAACNTTTGGTAGGTTTCGGAAGATGCGGGCGGCTATGGGAAAGCGTTCTTCCGCTTCAGGAAGCCTGAATTTACGCATGTTTTCTAAAACCTGCAGGGTATGGGCATCGACGGTATAAATATGGAATAGATCGTGCTGCATCTGACCACTAATTTGACCGAATTCAGGGAGATAACGACCGAGAATACCGTAGCGTGCCATTCGCCTTAGGTGCAAAGTCATGTGATTAGGTGTTCGCAACAATTCAATAAACAATGTGACGTTGCGAATGTCTTTACGATACTCATCATCAATCAGTTGGCGATTCTCTCGTATCAAACGAATAGTTGAAGCTCGGATTCCCTCAATATTTTCGTTCTGTCCCATTAAAACGAAAATTTCAATCAAAGCAGATGGGTAGCGTTCAAAGACCTTAGGGTAGATAGCTTCGATGTATCCATTGCAAATCTGGAAGCGATTATTTAGTGGGTTAATGCTTTCCGGTTCGTCGGCTCGAAGAATGGCTTCGTCCAAATGTTGTAACAAAACATCGTTTAACTCTCGCAGGGTGGCAACCGCACGGTAATACTGTTTCATTAATTTCTCGACACCAAGGCTATTTTCGTCATCTTCATAGCCTAACAATTTTGACAACTCTTTTTGCTTGTCAAAAAGTAAGCGATCTTCTCGTCGATCTTCTAGGTAGTGCAGTCCGTAGCGCAGCCTCCATAGAAATTCTTGCCATCTTACTAACATGGCCTCCTCAGATTCTTTCAGGAAGCCCAATTTCACTAGGTCGTGAAAGGAACTGGCACCATAGTGCCGTTTTGCTACCCAGGCAATGGTTTGTATATCGCGCAAGCCACCGGGTGAAGTTTTAACATTCGGCTCCAACGCATATTCGGCGTCGTGATACTTCTCGTGTCGAGCGATCTGTTCATCCAGTTTGGCACGCAAAAATTCTTTTGTAGGCCAGACCTTATTGCNTTTAGTAANCTCCATCATCTTGCGGTGAAGGTCTTCGGGTCCTGTTAGGATCCTTGATTCCATTAAGGCCGTACAAACAGTAATATCTTTTATAGCGTCCTGCTTGCACTGCTTGATCGAGCGCACACTCTGTCCTATTTCCAAACCGATATCCCAGCTCATGGTTAGAAAGGAACTAATAGCTTCTTTGTATTTAGCGTTTCGACCTTTACGAGTGAGTATGAGCAGATCAATGTCAGAGTGGGGCAGCAACTCACCTCGCCCATATCCACCAACTGCAACCAAACTGATATCGTTACCATCTGGCCAGTTTTGAGCCTGCCATACTAAACAAAGAATTTTGTCCACAACCCATGCGCGGCCGTGGACGATTTCGCTAATATTTACATTTCGCGTGTAGCGTTCATGAAGTATTCTACTGGCTTTCTGAAGGGCTGTGTTTAGCGGGGGTACAAGGCTTCCAGCCTTGGAAATTCTTGCACAGAGCTGCTCAAGATCTAGCAGCCCTTTATCTGCATAAAAATCTCCATTGGGTTCAATTTCCTCAGTATCAAGATTGTTGGGATTCACAGGGATTCATCTGAACGACAAGTGAGCACTTCACACCCGTCCTTAGTCACGGCTAGAGTGTGTTCCCATTGAGCCGAAAGACGTCGATCCTTGGTGGTGACTGTCCACCCATCTTTTTTGGAAAGCTTAGTATAACGGGTGCCAGCATTGAGCATTGGNTCAATGGTAAATGTCATACCCTCGACAACCTCAGTGCCAGTATCTGGCTTGCCATAATGAAGCACTTGAGGTTCCTCGTGAAATACTCGGCCGATGCCATGCCCGCAATACTCACGCACAATCGAATAGTTATGCGCTTCGCCATATTGTTGGATAACGTGACCAATATCACCGAGCTTAATGCCCGGTTTCACAATACCGATCGCTTTGTAAAGGCATTCCTGAGTAATTCGAATAAGCCGCTTAGCGTGTTCCGGAACTTTGCCAACGCAGAACATTTTACTGGTATCACCGTGGAAGCCATCCTTAATGACTGTAATATCAATATTTAGGATATCGCCGGCCTTCAAAACCTTACCGTTACTGGGAATGCCGTGGCAAATAACGTGGTTTACCGAGGTGCAGATAGATTTGGGAAAACCGTTATAGTTGAGTGGTGCCGGGATGGCATTTTGATGTTCGACAATGTATTTATGGCAGATAAGATCAAGCTCACCGGTGGTGATACCAGGTTGCACGTATGGGCCAATCATCTGTAGGACATCAGCCGCTAATCGCCCAGCCAAACGCATTTTGGCGACATCTTCGAGTGTTTTTATATGTATCGTCATTTCTTATAGGGAGTAATAGAGCAACAGGTTCCGCTAAAAGCAGGCTATTGTAAATCAAGAATCCCTTTAAATACAGGGTATTGCGGGTTATAAATTGAAATTTAGGCCTGTCTAAATNCCAGCATGCCCTAGCAAGTTTGCAATTAAAATAACCCCGCAAAAGATCACGCTAGAAGTAGTGAGCTCTTTCGAAAAATCTAAGATTATGGTATAAAGCGGCGCGCTCGGGGGGCAGGCAAATCGGCCATCGAAAAGCGTGAAGTTAAATTAATGTCACACATACACCGGCACATGTGATCCGGGTGCTCGTCAGGCAGAGTCTGCCGAAACGGGTTGATCCATGGGGTGTATGGAGGCCTAACCCAAACCAAAGGTAACAACATGACTGTAAGCATGAAAGAAATGCTCCGCGCAGGCGTGCATTTCGGGCACCAGTGCCGCTACTGGAACCCCAAAATGGAGCCGTACATTTTTGGGTCTCGCCACAAAATCCACATTATCAATCTTGAGCATACACTTCCCGCTCTCAATTTGGTGCTTGATCAGGTCACTGACCTTGCGGGCAANAAAAAGAAAATTCTTTTTGTAGGTACTAAGCGTGCTGCTGCCAAAATANTCCGAGAACAAGCCGAACGTGCCGGCATGCCCTATGTAAATCATCGATGGTTAGGTGGAATGCTGACCAATTACAAGACTATTCGCGGTTCCATCAAAAGGTTGAAGGAATTAGAAAACCAAGANCAAGAAGGTATGTTTGCTCGCCTGACCAAGAAGGAAGCCTTAATGCTAACTCGCGCCAAACAAAAACTTGAGCGTAGCATCGGCGGAATAAAAGATATGGGTGGATTGCCCGATGCCTTGTTTGTTATCGATGTTGATCACGAGCGCATTGCTGTTACCGAAGCTAACAATTTAAAAATACCAGTGATTGGTGTAGTAGATACTAATAGCAATCCCGACGGTGTTGACTTTGTCATCCCAGGCAATGATGACGCGATTCGAGCGATTCAGTTATATGTTACTGCGATAGCCGATGCTTGTGTGGAGGGCCGTCCTCATAGTGACCCAGCCGAGAATGGAAGTGAATTTGTTGAGGTTAGAGAAAAAGCGGCCGCTGAGCTCGCTAAAGCTGAAGAAGCACTGACAGACTCTCCTGTTGAAGAAGCCTCAATGGATCAGCGGGCAACGGATGTTGAGCAAGTTAAGACTGAAGAGGTCATATCAAAAGAAACTTCTGAGNCTGAGGAAAATACGCCAGAACCAGTCGCATCAGCAGAATNACCAAGTGAAACTGNAGAGCTGCCTATTGCGGAAGAAGAGNCGGCTGTANCCGAAGTAGGAGAGGAAGCTACGGAAGGAATAGCCAAGGAAGCAAAACTGAAGAAGACTCCGGCTAAGAAAAAGGCAGCAACCAAGAAGGCAGCAACCAAGAAGGCAGCAACCAAGAAGGCAGCAACCAAGAAGGCAGCAACCAAGAAGACNGTTGCNAAAAAAACATCAGCNAAAAAGTTAGCTGTCAAGAAAGTCCCGGCTAAGAAAAAAGCGGTGGTTAAGAAGAAGGTCGCTGCCAAAAAAAATCAGCGGCTGATTAAGTAATCGATATGGGCTTTTGGTCTGGTCGATTAACCTCTACTGACGGAAAACACTTAAATAATTGAGAAAAGGGGGCGTTTCGCCCCCTTTTTCTAGAAGAAGTCAGTTTCTTTGCGGGAGCGTCTGAACTTCGAATGAATATTAAATGAGGCACTCATAATGGCCAATATTACCGCTAGTATGGTTAAAGAATTGCGAGAGCGTACAGGGCTTGGGATGATGGATTGCAAAAAAGCACTCGTGGCTGCCGAAGGAAATATAGAGAAGGCTATCGAAGACCTTCGTAAAAACAGTGCGTTGAAGGCTGAGAAAAAATCTAGCCGAATAGCAGCAGAAGGAATAGTGCTGACGAAGATCGCCGAAGATGGAAATTACGGAGTAGTGATCGAGGTTAATAGCGAAACGGATTTTGCAGCCCGGGATGAGAACTTCCTAGGCTTTGCTCAGGATGCGCTGGAACTGGCATTTTGTAACAGTGATGCAGATGTGGGCAGCTTGCTTGCTAAAGGTCTGGAAGCGGAGCGGCAGGCTCTAGTTCAGAANATCGGTGAAAATATTAACCTGCGGCGAGTAGACCGGCTCAAATTTGAGAATGCGGATGAAGGGATCGTAGAAAGCTATGTTCATAGCAACAATAAGATTGCAGTGCTCTTGACGCTACGTGGTGGCGACGAAGCGATTGCTCGTGATATAGCGATGCATGTGGCTGCTATCAACCCCATGGTAATTCGTGCCGAAGATGTGCCAGAAGACATATTAATGAGGGAATCCGAAATCTATTCGGCCCAAGCCAGGGAAAGTGGCAAACCGGAAGAAATTGTTGAAAAGATGATTGGTGGTCGTTTGCGTAAATTCATTACTGAAGTTACCTTGCTCGAACAACCTTTCGTAAAAGACCCAGATGCCAAGATAGGCGATTTGCTTAGGGAGGCTGGTGCAGATATTGTCAATTTCGTACGCTATGAAGTTGGCGAAGGAATCGATAAAGAAGAATTAGATTTTGCCAAGGAAGTAGCGGCACAGGCTAATACATAAAGTNGACAGTTTGTAAGACNGGTAACTGGACCTCGACTACATAAAAATTGATATTGAAAAGATTGTGGGAAAGCATAAAAAATATAACCGGGTTTTGCTGAAGCTGAGCGGCGAAGCTCTTGCGGGCGAAGCCGAGTTTGGCATTGATCCGCACGTGCTGGACCGCATTGCNATGGAAGTGGGTGAANTATCTCGATTAGGTGTTCAGNTTGGTATGGTCATAGGTGGTGGCAACCTGTTTCGNGGAATTCAACTCCATGCAATTGGGATAAAAAGAGTTACCGGTGATCATATTGGGATGCTNGCAACTGTAATGAATTCTCTCGCGATGAGAGANGCTCTAGAGCGTGCTGGCATTTCTGCGCGGGTTATGTCGGCTATCCAAATGAGTGGAATTGTGGAACACTACGATCACCGTAATGCCATTCGGCACTTGGATGCAGGTGACGTGGTAATTTTTTCGGCTGGTACAGGAAATCCTTTTTTTACAACAGATTCAGCAGCTTGCCTACGTGGTATCGAAATTGGTGCTGACCTGATTNTAAANGCTACAAAAGTAGATGGTGTTTATTCAGCTGATCCTGAAACCGATCCGGACGCNGTCAAATTTAATAAGCTCAGTTACGATGAAGTCATTCAGAAAAATTTAAAAGTGATGGATCTCACAGCCATCTGTCTTAGTCGCGATCATGGGATACCTATCAAAGTATTCANNATGCTTCACTCAGGGGCTTTGNTAGATAATGTTATGGGAGAGGCNGANGGCACGCTNATCAAGTGAGGGNAATTACGGCTGTNTGACGCAAGGAGAACGATTAGGGCAGAGTAGNGAGAGTAAATCGAGAATGGNAAGGTAAAACAAGNGGCACCTATGATTGACGAGATAATTGCAGACGCCGAAGAGAGGATGCAAAAAAGTGTTGNTTCGCTGGAGGAAGCTTTCAAGAAAATTCGTACTGGCCGTGCTCATCCCAGTATTCTGGACAGTNTGATGGTGTCTTATTACGGAACTGATACACCTCTTAGNCAACTNGCTAACGTAAATGTTGAAGAAGGGCGNTCACTGTTGATTTCTCCNTGGGAAAAACAATTAATTGGTGAGATTGAAAAAGCAATCCTGAAGTCAGANCTTGGATTAAATCCATCCAATAATGGTGACACTATTCGTGTGCCCATGCCTCCTTTGACCGAAGAAACCCGAAGAGAATACACCAGACAGGCGAAGCAGGAAGNGGAGAATGCCCGGGTAGCGATTCGTAATATTCGTCGGGACGCAAATTCTAGGTTTAAAGATTTTGAAAAAGAAAGAGATATCAGCGAAGACCAACAACATCGAGCAGAGGAGCNAGTTCAAAAGCTCACTAACAAGCATATTGCTGCCGTCGAATCAGCTTACCAGGTAAAAGAGCAAGATTTGCTTTCCTTCTGAGCGTGCTTTTATTTTGAGGGAATACTACTACGTTGTGCTTCTTTAACGTTCGCTATGTAGTACAGAGCTGTTTTAACATGATGCCTGACCTCTCTACACATATGCCACAGCATATAGCCATTATCATGGATGGTAATACTCGTTGGGCGAACGCCAGAGGATTAACTTCCAAGTTAGGGCACAGATACGGAGCCGAAGCAGCCAGAGAGATTGTCAATTCCTGTATTAATCGCAATATTAAGTATTTGACCTTGTTTGCCTTTAGNAGCGAGAACTGGAAGCGCCCTTCCAAGGAAGTTCATAGCTTAATGGCTTTATTTCTTACAGTGCTGAAACGAAAAGAAATCAGTCAGTTAAATAGTAGGAATGTACGTATTGAGTTTATAGGTAACCGTGCAGGGTTTGCTCAAAAATTACAGGATAGTATGGACGGGGTCGAAGCTTTAACCTGCAATAATACAGGCACTACACTAATTGTGGCCGCTGANTATGGTGGGCGCTGGGATATCAGCAATGCAATGAAGNCAATTGCTACAAAAATAGAGCAAGGTGAGCTTACGAGTGAACAAATTGATATTAATCTTGTGCATCAATACACGAGCCTAAGCAATTATCCAGATCCGGATTTTTGTATTCGTACTGGGAGCGAACATCGCGTTAGTAACTTTTTATTGTGGCAATTTGCGTATACCGAGTTTTATTTTNCAGAATGTTATTGGCCAGATTTTGATGATGAACAATTACAGATTGCGCTGGACGATTTTGCCTTGCGCCAAAGGCGTTTCGGTATACACGAAGAACAAGCTAAAGGAGACAGCTAGGTGTTGAAGCAGCGCATTGTTACTGCCGTAATCCTTATACTTGGATTCTCCGGTATAACTATTTTTCTATCCTCGTTTTTATTTACGATGTTTGTCTCATCAGTGGTCTTAGTTGCCAGTTGGGAGTGGGGGGCTTTTGTTGGATTGAAAAATATTCGCTCCAGAGTTGGTTATTTGTCTGTGATAGTTTCGATAATTTTGGGTCTCTGCCTGCTACTGGGTATCACCCCGACAACAGAGTCCATCAATCTCTTAGGGGTGTTAATTACTTCTGGGCTAGGCTTGCTATTCTGGATAATGACCTTTTCTATACTCAAAAATTACCCAAGAAATGCTGAGCGATGGAATAATAAATACAAAATTCTCACTATGGGGATACTGGCTCTATTACCAGCTTGGGTAGGATTAATTCAGTTAAAATATCTGCTTGCCGAGGGTTATCTAGTGCTGGCATTAGTCGCTTTGGTGGCCGCTGTCGATATCGGCGCTTATTTTGCTGGCAAGCAATTTGGGCACAAAAAGCTAGCTCCCAACGTGAGTCCAAATAAATCCTGGGAAGGTGTGTGGGGAGGCCTCGGGCTTTGCTTCTTATTAAATATANTACTGATCTGGGTGCTAAATAACTATNTACAGCCTCTGAGCGCTCTGCAGATTATGCTGTTAATACTATCGAGCCTCGCTGTGACCTTTTTCGATGTAATCGGAGACNTGTTCGAGAGTATGTTGAAACGTAATCGCCACATTAAAGACAGCGGANCTCTTTTGCCAGGCCATGGTGGNGTTCTTGATAGGGTGGACGGGCTCATTGCTGTTACCCCGAGTTTTGTGCTCATCGTCTTGTTTGCGTTGGACGGAATCGAGTAGTGCCAACTGTTACTGTTAGCGTCCTTGGTTCCACAGGTTCGATTGGCAAAAATACGCTTGATGTGATTAAGATGAATCCCGGTTTTGAGGTATACGGGCTAAGTGCACACAGTAATATTGAGCTGCTTCTGGATCAGTGTAAGGAATTTCAGCCACGTTATGCTGTGGTGAGCGACGATAATAATGCTGTTCGGTTTGGCGAGCTGTTAGAGTCAAGTGATTGTANAACCGAATTGTTAACAGAAAATGCNTCANTGGAGCGCATNGCTAGCGATNACGNCGTTCAAGTAGTNATGACCGCTATAGTCGGCGCGGCCGGGNTGGCTTCCACCTTGGCTGCTGTAGCTGCGGGTAAGCGNGTCTTATTGGCCAATAAGGAATCATTGGTTATGACTGGTGAATTATTCATGGACACNGCCANGCAATCGGGNGCGACCATTATTCCAATAGATAGCGAGCATAATGCCGTATTTCAGTGNCTGCCTGACAATGCTCAAGGTNTGCAAGGCTCNAGGCTTAAAGGTGTGGAAAAGATAACTTTGACAGCNTCAGGNGGACCCTTCCTAACTACACCTCTTGCGCAATTTGATAGCATCACTCCGCAACAGGCATGCAAACATCCGAAGTGGTCAATGGGACGAAAAATNTCGGTAGATTCGGCCACCATGATGAATAAGGGCCTAGAACTGATTGAAGCGAGCNACCTGTTTNATGTGNACTTAGATCAGCTCGAGGTNTTAATTCATCCGCAGAGCATTGTTCACTCCATGGTGTATTTTCAGGATGGGTCAGTCTTGGCTCAGTTGGCGAATCCGGATATGCGCATACCTATAGCCTATGGCTTAGCTTGGCCAGAACGTATGGCGTTGGGTATCGAGCGGCTAAACTTGGCTGAAATAGCGACGCTAGAATTCCAGGCGCCCGATCTTGAACGGTTTCCGTGTCTGCGATTGGGACTATCCGCGGCAAAGATGGGCGGCACTGCTCCGGTGGTTCTCAACGCAGCTAATGAAGAAGCTGTTGCCGCATTTCTTGAAGGAGCGATTCGCTTCACACAGATATCGCTAATTATTGAGGCCGTTATGTCGGAAATACCTTGTGAACCAGCGGCAAGTCTCGCTATTATTCAAAAAATTGATAAACAAACCCGAACCTTAAGTAAAGAATTGATAATAAAGGATTTTCATTGATTAAAAGCGGTCCCGACTCGACCCGGTCGTATCTTTTATAATTATGATCGAATTTATCGTAAGCGTGTTAGCCCTGATTGTAACGCTGGGCATTCTTGTGACTATTCATGAGTTTGGCCATTTTTGGGTGGCGCGTCGCTGTGGCGTCAAAGTTCTGCGCTTCTCCATCGGTATGGGCAAGGCTGTTAAATCCTGGATTGGCCGAGATGGAGTGGAATATGTCATTGCCCCTATTCCCCTCGGGGGGTACGTTAAGATGCTCGGCCAGGAAGACATTGCAGTAGCCGATACCAAAGAAATACCCACCAGTCAGCAACATCTTTGCTTCGCATATAAACCCTTATGGCAGCGTATGGCTATTGTTGCGGCAGGTCCAATTGCTAATTTCCTGCTAGCGATATTTATTTACTGGTTAATAAATATATCNTATGGAATCAATGGAATNNCNCCNNTTATTAATGGTATTTCTGANAANTCTTCNGCAGATCNTGCNGGCNTACAGGTAGGGGATGAGATTATCGCAGTTGACNGNGAAGAGACCATTATCTGGCAACAGGTATCTNTGNAAATGTTGAACCGANTAGGTGAGACNGGGGAANTANTCGTCACTGTGAACCCCTATGATTCCTCCACNAGTCGAGATATCACTATCCCCATTCAGGCNTGGCTGNGAAGTGATNTTGAGCCAGATCCAGTCACCGATCTNGGGATCGTTAGGTTGGAAATACCGGCTCGTATTGCTGAGGTCGTCACGGGTGGTCGTGCTGAGCGTGACGGATTGAGGGCGGGTGATGAAATCATTTCAGTTAATGGCGAGTCGATTCTTGGGTGGTCTCACTGGGTAGCCGTAATAAGGAGTAACCCGGAACTAGCTCTGGATGTTATTGTCAAACGAGGTGAAAGTGAGGCTGGGCTGGANATTAGGCCTGAGCTTGTGANGCTTAGCAATGGAACAGCTATTGGTCGCATTGGAGCTTCAGTTCAAGAAACCGCCTTGTCTGAAATCTTGGATTCCGAGATGCANCGGCATATTAGTTTCAACGCGTTCACTGCTATTCAGCCGGCTTTGCAGGAAACNTGGNATAATTCGGTCTTTGTTCTTGATTCAATCANGAAAATGGTTNTAGGCCTGATATCTGTTAGGAATATCAATGGCCCGATTACGATAGCTCAAGTAGCGGGGGAAACNGCCTCTTATGGTCTTGAAGTCTATCTCGGATTTCTGGCTCTATTGAGTATCTGTCTCGGAGTGTTCAATTTATTGCCAATACCCGTGTTGGATGGGGGTCATTTGTTCTACTACACTGTGGAAGCCATTATGGGGCGCCCAGTACCGGAAAGGGTGCAAACTTGGGGCTTGCAGTTGGGCCTGTCGTTGATATTCGGAATAATGATATTAGCAATTTATAATGACGTTAATCGCTTACTCTGATTAAAAATTTATTGATAACCCGCCACTAAGTAACAATCAAATATTTGAGCATGTATTACAAATGAAGAAACTGGTTTTCTCTCTGCTGGTGGTTTTTGGGTTACCTAGCCCCCTTAACGCACAAACCTTTCAGAACTTTACGATTGCCGACATTATCGTTGACGGTTACCAGCGTATTTCACCTGGCATTATTTATAATNTGTTGCCGGTAGGTATCGGTGATGAAGTTAGCGTAGCTACGCCTGCTTCAATTATTCGTGAGCTGGTTGCTTCGGAATACTTTGATGAGGTCGAAATTTCTCGAGAAGGCGACATCCTTGTTATCACAGTTCTGGAAAGGCCTTCGGTTGCCGAAATTACTATCGACGGCAACAGTGTGCTAGAGACCGAAGATATTATTGATAATATGGCTGACGCTGATATAGCGGAGGGGCAGATATTTACGCGGGCTGCGTTGGAAGTTATTCAGCAAGGTATCCAGGACGTGTACTCTTCTCGAGGGCGCTATGGCGCAGCTGTTGAAATCGATGTAGAAGAACTNCCACGCAACCGGGTTGCAATAAGNCTGGATATNAACGAAGGGGAAGAATCACGGATTCGCAATATTAATGTTGTTGGCAACACGGCATTTGAGGAAGAAACATTGCTCGATTCATTTGAGTTGGGTACCAAGCCCTGGTACATGTTCTTCAGCCGCAAAGACAGATATTCTCGTGAACAATTCACCGGAGATATNGAGNGGCTTGAATCTTTTTATATGGACAACGGTTATGTTGAATTCAATATCGATTCGACGCCCATNTCTATCACTCCCGATCGNAAGGAAGTTTATATCACTATTAATGTCAACGAGGGTNNCCAGTACACNGTCAGTGCTGTTGACTTGGCCGGCGANTTGGTAGATGCCGAAAACTTGTTGCGTGCAGCCATTTTTGTGAGACCGGGCCAGATTTATTCACAACAACTTGTGACGGGCACTGAGGAAATAATGGTGCAATTCCTCGGAAATCTCGGTTATGCCTTTGCGGAGGCAGAAGGAGTGCCTGAGGTCAATGAAGAGGACCANACAGTAGAGGTTACGTTCTTTATTCAGCCGGGCAATCGCACTTATGTAAATCGCATTAATTACGCTGGCAATATATCGACNGCCGATGACGTATTGCGGCGCGAAATGCGGCAGTTAGAAAGTGCTCCNGCGTCAAGCTTGCTCATTGAACAATCCAAAGTACGACTTGAGCGATTGGGGTATTTTGAAGCCGTAGAAGTTGAAACTANCGAAGTGCCTGGCACCGAAGACCAGATCGATATTAATTATGACGTTACAGAACAGAGCTTCGGGGCAGTAAGTTTTCAAGTGGGCACAGGGGGAGCNGGCAACTTNTTTCTCAGTACAAGNTTACAGGCGCAGAATTTTCTTGGCACGGGCCGCACGGTAGGTATCGGTGTTAACAAGAGCCGATTTATANNAGGGTTGAATTTACAGTATTTGGACCCCTTCTTNACAGCGGATGGCGTAAGCCGAGGGTTTAGTATTTTTGCTCAAGAAATGGANTCGCCATTTAACATATCGAGTTTTAATACCAGCTCTTACGGAGCGTCATTTAACTTTAGTTACCCATTAAGCGAAATTCAGGTGGTTGGTTTCGATATAGGTTATACCCATACCGAATTGAGTTCAGGTTATGGTTCTGTACAGGAAATTGAGTCTAGCCCTAAACTCTTTGATGGTATTAATAACTATGTTATCCGGCCTTTTAATTCGAACCCTTTCGAAGGACCAATCGTAGACTCAGTCTTAGGCGACGTGGCAAACCTCACCGATCAACAGTTACGAAAAAACTCGGAACCGGGTTTCACNGATAAGTACGGANACTCCTTCGATAACTTTACAATCGCCGGAAATTGGTCCAGGTTCACGCTAAATAGGGGCCAATTAGCTAATGATGGATCCCTCCACCAATTTGGTGTAGAAGTTACGCTTCCCGGTAGCGACCTTACCTATGCACGATTCAACTATTCAGGTCAAATTTACTGGCCAATTAGTCAAAATAGAGATTGGGTAATTGGGCTACGCACAAATATAGGTTACGGTATCGGTTATGGCGATACGANGGAATTACCATTNTTTAATAATTTCTTTGCCGGTGGTTTAAGTACTAGCGGTGGAGTAGTTAGNGGCTATGAAGAGAATAGCCTTGGCCCGCAAAGTACGGCCGGTGCACGCTACCTAACTCAGCGTGGTATTAGCCTTCTGCGAGATGATAATGGNGATTACGTGCGTCAGGAAGACGGCAGAGTGNNNNTAGATCCGGCGGCGACGGGATACGAAACACAGCCAATAGTNGACATGAATGGTAATCCAATCTTCGACATAAATGGCAACCNTAANGTAGCTTTGGCGGTACAAGATTTCTATCTGGATGATGATTACGACAGTTTTGGTGGTAATATATTGACTACAGCGACCTTGGAACTATTGTTTCCTTTACCATTTGTGCCGAATAGAAATCAANTAAGGTCGGCTTTTTTTATTGACGCTGGAAATGTTTTTTCGTCAAATTGTACGGAAAGACAGAGATTGCTTAGGAATTGCACAAACTTCGATATCGGTGAGCTTCGGTATTCAGCAGGAATAAGCGTGACCTATCTATCGCCTTTTGGACCTTTGACCTTCTATTTGGCAACTCCATTCGGTGATAAAGAAGGTGATGATACGAAGTCTTTTGATTTCACCGTAGGGCAGGGATTTTAAAAAGCAGGATGTTATAAGGTTTACGCCGAATCTGCTGAAAAACTTAAATAAACTATTAGACAGGCTGTATGAATTGGAGAATTAATGTGAAAACACTCAAGAATCTGATTACTTGTCTGAGTCTGGCACTGATATCTCAGGGGGCTTTTGCACAAGACNCTAAAATNGGNGTGTTAAATGCGCTGCANTCACTTTTTAACTCCGATGCGGCACGGGTGTGGCAGCAAGAATTGGACGAGGAATTTAGCGTCGATGTAAATCGAGGAAATGAACTCGGAACCCAGTTGGCCCAGATGCAGGAAGAGTATCAGCAGAACGAAGCGGTGATGACTGAAGANGAAAAACGCCGGGCGAACACCGATGCGCAGGACNTACAGGTACAACTGCAATTGATTCAGGAGCGCCTTCAGACGTCACTACAGGAAAGACANCAGNCATTTCTGCANNGTATGCAAGAAGAACTAGCAGCGGCCGTAACAGATGTTGTCGCAGAGGGTNGTTTTGATTTGATTCTGAATGTAGATAGCGCACCTTATTTTGCGCCGGTACTCGATATAACTGCCCGCGTAACAGCAAAACTCAACGAGGGNGCACTGTCTGGAGCGGCCGGAGAAGAACAATAGAGTACCAAACGGTTATCAGGTAGTGTCAGGTGGCACATAATAAAAGCTATACACTTGGTGAAATCGCTGAACTGTTAAGCATAAAACTAGATGGTGATGAAANGTGTAAGATCCATGGATTGGGTACCTTAAAGCATGCCAAGCTAGGACAGTTGAGTTTCTTGAGTAACCCNACTTATATCAATCAGCTTTCCTCCACCAAAGCATCGGCTGTTATTGTCGAAGCAAAATATGCTGATATTTATCCCGGAAATATATTGGTTTCAAAGAATCCCTATGTCAGTTTTGCTTTAGCCAGCGCTTTGTTCTCGACAACACCAAAATCAGAGTTAGGTGTNCATGATTCTGCCCATGTGNATGAGAGNGCGCAATTAGGGNGTAATGTAAGNATTGGTCCGAANGTGGTCATTGAAGGCGATGCAAGGNTTGGAGCAAATTGCATTATCGGAGCTGGCTGTTTTATAGGAGAAGGAGCGATCCTCGGCGATAATGCTTATCTTTATAACAATGTAACTTTGTATCACGGTGTTAGAATAGGTCGAGATGTAATTATCCATAC
>NZNL01000027.1 GCA_002694855.1 Gammaproteobacteria bacterium
TAATATCATTGTTGGTTATACGCGGGAGAAAAAACCCATTACCGCGCGAGATGTCAAAGCTGATGGTCCAATGACGGCCTTGCTAAAGGACGCATTCATGCCCAACTTAGTGCAAACTTTGGAGAATAATCCAGCTCTAATTCATGGTGGTCCCTTTGCCAANATTGCCCANGGNTGCAATTCTGTTATCGCGACAAAAANGGCATTNAAGCTTTGNGACTACACTNTNACCGAAGCGGGGTTTGGTGCAGATTTGGGAGCCGAAAAATTTTTTAACATCAAGTGNCAGAAAGCNGGCTTAAAGCCNGATGCCGCGGTCATTGTGGCGACNGTGCGCGCCTTAAAGAAGCATGGNGGTATGGCGAATGATGAACTTAGTATTGCAAACGTAGATGCGNTTACCGCCGGNTTTGATAATCTGATGCGNCATATCGATAANNTCTCTAAATTTGGTGTGCCCGCTATTGTCGCGATAAATCGTTTNCGTTCCGATACGGATGATGAGNTTACNGAAATAAAAAATTTATGTAACAAGCTCAACGTAGATGCNATTGAATGCAATCACTGGTCCGACGGAAGCTCAGGNGCGNAAAAACTTGCGCATAGTGTGGTTAAACTAGTNGATNNAACGCAGTCCCAATTTCGCACTCTTTATGATAATTCTTTAAGCCTGTGGGAAAAAATTGAACANATAGCGAGAGATATTTATGGNGCNAGTGAAGTCATAGCTGACAAAAAAGTANGGCTGCAAATAAAACAGTATCAACAGANCTATGGCGACTTCCCGNTTTGTATAGCGAANACGCAATACAGTTTTTCNACCGATCCAAAATTNCTAGGAGCGCCTAGTCAACATGTCGTACCAATTCGAGAAGTAAGGTTAGCAGCAGGAGCGGAATTTCTTGTAGTAATCTGTGGGGACGTAATGACCATGCCGGGTTTGCCGGTAAATCCCAGCGCTCACAACATCCATTTGAATGAGAGAGGCCAAATAGAGGGNCTCTTTTAATTAAGCCGGTCAGTACAGGGTTTGTTGGGCGCTTAGCTGAAGNTTTTTAGCCCAAGAANTTANTCNANTTCAATCCAGGTCGTCTTCAGTTCTGTGTAATCGGCAAAGGCATGCATGGATTTGTCNCGGCCATTGCCGCTCTGTTTGAAACCTCCGAANGGAACCGTGATATCACCACCAAAATAATTGTTAATACCCATAGTTCCGACTCTTACAGCGTCAGCTACCTTATGCGCGGTGTTTATGTCACGGCTCCAAACGGCTCCAGCTAAACCATAGATCGAATCATTTGCTATTGTTATAGCTTGTTTGGCATCTTTAAACGGGATGACAGATAAAACTGGACCGAATATNTCTTCTTGTGCAATGCGCATTTGGTTGTTCACNCCGGTAAATATAGTNGGCTCGTGATAGAAGCCGCCGGTCTTTTCATGAANAGTATTACCACCAAGTAGCAACTGGGCACCTTCCTCTTTACCGATAGCTACATANTCACAAACTGTTTGGCACTGCGCTTCATCAATCATTGGCCCCATNGTGGTGGCTGGATTAAGNGGATTGTNAGGCATCCAAGCTTTGGCATGTTCAACCAATTTTAATAAGAATTCGTCCATGATGGATTCTTCAACGATCAAGCGGGTGCCTGCGGTACAGGTCTGCCCGCCATTATAAAAAACAGCAAGAGCGGCACTGGACGTCGCTTTCTCTAAATTGCAGTCGGCGAAGACTATATTGGGACTTTTGCCTCCTAATTCCAAAAACGTACGTTTAAGATTNGATTTACCANAGTATTCCATCAACCGCTTGCCCACGAGTGTCGAGCCGGTGAACGTTAAGCCGTCGACGTCCATGTGCAGGGCGAGATGCTTTCCGAGACTGTTGCCTGAGCCTGGCAAAACCTGTAACACACCGTCCGGCAGTCCTGCTTCGGTAGCGAGTTCCGCGATACGCAAGGCCGATAAGGGNGTNTTGGTTGCAGGTTTTAGTAGTACTGAGTTGCCGGTTGCTAATGAAGGAGCTAATTTCCAAGCGGTGGTAGATAGGGGAAAGTTCCACGGAACGATCGCCGTAACCACCCCCAGAGGTACGCGAGTTACAAGCGCCAAGCAGTCGGAAGGTGTAGGNGAGATTTCATCGTACACCTTGTCTATGGCTTCACCACTCCAACGAATCGTCCGCACAGTTGCACTGACATCGATATTCAGCGTATCGGCAATTGGTTTGCCCACATCGAGGGTTTCAAGCAAGGCTATCTCATCTGCATGGTTCTCGATCAACTCAGCCCAGCGCACNAGTACCATCTTTCTGTCTGCCGGTGCCATGCCTGCCCATACACCACTGTCAAAGGTGGCACGAGCAATCTTTACCGCCTGATCAGCATCGTTAGCATCACAGTAAGCAACCTCAGCTACTTTTTTGCCATTAGCNGGATTCATGGTCGGCCGTGTTTCTCCTGACAGAGAATCTGAGCGCTGCCCATTGAGAAATGCGCGACCATCGATCTGAATCTTGGCAGCGGCAGATTGCCAATCAGTTAGGGTTTTTTCAGGCATGGTTCATTTCCTTCTTGGATGTGCTGGCAANGGATAGGATCTAAGATGAAGCGTCGGTCAGGTTGGGTCTAAAGAACTCACACCGTCTAATTCAGATCGTTCACGGCGCGATTAGCTTCTCCAATCGCCGCCTCAGCCATAGCATTCGATGCCGAATCGCTTGAAGCAATACTAATATTGCCAAACCGGCGACTGCCATTTACCCAGACTCGCTTCTCAGCTGGCCAAGAATCTGGGTCGAATGCGACTCGATCGGAATCAGGATCATAGCCATAGGCATAACCGTGTGGCCAGCGGTTTACAGTGATTGCAGCTATGTCCTGTGCCGCGTTAAAGCCTCCTGGACCCAGTAGTCGAGANAGCTGGTCGCGGATATTTCGCTCAAAAGTCTCGAAGGTTGTTGTAAGTAAATCACGCATGCCGGCAGCAAACTGATCTCGTGCACTGCTACCTGGTTCACCAGGCGTCCTCGTAAGGTGCAGCACGATGGGTTCATCAGGTGATTTCGAGAATTGATAATCGCCTAGGCTCACTGGGTAGTCGAGCTCCACTCCATGATGATAACTCCCGGGACAGTGAGCACTGTGAATTCCCAGATTCACGAAGCTNTGCCAATTGTGAAGAAGTACATTGGTATAAACCAGAGGTGCCCGGATGCAATTGGCTAGCGCTGATTTTTGCGCTCGAGGCATCTCCGGACAGAGATGAGGGATCATCTGGTTATAACAAGCCATGATGACTTGGTTGGATTCTATTACGTGAGTCTTACCGTCCCGCACATAGGTGACTTTTACCGCGTTCGANAGATTGTCGTTGATATGTTGTACGCGCACNACTGTACTGTTTAANCGAATCCTTATCGGTGAATTTGGCTNGTCCAGCTGACTATAATCAAAGCGGGCTGTCACAATATCTTCCATAGTATCTCCGATCGCAACTGCGGGGNTCATCTTGCGCACCAGCAGTCGCGCCACAGAGGCATTACCATCTGGGAAATGGAAAATATTCGGTTCTTCCTGATCACCTTCGCGACGCCAGGATTCGTAGCCAAGATCTAGATTTCCGAAACCGGGGTAACCGGAGCTCCAGGCAATCCTTGCTGGGAGAGCATCGATGTTGACTGCCCAAACGCCTCGCGCGAAGGACTGCATAACATCTAGTACACCTTCGTCCATAGCAGCTTGGTTCCTTAAGTAGCTGCGATAATCCATATTTTGTAGATAATCACTCTGTTCGGCAGCAGGTATGTTAGGAAGATAATGGCGTTCATCTTTAAACAATCGTTGCAGATCTTCTCGAGCTTTTGACGATAGGGGTGCCTGAGCATAAATCGATGAGTCACTCCAGTCGCCTACAGCCAGATAGTCAGAGCCAAACGTTTCTGTATCAAAAAAGAGACCTTCAGATAAGCCCATTGATGAATAGAGATTCCGATCGAAATAGCGATAAAAACGTTGGGTATCAATACCAAGATCTTCCAGTAGTTTCTTGGCAATAGCTGGATAGTAGCCAGGTTCTTCCAGCAACATGCTGCCACCGTAGCCTATAATGTTGTTGCCATCGGTCTGAAANTCGTTGCGTTTGGCGTGGCCGCCAAAATCATCATGNTTTTCGAGAATAAGTATTCTTGAATTGGCACCTCTTGCCTGTTGGTAGAAATGGGCCGCTGAAAGACCACTAATGCCTGCACCAACTACGACAAGATCGTAACGCTCACCATTGTCTGAGCCATTAAATGACATACCGTTGCGTGCCTGATGTGCTGTTTCGAAGGCACCGGAATGAGAACCACGCATGCCGGTGATTTCGGGCGGATAGTAATTAGGAATGTCCTGCGCAGCAATGTAAGAATCTTGCGCTAAGGCTGCTCCAGGAAGTAGAGAAGCGCCAACTGCAAGTCTACAACCGTTCAGAAAATCCCGGCGACTAATGTCGGTTCCCATACCCAAATTTCGATCAGTCTTATTCATGTTTTCTAATGTAAAGTTTAGAGAAGTTTACTTAAACTTGGTATATTTTGTTCTGATAACCATTTATTAGACAATAGGCTGGTTAAAAAAATATTTCCAGTGGAGGAAGCTATGAAAACCACAATTAAATTTGTAGTTGCCTTATTGCCGTTTGCCATGGCGATTCCAATTATAGTCAATGCACAAGATAATTTCCCACGTACTGCACTTGGCAAACCGGATTTCAATGGTAACTATGATATTTCGAGTCTCACCCCTTACCAACGACCCACGAGGTACGGGAATCGCTTGTTTTTAACTGAAGAGGAAGTGCAAGCGATGCGTGAGAGAGAAATGACGGCAAGAGAACGGGGCTCGGAACAAAGTAACCCTGNGCGNAGAGCACCCGAAGAGGGAGGAAATATTGGATCNTACAATGATTTCTGGTTCGACCGGGGTGATGATGGTTTTACCATTGATGGACAGTACCGCTCCTCCATCTTGACCTATCCAGAAAATGGGCGGATGCCTCCTCGTACGCCTGAAGGTCAGGCCAAGGCCGACGCGGCACCAAAGTTTGCTTGGCCGGAAAGAGACGGAGCCTGGTGGCTGGAGACTGGCGAACAACCGTATGATGGCCCTGAAAATCAGGTTCTTGGGGTGCGTTGCATATTCCAAGCGGGCGCATCAATCCCAGTCCGACCNTCNGTTTATAATAATCTGAAAACGATTGTGCAGACGGATGACTACTTGATGCTATACATTGAGTGGATGCATTGGGCACGAATTATTCGTATTGACTCCGAGCATAACCCTGAAGAGCTTAGTACATTGGACGGAGATTCTATCGGATGGTGGGAAGGTGATTCTCTAGTGGTGGAAACCACCAACTTTCTGGATCGGCCATACGAACCCAATGAAGAACGTCGAGTCATCGAGAGGTTCAGCCCCATCAGTGATGGTGGCTTGCTTTATAGTTTTACCGTGGAAGACTCAGATTATGTGGATTCCTATAGTGGTGAATTGGTGTGGCCAAAAACAGACCAAATTCCGTATGAGTATGCTTGTCACGAAGGTAACTATGCGATGACAGCGACTTTAATGGGGGCAAGGGTCAGGGAAAGAGAATGGCGGGAGCAGCAGGCGTCTTCGGGAGAGCAATAAATAGCCGTTAATAACTAAGACCGGAGCATAGTGCTTTTAGACGCTCGACCAGTGGTGCAGACGCAGCAATTTCAATCACTGTGAAACCAAAGGCTTCCAGTTCGGCAATGTTGCATTCCGGACTAAGTTCTCTAATTTTGCGGTAAGACTCGCTGAGACCTTCGGTCGCTTTCCCGTCCCGGATTTCCACAGCCCACCCCCGGTTTTGCTTAGATTGCATAGAAAATTAACAGAAAAGGGCTGTTAGAGTAAAAATTCGATCTACCGATTCAGCGCGAAAATCGGTGTCTAGCTATAGACTTGGGCATAGAGGGCTTTTATTCTTCCCTTACTTCAAAAAAACGATAAGGAGCCACCATGTTTTCCAAGAAAATCCTTTTATCCACGTTGATTGTGAGTGCACCATTCCTGCTAGCAGGGTGTGACTCCGCTCAATCCGCNGCTGTCGGTAACCACATATCCGGCGAAGGGCTGCCNAATCCAGCNCCGATAGTTACCCAAAATTGGGGAGATCTCCCAGCAGGAAGAGAATGGGGTTCNACGGCCGGTGTCGATATTGANCCNACGGATGGTCAAGTNTGGGCTTANGAACGCTGCGGTGCCAGTGCNTTTGGTGGTGGAGCACCAATAAATTGCGACACTAATCCTGTCGATCCGATATTCAAGTTCGATCGTAATACCGGTGAAGTGCTGGCAAACTTCGGTGGAGGTATCATGATGACTCCTCATGGTATCCATGTTGATTCGGAGGGTAATGTATGGGTGACAGACTTCGCGAACAACGCGGCCCGGACCAAGGGACACCAGGTCCATAAGTTCAGNGCCGACGGCGAGTTACTCATGAGTCTCGGTACACCCGGTCAAGCAGGAAGTGGGGCAAATCAATTCAATCAGCCGAATGATGTAATCGTTGGTCCTGACGGCAGCATCTACGTGTCTGATGGTCACAATGGTCAGGGAATGACAAGCAACCANGCTATGGAAACAGGTAGGGCAGAGGGGTCAACAGCACGCATAATCAAGTTCGCCCCTGATGGCACNCGNCTCATGGAATGGGGCCAGATTGGTGTACGCCATGGTGAATTCCGAACTCCTCACGCGATGGAATTCGACTCAAAGGGACGCCTCTGGGTTGCTGATCGTGGTAATCACCGCATTGAGATTTTCGATCAGGACGGTAATTATCTCGAATCGCGTTACATGTATGGCCGTATTAGTGGGCTTTTCATAACTAGTGATGACATGGTTTATGCCATCGATTCCGAGTCTAGCCCCACTAATCATGTCGGTTGGAGAAACGGAGTGCGCGTTGGTCATATCGATGAAGATCACATCTCGGCATTCATACAACCATTTGAGCGGACTGACAGAATTTATCAAGGCACAGCAGGCGAAGGGGTAGCGGTCGATGCGGATGGCAATGTCTTCGCAGCGGAAGGACCCAATTCATTGAGTTCGGCAGGTGGTGCTTTTACTAAGTACTCAGTTCGTTAATAAATGTGTAGGGTAAGGGCTGGGTTTTTTGGCGTCTGATTTTCACGGATGGTTATGGAGTATCGAATGAAGGCAGCATTCAGGGTTTNTTCTTTGGTTCCGATATTGTTCTTTGCTGTGTCGCAAGCCGCTGCACAAGATATCCCAAGGCTTTCCAACGAGCGGCCAGATTTTAGCGGTATCTGGCAAATTATCAACGAGGCTAACTACGATCTTGAACCACACATTGCTCGTCATTCGCTTCAGATGCGCGAGGGACCNGTCAATCCTGTGCCAGCAATGCATACTCTGCGTTTAGGTGCAGTGGGAGCGGTGCCAGGTAGCATGGGGGTCATCGTTGGTGGCGGTAAAATTCCCTATACACCCGAGGCGAGAGCACTGAAAGAACAAAATATGGCAAACTGGATTGATCGGGACCCAGAGGTTAAGTGCTATTTGCCAGGCGTGCCACGAGCTACTTATTTGCCGATGCCATTCCAGATTGTGCAGAGCGAGAAAGACATATTTATTGCGTACCAGTTTGCTGGCGCAGTGCGCGACATCTATATGGATAATCCTGGGCCATCACANGTGGATTCTTGGATGGGTTGGTCTGTAGGTAGNTGGGAGGGTGATACGTTGGTGGTCGATGTGACCGGCCTTTCCGATGGTACTTGGCTAGATCGTGCCGGCAGCCACCACAGCTATCAATTGCATGTGGTAGAGCGATATACAATGTTGGGACCAAATCATATTGACTACGAAGCGACGATCGAAGACCCATTGGTGTTAACCGAGCCTTTCACCATTAAGATGCCTATTTATCGTCGCATAGAAGAGAATGCTCGCATAATGGATTTTCGNTGNGTTGAATTCGTGGAAGAACTAATTTATGGCGAAGCGCGCAGGTATCCGCTGCCTCGTTAACTGAGTGAGTTTGAGGAGGTTAAGTATGCACAAAAAAATCAGGATGTTGTTTTCCAGTGTGTTGGTCTTTACAGGTCTGATTCTCGTGTCTAGTGCGATGGCGCAGGACGGAGGCATCCCCCGCACCCCCAGTGGTCATCCGGACCTGTCTGGAACATACGATGTATCGACATTAACACCCTTGAACCGTCCAGAAGAATTTGGAGAAAAGACATTTCTGACTGACGATGAGGCTACCGGAATTGCGGCGCGAGAACTAGAGCGAAATATTGAACGCCAGNTGGATAGCGATCCGGATAGAAGTGCGCCTCCTCAGGGAGGTGACGGTTCGTCCGGTGCCTCGGGTAATGTTGGTGGTTACAATNCATTCTGGATTGATCGAGGTACTGCGGCTTTTCAGATCGATGGGCAATGGCGAACTTCGATCTTGATTGATCCGCCTAANGGCCGGATGCCAGCNTTTACTGATGAGCGTCGTGCCGCGTTTCGAGCCAGGTTTAGTGCTGGCGAAGCGGCGCCCCGACGAGAAGGTGGGGCGAATGACGGAACGGCTTACTGGTTAGATGCTGGTTTGGATGCGCCGGGGCCCTATGACAANATGGAACAGAGACCCTTTGCCGAACGCTGTTTGCTTTCTTTCAGCTCCACAGCAGGTCCACCGATGCTACCGGCACTGTACAACAATCATAAGCGGATCGTTCAGAGTGAGGATACCGTTATTATCCAGGTTGAAATGGTTCATGAAGCTAGGATTGTCCGAATGAACGNNAGGCATGATCCCCCAGAAATCCAGAAATGGCTAGGTGATTCCATCGGATGGTGGGAAGGTGACACATTGGTGGTCGAAACCACGAACTTCCGGGAAACGCCTGCATTTTCGCAAGGNTCCNAGAACATGAAAGTGACGGAGCGGTTTAGAATGGAGAGTGCTGACCAACTGGTNTATACCTTCACCGTCGATGATCCGTCAGCCTGGACTGCTCCGTTTACAGGAGAATATGCCTGGCCTAGGAGCNCCAACAAGGTATTCGAGTATGCATGTCATGAGGCAAATTATGCGCTCGAAGGTATTATGAAGGGTGCTCGTTTGCTGGAGGCGGAATTCCGTGGCGAAGATCCGGGTGGNGTTGTAAACCCCACCCGATAGAAACTGTGTTGGGCAAGCCGAATAAAGCATATCTGAGGAGAATAACAATGCACAAACTAATTGTTTTCGGAAAGGTTGGGGTAATACTGACTTTGACGGGTCTAATTGCAGCCCTCAATGGTCAAGCTATGGCGCACCATGCTTTCAGCGCNGAGTTTGATCCGAACCGCCCAGTGTTATTGCGTGGTCCAATAGTAAGAGTCGAGTGGGTAAACCCACACACCTGGATCCATTTGGAAGTCACCAACGAAGACGGCAGCAAACAAGTGTGGATGGTCGAGGGTGGGACACCGAATACGCTTTTGNGAAGGGGATTATCCAGAGACACCATTACTCCGGGGACATATATTGTTGTTGATGGCTACCAAAGCAAAGATCGCAGTGCTCGGGCCAATGGNCGCGATGTAACGTTTGAGGATGGGCGTAAATTCTTCATGGGGTCGTCTGGTACCGGTGCCCCTCGTGATGGTCGTGATCCCACTGANCGCAGGTAGTCGATTCAATAATTAATNGAGGCGCCTCAGCATTTTCAAAGAAGCCTTTTTTGGATTGGTTTCAGGAAAAGATAAATTTCAAATGGTTACCGAAAAGCTTCAATCAATAAACTGGGACGAAGTTGAACTCGAGTCAGTAAACCGTGCAATGAAACGCCGTATTGTAACCGGTGGGAACATGACAGTGGCACGGATCTATTTTAAAGATGGTTTTACTGTACCGATGCATAGTCATCACAACGAGCAGATAACTCAAGTGATAAAAGGTCAAATGCGGTTCGTATTNGGGGGTGATGAGCCGAAAGAAATGCTCCTTGGGCCTGGTGATGTGGTTGTTATTCCGCCAAATTTGCCACACGAGGCGACCTGTATCGGGGAAGTTGAAGAAATAGATATGTGGTCACCGAGGCGTGATGATTGGCTAGATGGCTCCGACGATTATTTGCGCGGCTGATAGCGGTACTGGNGTCGCTCATCGTATGACCTTAGAAGTCCTGCTCGCCACTAGGTCAGAAGTATTTAGCGTAGCGGTACGAAGAACACGCAGCTTTTTAGGAATAATACGAAGAGCGTATCTCAATAAAAAACCAGCAACCGCGACTCCACGCTTTCCCGCGCCGGGGCGCCAGGTGGCGCAAGGGGATTGTCAAATGCGGTATGAGCAGAGCGGCGGGCGCGTCCGTCTTTNGCTGAATCAAAGGTCTTGATTAGTAACACTTCTGTTCCGGTCATTTCGGGATAGTAGTACCATCTATGTTCAGAATTAAAACTCACTAGTTCCAACTCGCCGATACGATCCTTCGCTCGCCGTTCGCTTGCAACGCAGTCAGTCTCGACCAATGNCTCAGCATCGCAACAGGTTAATGGAGACTGAATAACGGGGCCAGAAATGGAACGCCAAACATTGATAATTGCAAACTGGCCTAGTAGCAAGTGCTTAGCTTCTTTTGAAGGCAAAAGGNTGCGTATTCTATTCTTGGCNGAAGCTTCAGTGTAATCATTGTGGACGATTGCAGCGGGTTCGCGAGTATTGTGTTGGCTACGAATTGCAGCAGAATCTGACCTCAGCGTGTGATCAAATACGAGCAGATCGTTTCCTCCTACTAATGGTAAAACTAAATCTCTCAATTCTTCTTCATAGCTATGTTGTTGGTCCGCAAGTTCGTAAAAATCNGAAATCTCGCTATCNTGTGAATGCAGACTAAAACCTTCTTTATCCAAGCTCGCAGGGACGGATTGGTCACGTGCATCATTTATGCTTACTACTCTTTCTTCGAACTCTGCATTTGAAATATTTAGCTGTGCCTCTGCCCCCCCAACCGACGCGTNATAAATNGGTTTCCCGTCTCCGGGAATAAGATAGCGCAGGACAGCTCGGGTTGAATGCTCGCTCATAGAGCCTAATTATACAGCGCTAGCGGTTCCTTTATCACACGAAATTCNTGACTGTACAAAGCGCCCGCTGGTAAATGCCTGCGAATTTACCTGGATCGTTAAAAGTCGCGGTTATCGGCCTTTCTNATCCTTATAAANACTTATCCNAGACGNCGTGATTACGTAGTAGGCNTAGTTCAGATTTAGTTAGAAAGGTGCTAGTCAATTAAAGAATCGCTTGACTGCGAGGCGTGATCATTATTACTCTTTTTACTGCGAACTATAATTCAATACAACGCAGCTCTCGATACTGGCATTAATACGCTTGAGNTTTTTTATATTGAGGAGATGCAGGAGGTTGCCAAAAGTGTTAGGAACAACAAGTCAGGCAGTTTCAACAAAGCGGTGGGGTCAATATATCAGCTTTATCGGAGTTACCGTTGTCATGGCTTTGCCCGCCAGCGCGCAGCAGGCCAGTAGTGCCAATCCTACTTTTTCGGAACACGTCGCTCCTATCATTTATGATAATTGCGTGGAGTGTCATCGCCCAGGGTCCATAGCCCCGATGTCACTCATCGACTATGCCACTGTTCAAGCTTGGGCTCCCGTGATTAAGGATCGAGTAGTTCAGCGCAAGATGCCTCCCTATTTTGTTGATAAGAGTGTAGGCATCCATGAGTTTGAGGACGACCGTTCTCTAAGCAATGAAGAAATAGCTACCATTGTCCGCTGGGTCGATGGCGGTGCGGCGCAAGGAAATCCTGGAAGTATCCCACCGGTACCAATTTTTGAAAACGATGTAGCCTGGACGCTCGAAGACGAGATGGGTCGCCCACCTGATCTTGTCATTCCTATTCCTGAACCTTTTACCGTGCCGGCAGGTGGTCCGAACTGGTGGATGACTTTCTACAGCGATACAGGATTGACCAAAGATCGTTGGATTAAAGCTTTTGAAACTAAGCCGTCTGCCGAGGGGTTTCCAGTAGTTCACCATGCGGTCACCTCTATGGAGTTCCCTGAAGGGGGTGGTGGTTTCCTTAGCGAATATGCTCTGGGTAAGACTGCCGACATTAATCCGCCAGGAACGGGGCAATTGATCAAAGCTGGCACTAGGCTAAACTGGAATGTTCACTATGCTGCGAGTCCCGACGGCTTGGATCACACAGATCGAACCAGGTTGGGATTGTGGTTCCTTCCGGAAGGCGAAGAACCAGANANCNTATTGNTTAGNTCCCANATGGCGGATAATGAGGATTTAGATCTGCCTGGAGGCGAAGCTTCGATTCGCACCGATGGTTATGAATTCCTCGATAAGAATATAAGAATCACTACTTTTCAACCACACCTCCATAACTTGGGTACTAGGCAGTGTCTTGAAGTGATTTATCAGGACAATCGNCGACAGACTCTAAGTTGCGCAGACTGGGATTTTGGGTGGCACATAGCCTACAACTACGCAGAGCAAGTGCAACCGCTGATACCTAAAGGNTCGATGCTGCATGTAACCAGTTGGTACAATAACTCCGAGAGTAATCCCTGGGCTGGTGATNCGCGTAATTGGGTTGGTTTTGGNCAGCGGTCGACGGATGACATGTCGTTTTCTTGGATTAGNTATTACGAGCTGACCGACGAGGATTTTGAGGANGCNGTAAAACAGCGACAGTCTCNACTGAATAACGGCAGTGATTAAAATTAGGACTAAAAAGCAAACCAATAATCAAANAAAAAAAATNAGAAGGANAAAAGGAGCCAGTCGATGNNGTTAAGTCGAAGCAGGCGTNTNGTTTTCAGTGCAGCAGTGGCTGTGCTGTGTNTGTTATCTGTCAGCATGGCGTCTTCGCAGACGNTGCACCGATTTGGCCAGAGTGTGCAACCNATATATGAGGGGTTTGAGAGGAACTCCGATGGTANTTACACNATGTNGTTCGGATACCTTAACCGGAACTATGATGAAACGCCTAACATTCCGGTCGGTATCAATAATTCGTTCCAGGTAGCGGAAGGTGTAAAAACAGCAGGACCAATAGATCAAAGCCTGATTCTTGGCGATTCAGGCCCTCTGGACAGGGGCCAGCCGACTTATTTCTACCCCAGAAGGCAACAGTTCGCATTCGGCATTCAAGTCCAACCAGAGTTTGTCGGTAAAGAGCTTGTGTGGTCGGTGACCCATAATGGTGAGACACGAACCGCAGTAGGTACGCTCGAGCGAGAACACATTTGGGCGGTTGATGAAGGTGTATGGGGAGCCAATCGTGGTCGTGGTACCAGTGGCCGTACTGAAATTGAATATGCAAACCAACCCCCGGCTGTCCGTATGGTTGGTGTAGAAGGTCAGCTCTCGGCTAATATTGGGCGACCACTGACGCTGCGTGCTTTCGCAAGCGATGACGGACTCCCAGGACCTTATGAGCGGGGGCGACGGACAGTGATGGAATCCCTTCCAAATAATCTTCCAACAGTTGGTGGTGGTATTGGCCGAAATTCTCCCAAATCTCAGAGTGTGGTCAATTACATCGCTGCCGACGAAACTGGTTTGGCGCTTACCTGGATAATGTACCGCGCGCCAGGCCAAGTGCATTTTGACTCATCGGTTACAGCGTTGACTGCAACCGGAGAGGAAACGATGACTACAGCAACTTTTAGCCAACCTGGTACTTACGTGTTGCGGGCTTACGCTGATGACGGCGCTTATACTCGATCTGCTGAAGTGACAGTTGAAGTTAGATAAGTATCAGTTCTGGACTGGTTAGAGTAAGGATTTTATTCTTGCTATTCCCGATTTAAATGTGTTTCGGTTATGGCAAATATAGATTTAAGAAACCCATCCAAGGCAGAAACCGATTCTCTTTATAATCTCTATGACGCAGGGAATTATNCNGGNGNCGAAGAAGTTNTGCCNGCAGNTGNTNNATCGTTATCCGGAATCAGGNTTNGTTCNNAATATGCTAGGAGTNGTNCTTAATTGCCAGAGCCGCGAGTCAGAAGCGATAAANGCNTACAAACAAGCTATACGGNTCGAACCAGGATATGCGGATTCATATAACAATCTAGGGCTTATTATCAAGAAACGTGGGAATCAGGAAGAGGCTCTNCAAAGGTTCAAGCAAGCAGTTAAAGCCGATCCCGATTACGTAGAAGCCAGAAATAATCTTGGCGTCACGTTGCAAGAACTTGATCAGCATGAAGCAGCACTTGAACATCTGGAGAAAGCCACCAATATCTCTCCTAATGTTGCCTTCATTCATTTCAACTATGCAAAATCGCTTCGAATAGAGGGCGATTTAGACAAGGCACTACATGAGTATAACCAAGCGATAAATTTAAAGGTGGGTTACTTCGAAGCATATAATAACAGGGGTANCCTGCTGGAAGATTTACATCGTTATGAGGATGCGAAGAAGAGTTACACTAGCGCGGTCCAGTTAAACCCAGAAAATTCACTGGCCTTTAGTAACCGCGGGCTTGTTGAAAAAAAGCTTGGAGACTATACAGGGGCTTTTAGAGACTTCTCAAAAGCATTGGAATTAGAGAATCATAGGCCCGGCCTTTCAGATAAGGATCTTAGGTTCAGGCTTAATGTAAACTTGGGCGATATCTTGCTCTACTTCAAAAAATTCAGTGAAGCAATTCACGCCTACGACGCTGCCTTAGAAATTCAACCAGATAGTGAAGACGTGCTTGCCTTTAAGGGAAATGCCGTATGCGCACTTGGTAGGCTGGAGGCAGGGTTGCAAATGAAGCAAGAAGGTTTTGGAATCATTTCATTTGATAGTAAAGAAGGCGTATCAATAAAGCACGGGCCAACTGTATGAAACGAATAGAAATTGAAGGATCGAGTCCGCATTTTATAGGGTCTTGGCAAATCGAACAGGAATCCATTTGTGATGCTCTAATCGAGTTTTTCGAGAATCATCAGGAGAAACACGAGCCCGGGGCATCGGCAGGTGGGGTCAACGTTGAGACTAAAAACTCTACCGATGTCACCATACACCCGAGAGATCTCAAAAAGCCAGAGTACGAATCAGTTAAGACCTATATAGATGTTTTGTACGATTTCCACAAAGATTATCTAAAGCAGTTTCCTTTCTTGGCATCCATATTGCCACGCGTGGACTTAAGTTCCTTCAACATTCAGAGATACCTTTCAGGCGGCCATTTCAAACAGGAACACACGGAACGAACCTCGATCGTGAACTCCTTCCGAGTACTTGTTTGGATGACCTACTTAAACGATGTGATTGACGGTGGTTGTACCACCTTTGCGCATCAGAACCTGAAAGTGCAACCAACAAAAGGGANGACACTCATCTGGCCAGCGGAATGGACTCATTCACATACTGGAGATGTGTTGAACACNGGTAAGAAATATATTATCACCGGGTGGATGCATTTTCCCCACGACAGCAATTCGAAATAGGTTCAATAGAGTTATGCAGTGCTGGCGCCTGGTGATACGTTTCACCGTAAAGCGCNTGTTACTACTTTTTTGACGTAGACTTATGTCAAGATAGCTTTTATGCTCTGGATACCAAAAAAGGAGGGCCCTCCTATGAAGCGCCTCATAATAACGATATTAAATATAATGCTCCTGATACCGATTTTAGCGGTCGCCCAACAGGAGGAAACTTACGATTACTGGCAGCATCAGCGGGACATGGTCCGGCGGGGTCAGCAAGCAATTTTTATGTGTAATGGGCTGTTTACCTCCAACCGTTCGCTCGAGCAGNTCTTCGAACAGGAACTTGCCTTTTTCCGTGAGCCGATCGGCACCTCTGAAGGAGGAGATTACGAGGTAAACTGGGATCGCCGCGCCGTGGCCATCGGCGCGCCGGGGGCGGTACCCGTAATGCGAGCTGCATTCAGGGAGGGAATCGGTTGCGTGATTTTACCCCCGGACCAATCACTGGAAGATATCGATCGGTTACCTGAATTGACTCTGCCGTATCCGCCCGGTGATCCTGCGCAAATTCCCTGGCCAGATGGTGATCTTATCGAGAGCACTGGTCTTCCCGCTAATGTGGATGAAGAGAAACTTTTGGCGGCTTCGAATTGGGCCTTTGACCGCGAGTCTCCAGAGCAGGTCACGTTGAGTCTTGTAGTGGTCTATAACGGCCAGATCATTCACGAGCGTTATGCGCCGGGCTTCGATGTGACTACGCGTACTCGTACTTGGTCTACTGCCAAGAGCATTGCTTCCACTCTTATNGGCATGCTGGTAGATGAAGGCAGGTTAGCTCTCGATGAGCCACTCGGTTTTGATTGGTATCCTAATGCCCGCTCACCGGAGACCGATCCACGCAATGAGATTACACTTCGTCATGTGCTTAATATGTCCAGTGGATTGGAAACTGTGGACAACCGCGGNCTAGAGTATGCTACTGGCTCAGGAATGTCTTACTGGGCGGGATCAAGTTCAGTTGTAGGAGCTAGAAGCCGAGCGTTGATACGCGAACCTGGCACGTATTGGGACTANGAAAATTATGACACGCTGCTCGGCGTATACGCCATGAAGCTGGCTTTGGGTGGCGAAAAGGCGTATGCAGAGTTCCCACGTAAAGCGCTGCTTGACAAAATTGGTATGCGGAACACTCTTGTCAGCACGGATCGGTTTGGTGACTTCGTGATGAGTAGTCAGATTTATACTAATGCGAGGGACCTGGCTCGTTTCGGNTTGTTATACCTNGGTAACGGTATATGGAATGGTGAACGGTTGNTTTCCGAAGAATGGATTGATTTCGTTCGCACACCTGCCCCTGCAACAAAAAGTATTGGTAGCATATATGGNGGTCAGTGGTGGNTGGTGCCAGAGGGAAGAGACGACGTGCCAAAGGATGCCTATTCTACTTCCGGCAACCGTGGTCAGTTTTCCATTATTGTACCTTCCCACGATATGGTGATTGTTCGCCGTGGCCTCGACTATGGGCGACAAGGGTTTGACCGTTGGGGCTTAACCCGGGAAGTATTGGAAGCAATAAACTAGTCCATCCGTAAACAGCGGGAGCAAAGCAAAATACAAATTTTGTAACTGGTCCTGCTTTTTACCCTCTATTGATTAAGTACTAGATTTGACAATTTCGCATGACTAAGCACTTAACCAAATTATTTGCATCGAGGCTAGTTATAGCCGGGTTGGTGATGCTTGCTTTATAAGGGTGCTCTGCTAATTTTTTTGAAACCGGTAAATAAGAATAAAATTCCCTGACTCGACGAGGAAAAGCGTTTTCCTTGTCCAGCTCAATCTTGGAGGTAAGCCATTATGCGAATGCTAAAAATCCTACTGATGCTATTTACAATGTCTCCTGTGTTAGCCCAGCAATCCGTACTTGAGATTCCTTTTGAGACTGTTCCCAATTTTCTGAAGTACTCACCGGATATGAATCTTGGTGAAGTACTGGGTGTAGCGGTGAATTCCAAAGGAAACATCGTTGTGTTAAATCATCCGGGGAGCGCAAATGCTGGGCCTATCTGGTCGAATTCTACTACCCAGCTTTTGGAGTTCGATGGTGCCGGCCGCTTTCTCCGAGAAATTGGTAAGGGTGTATACGGTATCGCCTATGCTCACCAGGTCCGGTTTGATCAATATGATAATCTTTGGGTCGTAGATAAAGCGGCTAACACGGTTATCCAGTTCGACCCCGAGGGTTACGTACTCATGAATTTGGGTCGGCGTGAGGAGGGCTACCACGGGGATGTGGAGCTAGCCACCCAGGAGGAAGCGAGGGCATTTGGTGGTTATCTAGGAGGTCCTACTGATGTTTCTTGGGATAGCGATGAAAACATTTATATCAGTGACGGCTATGTTAATTCCCGTATGGCCAAGTTCGATCGTGACGGTAATTTTTTGATGGGCTGGGGTTCCTTTGGTTCAAACATTGGTCAGTTCAACCTTCCCCACGCTATGCAGATTGATCGTAACGATAACATTTATGTTGCGGATCGCAGTAACCGCCGAATTCAGGTGTTTGACACTGATGGCAATTTCCAGAGGATAATTACACTGGACTTACCTTATCCGCCAGACTATCAGCCACCTTTTGCGGCACGCAATCCCAACCGGCAGGTCCGCGAAACACAACCCTGGGCAATGTGTATTAGTAATTCGACACCGCAGTATCTGTACGTGGCGGATAATGAACCCGGTCGTATTTACAAGATAAGTACTGATGGCACGATTCTTGGCTGGCTAGGTAAGTCTGGACGCCGAGACGGCCAGTTTAACTGGATTCACGGGCTGGATTGTTCACAGGAAGATGTATTGTATGTGGCAGACATGAACAACTGGCGGGTACAAAAATTGATCCTAAACCCATGAAGATTAAATGGACAGAGTACTAGCGTTAGGTTACTACTCTCCTTTCCATAAAAGGCTGGAATGGAGGCACTAAATTTCTTTGTGGCCATTGCTCCAGAAATTTAATGCCTTCGTCTCCTGTTGGCCCTATCGTTGCAGGGCTCTTCTATCGGCGATAATCTGCTCGTAGTCCTCGTCGTTTAAATACGTCATGTTCACATGAGCGTGATACATTTCGTCGAAGCTGCGCTGACCCCAGCCCACCCACTGAGTTGGGTCCGGATTCGCGCGGTTGTCGATGCTATTGTCATGCCATGCAGTAATATGAAGGATTGTGCCGGCAGGTAGCACGGGCGCTGAATCGTCAGTGTAAACGTAATTCACATGCCAGTTGAAGTCAAAATTANCCACATGGTTCAGCATCTGTACCTGTCCNTTGGGAAGAATCGCTTCCATTGACATCGCCTTGCCTCGGATATGCATGTGTGGCTGGTAATTCTCGATCCTCGCCTGTGCTCTCAGTGGTATATAAGCATGATGCGTGGTCACTTTGCCGGGNGGAATGTCCAGCGTGGTCATTGCTTGCTGCACGCCTAGCGCGTTGGAGTAAACACGATACTTCGGTACATATCCCTTAGGGTGGAACCAGATTNCCAGTTCTGTTTGTGATGTTATCTCTTCGCCNACCGAGTGGTAATGGTTGTCGAAGGCTATACGTGATCCGACCTTCATGAGTTTCCCGGTATTCTCGCGAAACACGTCGCCAATCTTGCCGACAGCAAATTCGGTCAGATAACTGCCACGGCCAGGGACGTCTACAACGGGTTCAAAATCTCCCGGTTCCTCCCTCTGCTGCAGATATATTACGGCGTGATGTGTTACGCGACGACCCTTCATATTTGGCCGTACTTCCATACCAGTCACCCAACGGTCTTCGGTAAGACCAGTGTCGATGATCGGCGTCCACCACTGGTCTTGCCCCTGTGCACTCACGGTCCAAGGTGTAGATTTAATGATTAGATCAGGTTCACGACCGTAGCGTTCAGCCATACGCCAGAGCTCATCCTGGGGCCAGTCCATAGCTGCAGGCATATCCTCGAGATTGCCACGTGGTGCACCGGCATCGACCCAACGAACTATTTTGTCAATCTCTGCATTTGTTAGCGAGACGTCATTTTCAAATTCCTGAATGCCGACTGTCTTGTCAAGATGCCACGGTGGCATCGTTCGCGTGACAACTTTTGTTTTGATCAAAGGAGCCCAGGGTCGAACTTCCTCATAGGTTACGAGTGACATCGGTCCCATCTGCCCTGGTCTGTGACAATCCTGACACCTCTGCTGCAGAATCGGTGCAATGTCACGACTGAAGGTCACGTCTTCTGTTTGGCCAATTGAG
>NZNL01000028.1 GCA_002694855.1 Gammaproteobacteria bacterium
AAAGAGCTTCTAATGGGAGAGAATATTGAGAATTGCTCGAATAACTCTTCTTTTATTTGTTATTCAAACCTTTGGTTTAGGACAGATCAAGCGTGACCCAGTAATGGTGAGTCTTGGAGGTGCTTACACAACGCTGGCTGATGGGGTTCATGCTGTTGGAGTAAACCCGGCAAATCTTGCCTTTCAGCATGATAAACCATTTATGTGGCAATTGGCAACTGTGAATTTTGGAATCGGTAACAATTTCTTTTCTATGGAAAACTTGGCGGCATTCAGCGGCAAGGATCTGGAAGCACAAGGGAAAAAAGGGAAAAATCAGCTTTATGATCAATTGAGGGACGGATTTCGAATTTTTGGAGATGCCCACGTTGCTCCTTTATTGAGCTACGCTTCGGGGAATATGGCAATTACCAACGATTTGGTTGGTGTTTTTGATTTGGTTCTTCCTGAAGGATTAGTTCAACTGCTTTTGGAAGGTAACGAAGTTGGTGCCCCCATTGATCTTGAATACAATCGGGAAAGTATGCTTGTGTCAGAACATGCGTTTTCATTTGCTGTTCCAATGAAAGATTTTTCATGGGGAGTGTCTCTAAAGTACCTTAACGGTCTTGTTTACACGGGAATCGATCCAGATTCCAGCTTTACAGAATTTACAACAACACCGACCGACTTTAATCTTCATGCACGCTATTTCCTTCGTCAAGGAATTGGTGGAAGTGGCGTGGCAATGGATCTGGGTTTTATCAGCAAAGAGTTCAACGGCATGCGAGTAGGTTTTTCATTTATCAATGCATTTGGAACAATAGAATGGAATGGGCCGTCGGCATTTCAAGTTCCTGAATTATTGATCAACAGTTTACCGGGAATTGTCCAAGAGGGAGACGAATGGGGTGCTAGTGTAGTATCTAAAGGTGATGGTCTGATTTACGAGATAGAGGCAGACTCCATTACAATAAATAAACTAAGTAATGGCCAGTGGAGTGACCTTTTCAAAGAAAAAAAATATATTATTAAAGATACGCTTGAAAACGGACAGCAACGAAAGTTCAAAATGCGTTATCCCGGACTTCTTAGAATAGGAGTATCAAAGCGTTTGGATCAGGATTTAATTATTGCAAGCGATCTCGTAGCCGGTTCTGAGGATAGATTTGGAGTTCATCAGGGGTGGAAGCTGTCAACGGGGCTTCAGTTCAATCGATTCAAAGCTTTCCCTCTAAGGTTAGGATACATGTATGGAGGAAGATTTGTTAAAGAACTTGGATTTGGCGGTGGTTTCCATGCAGGACCTATTATATTTGATTATGCTCTTTCTTTCCGGAACGGTACTTGGATTCACAGTATGAAAGGGTTTTCTTTTTCCTTCGGTGTGGCCATCACCAGTTTTAAGAGTCGCAAGGATAAGGCCCCTCCCAGCCAGTAGCTATTTTCTGGCCCGCATCAGCAGTATAATTCCTCCCAGACAAAAGATAATATTGCCGATCCACGCCGACAGAGCCGGCTCAAGTATCCCCTTGTAGCCAAGCGTCTGCCCGAACCGAATAAAGGCGTAGTAACCGAAGATCACAAATACGCTCATCCCGGCACCAAAGGCGAGACCTGTGCGTGGTTTAAATGCCACAAGAGGAAATGCAAAGAGAACAACAATCACATTGGTGAAAGCGAAAGAAATCTTGCCGTAAAGATTTACCTCCCAGCGGGTCGTGTCCACACCGCTCTCATTTAACTCTGCGATAAATGTTTTTAGATTGCTATAGTTCTTTTCCTGGGGGGAGGTTGCCTGTCTTGTCAGATCTTCCGGGCTGAAGTTTATGGCTAGCACCGTATCGCTCCGGGAGAAATGAACTGCGGTTTCGAAGCCGTCAGGGTGAAATTCGCGAATGGCGTATGTTTCCAGTCTCCACTTTTCATCTTGGGGAAGCCAGGTCATTCTGTTTGTATCTATCCGCTGTGTAAGTTTCCCTTCTTTCATAAAGTGAATCACAACACCGGCAGCCTTCAGAGTTTTTGGTGTATATCGATCGATAGCGATGTGAAAATCGTCGGATTTTCTCAGAAAGATGTCACGTTTTTTTGTTGAATACCGTTTGCCACGAGACTTAATCAAGTACTCCTTTTCGATTTCACGCCGTTTTTGATTTCCGGTTGTCACGATACGATCATCAAAAAAGAAGGAAGCTAAGCTGATAATTATAGAGCATATGATAAGGGGAGCGGCAATCCTGTATAGTGAAACGCCGGAGGCCTTCATGGCTGTGAGTTCATTTCTTCTTGAGAGAAGACCCACTGTGAAGATGGTAGAAACAAGGACCGCCATGGGCAGGCCGATACTAATAAACCATGGCAAGGAATGGATATAATACGAAAAAATAATATTACCGGGGACTTCCGCATCGATGAACTTGTCCATATTTTCAACGGTGTCCACGACAACAAAGATGATAAGAAACCCGAAAATTGCGACGCCCAGAAGGGACAGGAATTGATGAATGACGTAGAAATCGATCCTTTTCATCGCTCAGTCAAGTTACTCAGGGCAATATGAAAAAGGGAGGAAAAATCACTTTTCTTCTGGTAATTCACCCCCTATATTGACCCCCTTTGTGAACGGACAGACTCGAAAAATTTCTCTTATCGTTGCATTTATCGCACTTGTGGTGTGGGAATTGTTGGTTCCCACGGGCAATGTGACAGACTTCCAGGTTTCTTTTTCCTCCCTTATACCTCCGTTGTTTGCCATTTCCATGGCACTCATTACAAGGGAAGTGATCCTTTCACTGTTTTGTGGTGTTTGGATCGGCGCCACCATGCTCATGGGATATAACCCCGTGGAAGGGCTTCTGAAGACCATTGATACTCACATTGTGAATTCCGTCACTGATACTGATCAGGCGGCTATACTGCTGTTTACCCTCGGTTTCGGCGGTGTCATCGGTGTGGTCAGTGCAAACGGCGGAATGGGAGGAGTGGTAAAAAGTGCTTCACAGTATGCCAATACACGAAAGCGAAGTCAAATGGCAACTATGCTCATGGGAGTGGTCATTTTCTTTGACGACTATGCCAACACTCTTTTCGTCGGAAACATGATGCGGCCGTTCACCGATAAACTCAAGGTTTCCCGGGAGAAACTTGCTTACCTCGTCGATTCCACCGCAGCACCGGTGGCGAGTCTTGCTGTTATCAGCACATGGTCTGTTTTTCAGATGTCGCTATTGGAAACACCCTATAAAGAATACGGTATTGTGGAGAATCCTTACATTACGTTCCTCAATTCCATTCCGTACTCTTTCTATTGCATTCTCACCATCGCATTCATGGGTTTCTTGATCTGGTCAGGCCGTGATTATAGCAACATGCTGAAAGCGGAGCGTCGTGCTCTCAATGATGGGAAGGTTCTGGCTGATGGTGCACAGCCTCTCACAGATACAGAACTGTCCCAGGATGGGGGATTGAAGTCAGGTACTTCACACTGGACAAACGCCATGGTGCCGGTTCTTTTGCTTGTTGTCATAATTGTCATCGGACTGTACAAGACTGGGACGGACGCACTGGCACCCGGTGACGATCATTCCATCAGAAATATCATCGGCTCCTCCGATCCATACCGGGCCCTAATGTGGGGCTCTTTTATAGCGGGATTTGTGGCCATTTTTCTTTCTTATGGAAGAAACCTTCTCACTTTAAGGGAAAGCCTGGAGTTTTGGGTAAAGGGAGCCAAGTCAATGCTTATGGCTTTCATGATCTTGGTTTTGGCCTGGACGCTGGGAGATATCTGCAGGGAAGTTAAGACGGCTGATTATATCATAAGTTTAACTGAAGGTTTTCTCACTCCGGCCCTTTTGCCGCCGGTCACTTTTTTAACCGCGGCTGTGGTCAGTTTTTGTACAGGTACCTCTTGGGGAACTATGCCTATTCTCGTTCCCATCGCTGTACCGTTGGCTTTCAACCTTTTGGGAGGAGACCCCAATTCTCTTGTTGGTGAACCCATCTATCTTGCAACTTTTGCCAGCGTTCTCTCGGGATGTGTATTTGGTGACCACTGTTCACCCCTATCTGACACAACAATACTTTCTTCAATTGCTTCCGGCTCGGACCATGTTGATCACGTTAAGACTCAGTTGCCTTATGCTTTAACCACAGGGGTTATCAGTCTTGTTTTCGGTTATTCTCTTGTGAGTTACCTGCCGGTGGGGGTGGCTATTTTGTTGGGTGTTGCGGCGGCTTTTGTAGCTGTGAGGCTGTGGGGACGAGACCCTTAATCTAACCNCATTTTTTTCTTATATGAATTCGCTCGANCTGACTTGGAGTGGAACGAAGGATTCTTATTCTGNAACCGGCTGACTCTAATTTTTCCCCGGACGTAGGAATTCTTCCCAGNCNNTGGATGACNAAACCNCCNATTGTNTCATAATTTCCTTTNGGCANNCTGACGCCGNATTCCGATTCAAGTTCTTCCAGATCCATGCGACCGTCCATAACAAAACTTCCATCGCTGAGGCGAGATACCAGTTTCGTCTCCTGATCAAACACATCTTCGAATTCACCAAAGAGCTCTTCGATGAGGTCTTCAACCGTAACCAGGCCGGAGGTCTTTCCATTGACCCCTACAACAATGGCTAACGTTGACTGGTATCGCCTTAATTCCCGGAGTGCTTCGCTGGACGCCATCGTTTCGCTGATAAAGAGCGGTCGGTGAGCAATTTCAAGGAGAGATTTAGGCTCTGAGAAAAGGTCATGAAGAAAAATGATTCCCCGGATATGATCGAGAGAATCCCTGTAGAGAACAAGTTTGGAGAGGCCGGTGGAAGACATAAGCTGAACGGCATCTTCAAAAGAGGCGTTTTCATGCGGGCCTATCATGTCGGCGCGGGGTGTCATGGCTACTCGGACCGGTTGTGAACCGAAATCAAAAATATTTGTAATCACCTCTTTTTCTTCCGCTTCCAACTCTTCACTTACTTCCATTTCATCAAACAGAATCTTCAATTCATTTCTATTCAAAAAGTGTGTGGATGACTTTTCTTTGCCTTCAGGAAACAGGGATGCGTAGCTCCGAGCAAGCCAGACAATAGGAGTGAAGAGAATCTCCGATGTCCTAAGAAATGGCGTGTTGAAGACAGCCATTGAATTGGCCCGTTCCCTGGAAAAACTTTTTGGTAATATTTCACCGAACACTAGGATAACAGCTGATATTGTTATAACGATCCACAATTGCGGCAGACCCAAGCGCAGGAGTGAAATAGTGGCGTAAGATGAGGTTAAAACATTTGCCAGATTTGTCCCAATTAGGACAGTAATTAAGTATCTGTCCGGTTTGCCCAGAAATTGCTCAGTAAGGTTTACGGTTCTGTATCCTCGCTCGCGCCAGACTGCCAGTTGGAGAGGATTTGCCTGATGAAATGCAATTTCAGTGGCTGAGAAAAATGCAGATAGAGCCAGGCCAATGATTGCGACAGAAGTTTCTAACATATGGACAATTTACACAAAATCAGTTGAGTAAAGGGCTGTTCAGCGGGGAATGGAATACACTTCATTGAGACAGTGAAGGGTGATTAACTTTTTCAAGATAAGATGACCGTGTTGAATAATGGCTGAAAGACTGAACAGATCGTCTCTGGCAACGGAGCAGCAAAATCCTTCCTCCATGGATCTCGATTCCAAGTCAGTGGCTGAAATTCTGGAAATCATCAACAGGGAAGACAGCACAGTGTCGGAGGCTGTCCGTGAAGTGCTTCCTCAGTTGGAAGAGGTGGTGAATCTGGCAGTGGATGCCATCAGGGGTGGGCATCATGTTATTTATGTAGGTGCTGGTACGAGTGGTCGTTTGGGTGTATTGGATGCTGCTGAATGTCCACCTACATTTTCGGCACCGCCTGACTTTTTCCAGGGCGTTATTGCTGGGGGAGAAGAAGCTTTAAGGCAATCCATTGAAGGTGCTGAAGACAAACCGGAAGATGCGGAACGGGACCTGAAATCAATCGGCGTTTGTGAAGGGGATGTGGTCATTGGCATTGCCAGCAGTGGAACAACAACCTATGTGCTCCATGCCCTGCAATATGCGAAAACCAAGGGATCTTCTACTGTTTTTCTGATATGCAATCTTTCGCCTCTTGTGGAAATTGATGTGGACGTTCTCATAGCTGTGGATGTGGGCCAGGAGGTTATTACAGGTTCTACCCGAATGAAATCGGGCACCGCCACAAAAATGATACTCAATATGATATCAACGGCCACTATGGTACGGCTCGGCAAAGTTTACGGCAACCTCATGGTGGACCTCAAAGCTGTGAATGAAAAGCTGGTGGACAGAGGTAACCGTATTATCTCCCAGCTAACAGGCCTGGACTATGATTCAGCAAACAATTTGCTCATGGATGCCGGGAAAGAGGTGAAAACAGCCATCGTTATGCACCACCAGAAGTGTGATTACGACACAGCCAGACAGACGTTGGATGATAATGGCGGTTTCCTACGATTTGTCATCGAAACAAAATAGTCATACCGAAAGACGACTAAATGTCGGTTGATCTGAATATCCTCCGCAAAAAACAGCGTCTCACCATGGTCGGACTCATGACAGGTACCTCCATGGACGGGTTGGACATCTGTGTGGCAGAGGTAGAGTTTGGAGAGAAATCTGCGGAAATAAATGTTTTGGAAACAGGCTCAGCCCCTTACAGCGAAAAAATGCGAACCGATGTTGAAATTTGCCTAGAGCTTGATGAAAAAATGATTGCCGAAACAGATGATTCATTGGGTCGTTTCATGGCAAATGAGACAACCAGGTTTTTGAAAAGGCACGGACTAAATGACATAGATGCCGTTGCTATGCACGGACAGACCGTTCATCATGTCAGTGGTGAGTCGACTCTCCAGATTGGGGAACCGTCATTTTTGGCTCAAGCTCTCGATGTGCCGGTGATCTCAGATTTCCGTACCGCCGACATTACCGCGGGAGGTACCGGCGCTCCCCTCATTCCAATAGTGGACAAATGGCTATTCCAGCGCCCCGAGGAGGCCGTTGTCTGCCTGAACCTGGGCGGCGTTGCCAATGTTACTTACCTTCCTCCCAAAACTTCAGATGAGTTGATCCTTGGCTTCGACACGGGACCCGGCATGGCACTGTTGGATGAAACGTCAAAAGCTCTGACGGGGAATAATTTTGATAAGGACGGTGCCATGGCTCAGATTGGTACTGCTCGCGAGGAATCAGTGGAGGGATGGCTCAGTCACTCCTTCATAACAGCACCACCACCCAAATCCACTGGCAGAGATGAGTTTGGTGCTAATTGGATCTCGGAACAACTACCTGATATGAACAGTTGGAGAGTGAATGATATTCTGGCAACACTATCCCTTTTTACCGCTCGGAGCGTGGCAGTAAATTGCCGAGAGTTCCTTCCGTTTGAAACCGTTAAACAAATCATAATCTCAGGCGGAGGTGTTTACCACAAATCTGTGATGCGTCAATTAGAAACTGAATTTTCTTCTGTTTCCATTCTCACTTCTCATGAGCTCGGCTTCGATCCTTTCATGAAGGAAGCGTTGGGTTTTGCCATGTTGGGGGCGGCACATCTGAAGGGAATCCCGGGCAATCTCCCTTCCGTGACGGGTGCCTCAGAGGCTGTTGTACTCGGTAAACTGACTGTTTAGAATCACACCATGAAAGTGAATCCATACGTTTTTCGGCAGTACG
>NZNL01000029.1 GCA_002694855.1 Gammaproteobacteria bacterium
CTTGTCCCGCTTTACGAAATTTTCTGCGAAGTTACCGGGATCACCGGGAAAACCTCTAGCATCGTAGCTGTTGAACCCGCAGCTATCATGCAAGAGTCTGAGCGAGAAGTGACCATTCAGTTCCTAGCCCAGGTTGCTCGTGGCATGCCCTGGGAATTCCGGCCGACAGAACATCAGCTGAGGGTTCGAGTGGGTGAGGTTAACCTGACTTCCTATTATGCCCGTAATCACTCCGCCCAGGGGGTTACCGGACAAGCAGTGCCTAGTGTGTCTCCGGTCAATGCATCTAGGTATCTGCATAAAATCGAATGTTTTTGCTTTACGGAACAATTTCTGGAAGCCGGCGAAGACCAACAGATGGCTGTTAGGTTTTATATCGACGAAGAGTTGCCGGAAGAGATCAATACCTTAACCTTATCCTACTCTTTATTTAACGCGCCAGAACTTGAACGCTCGAGTTTGGCGATTGCGAGCCACCAACCATGATGGAAGCACCTCGTTATTACGTCCCGCATTCAAGCCGCTGGCCAATTATCGGCTCTTTTGCACTTGCAGTTCTAGCCTTTGGCGCAGTTCATTTCATACAGCAAAGTACTGATAAAGTTGAAACTGAGGCAAGCTTTGGAGCGCCGATTTTTTATATCGGACTGGCTCTCATTGCCTACATGTTTTTTGGTTGGTTTCGGACAGTGATCAGCGAATCTGTGGGGGGGATGAATAGCAAATTGCTCGATCGATCCTTTCGTATGGGCATGGCCTGGTTCATAGTCTCTGAAATTATGTTCTTCGCCGCTTTCTTCGGTGCACTTTTTTATGCGCGCTTAATCACTGTGCCATGGCTGGCGGGAGCCGGCACTAATCTTGAAACGCATGTGCTGTTGTGGCCTGACTTCGCCGATACTTGGCCGCTTTTTATGACTCCTGGTGGCACAACTACTGAGGCGATGGAAGCATGGGGTCTGCCCTTCATCAATACTTGTATCCTGGTTACCAGCAGTGTAACGGTTACTTTTGCCCATTGGGCTTTGAAAAAAAACCAGAGACTGCCACTGGCAATTTGGTTGGGGTTAACAGTCGCGCTAGGAATATCGTTTCTGACCCTTCAGGTGGTTGAATACATGGAAGCCTACAACGAGTTGGGGCTGACACTGGGATCCGGCATTTACGGCTCTACCTTCTTCATGTTAACCGGGTTTCATGGTGCTCATGTGACCATGGGAACAATAATGCTCTTTGTCATATTGCTGCGCTGTCTACGTGGACACTTCTCTCCGGAAAATCATTTCGGCTTTGAGGCAGCNAGCTGGTATTGGCACTTTGTGGATGTGGTCTGGTTGTTTCTATTTACATTTGTATATTGGTTTTAGGAATCTGGACNCACTCAGGCAGCATCAACGGAAGCGAAAACAAACATGTCAAGAAAAGCAGAAATNAAAATGATTGTCGATTTGGACGAAGACAATGTTCCGACNCGAATTGAGTGGGAAGCCTCTGANGGCCAAGAAAGTGGACCTATTTTGTGTGAGTCCATGATGCTTTCAGTGTGGGATAGCAAAAACAAGACCACTGCTGCCATCGATCTTTGGATCAAGGATACAACTATCGATGATATTAATATCTATTTCTACCAGGTGATTCACAAGATGGCAGACACCTATTTAAAGGCGACGAAGAATTCGGAAACATCGAATTCTATTCACGAGTTCGGTGAAAGTTTTGGGGCTTCCCTGGGAATACTTAAACGGAGTACACAGTAGATGAAGATTTCCATTGTCCCGGCACTAAGAGTACTTAGGCCTGCGGCTATGCTNGTGCTTGTTGCNGTCATTGGATTAGGGNTGGGCTATTGGNCGAATGCGACATTTTATTCGGATACCAGCCCGGAGCAACCGATTGCATTCAGTCATNAAATCCACGCTGGTGAGAACGAAATNCCTTGTNTGTATTGCCATACTCANGCGGACCGCTCGCCGTCGGCGGGAGTCCCAAGCGTTTCGAAATGTATAGGTTGTCATAACGAGNTCGCGACAGAGCAACCCCAGATACGGCTCCTNATGAGTTACTGGGAGAATAGNGAGCCTATTCCCTGGATAAAGGTTCATGANCTGCCGGACTTCGTTCACTTCACACATAAACGCCACGTATTGGCAGAAATTGAATGTCAGACCTGCCATGGAGCGGTTGAAACTATGGACANANTCAGGTTGGCAAGAAGGNNTATCGATGGGACGGCTCAGTATGACCATACTTGGGAAATGCGTCTTTGTCTCGGCTGCCATAGAGAAAATGAAGTAGAGAACGGAACCGATTGCTGGACCTGTCATAAGTAATTAAAGAAGAGCGNAATGCCAAACATAGATCGTAGAGAATTNCTTAAACTGGTTGGCGCTGGCGGTGTNGGCGCTGGTGCTGGATTCATGNTGAGAGAATCCAAAAAGGACCCGACTGAGTATTTAATTCCTTATGTTGTGGCNCCTGAAGACTTCAGTAGCGGAATNGCCACTTGGTACAANTCCGTTTGCTCNATGTGCTCTGCGGGTTGNGGTATATCCGTACGAACTCGNGAGGGCCGTGCGAAAAANATAGAAGGCAANCCTTCNCATCCNGTAAACCAGGGGCGGCTTTGTGGTATGGGTCAGGCCGGGTTGCAAGTCTTGTANAATCCNGATCGGATAACTGAGCCATTGGTGCAGNCCGGGGACCGNGGNTCAATGTCATTTGAGCAAATCACCTGGGAAAACGGCCTAGACCAGCTTGCTGNTAGGCTGGANCTNTTAAGGGCNGCTCGCCGGGGCAACAGNGTCTCCTTTTTAACCGAAGGCGTTAATGGCCATTTAGCCCAATTGATTGAAAGTTTCATGCGGCAACTCGGATCTAATCGCCTGCATCATTACGATTTCGATCACCCACATACTTTGTACGCAGCTAACCAAAAATTCTTTGGTCAGGATCACCTGCCTTATTATGATTTACAAAACACCAATTTATTGTTGTCATTNGGCGCCGATTACCTCACAAACTGGATTTCTCCAGTGCACCATAGCATTGGATTCGGAACAAGCCGCCAGCGTCAGGCGGAGGCAAGGGGCCGATTTGTTCAAATAGAACCAAGAATGTCAGCCAGCGGTGCTGCCGCAGACGAATGGATTGCTGCAATACCCGGAACAGAAGGCATTTTGGCGCTAGGCATGGCTAATCATATAGTCTCCCAAGGGAACTACCAGGGAGTTGATCGTGCTGACTGGTCGGCCGCCCTTTCAGATTACTCCCCAAGTCAGGCAGCCGAACAAACAGGAATCCCAGAGAGCACCATAACTCGCCTGGCTGACGATTTTACGGAAACCCAACCCAGCCTCGCTATTGGCGGTGGTGCTGCCGCGAATCACAGTAATGGCGTTGACACACTGGTTGCTGTGAACGTGCTTAATTATTTAGCTGGCAATGTGGGAAGGGAAGGCGGCTTGTTGTTCAATCCGCTACCAGCCGGAACAGTATCTCGACCTCATCAGGCCAGTTATCGAAATATGCTTGAGCTGATAGAAGCAGCTCACCAGGGCGAAATTGATGTCTTAATAATTAATGGCACTAACCCGGTGTTTACTTTGCCGGCGGCTGCCGAATTCAGGGAGGCACTGGCTGAGATACCATTGGTTGTAAGTACGTCCAGTTTCTTCGATGAAACGACAGTACTCGCGGACTTAATCTTGCCAAGTAATAGTTACCTCGAAAGTTGGGGTGATCACTTTCCCGAGGCAGGCGTTGGTTTTCCAGTGGGCGCGGTTTCCCAACCGGTAGTTTCTCCTCTCTATAATACTCGAGCAACTGGTGACATCATCTTGGGACTGGCAAATAAGATCGGTATGAGTAGCACAATCCCGTGGACCAGCATGGAGGAATGTATAAAAGCTGGTTGGCGTCGTATCTATGAAAGAGGTGATACACAGACTTTGGCACAGGGCTTCGATGAGTTCTGGACAGCCTTACTCAAGGCTGGGGTGTGGGGAGAGACCACAAACGGCAGCACTAGTTTTACGCCAGACCAAAGCGTCATAGACGGTGTCAGTGTAGCGGCTCCCGAATTTTCAGGCTCTGAACAGGATTACCCCTTTATCCTCCACCCTTATCTATCGCCCAACTTTCACGATGGTCGAGGTGCGAATCTACCTTGGATGCAGGAGCGACCCGATCCCATGACCAGTGTTGTCTACGGAACTTGGGTGGAAATCAATCCAACCACCGCTGACGAGCTTGGATTAATTGAAGGCGACCTAGTTGATATAGAGTCACCGCAAGGGCAGGTCCGTGCTCCGGTGTTTGTTTATCCGGCCATTATGCCAAATGTCATCGCTATGCCTATTGGGCAAGGCCACAGCGAATATGGCCGCTACGCCAAAGACCGTGGTGCCAATCCACTCGAAATACTTAGCCCTCAAATCGAACAGATAACCGGCAACCTTGCCACTAGCGCGACCCGAGTGAGGATCGTTGCTACTGGTCGCCACATCGACCTGGTTAAAACTAGCGGTACTTCCCGTGATCTGGGAAGAGATATCGTGCAAACCACCGGGGGTGAAGGGCACGAAGTAAGCGATGCCAGATTGAACAGNATTCCGATAACGGAGCTAACCTAATGAGCCTCTTTTCAAGATTTATGGATGGTTGGCGTAAGTACCGAAAGCCAGGCTACTACGATGAATTCGACTATCACTGGACGATGACAGTTGACCTAGATTCCTGCACTGGTTGCGAAGCCTGTATGACCGCTTGCCAGGCCGAGAACAATATACCTCTCGTAGGTGAGGAGGAGCTGGCCAAGGGCAGAGAGATACAATGGATCCGAGTAGAGCGCTATTGGGAAGGCGAGTACCCTAATGCCAAACTGAATTTTCTGCCCATGATGTGCCAACACTGTGATGCGGCACCCTGCGAGACNGTGTGCCCGGTGAGCGCCACTTATCATAATCAAGACGGGCTCAACACCCAAATTTACAACCGTTGCATCGGTACCCGCTCGTGCGCGGTCTACTGCCCCTACGAAGTTCGTTACTTCAATTACTATAATCACCATTGGGATAGCCCCTTGGACCAGCAATTGAATCCCGATGTGAGCGTTCGGGGAAAAGGAGTAATGGAGAAGTGCACCTTCTGCATTCAACGGATTCGAGAGGCCAAAGACCTAGCTAAGGACGATGGCCGCAGGCGAGTGCGGGACGGCGAGGTTCAGCCAGCGTGTGTGCAAAGCTGCCCAACTAAAGCTCTGATCTTCGGGGACCGTAAAGACTCTGAAAGTCAGGTTTATCAGTCAATGAACAATCCACGCGCCTATAAGGTATTAGATGAGTTAAATACAGACTCGTCCGTGGTGTATCTTAAAAAGGTTGATGCATAGGATGACTATGGAGGNTGAAAACAACAAGCTGGGGTACACGGACATCCACGAAGACGTCGTAAGATCNATAGTGGTAACCGGCCCCAAGTACTACGCTGCACTGGCGACGGCCGGAGGATTAGCCCTGCTGTGTTTCTTTTTTCCATGGTTTTACCAGCTCTACTATGGCATCGGTGCTGCCGGGATGAATCATCCCGGGGTTTGGGGAACCTATCTTGCAAGCTTTATTTTNTGGATCGGTCTTAGCCATTCCGGAACCTTGTTGTCTTGCGTTTTGCACCTTACAAATAGCTCNTGGCGNAAGGCCATGTATCGAAGTGCGGAGGCTATGACGCTGTTTTCACTGGTTGTGGCGGCTACCTACGTGTTTGTTCACGTTGGACGCCCTTGGTTCGCTCATTGGACTTTTCCGTATCCGAATCAGTGGGAGTTATGGCCTAATTTCCGTTCTCCGCTTTTGTTTGATGTTATGGCTATTGCTACTTATCTTACCGGAAGCACAATATTCATCTATATGGGATCCATCCCTGATTTTGCCGCTGTAAGAGATCGCACCGTTGGCTGGCGCAACACCATGTACAGCTTGCTATCTTTAGGGTGGCGAGGAACCGATACGGAATGGCACCGNTTGCATTGGGCCTACACATTTCTTGCAGTATTAATCATCCCGCTCGCNGTATCTGTGCATAGTATCGTTTCTTGGGATTTTGCGATGTCCATTGTCCCGGGGTTGCACCAGACTATCTTCGCGCCGTATTTNGTAGTNGGAGCTATTTATTCAGGAACCGCCGGTATCGTTACCGTGATGTTCGTGCTCAGGAAATACATGGGNTTCGAGCAATATATTACCAAGTTGCATTTCGACAATCTGGGCAAACTTTTACTNGTNCTGTCGCTGCTTTGGACCTACATCAACNCGATTGAACTTTTTACTGGGTGGTATAGCGGNACTTCAGATGAATACGAGCAATTGAGTTTTAAATTGTTTGGGTTTTATGCTCCGTTGTATTGGGAAATGATTGTGTTCTGCGCAGCGGCGCCGTTGTTGATGATTTCCAAACGCTTCAGAACCTCTTTCGTGCCCATGTTGGTCTTATCGATCGCAATTAATATTGGAATGTATACAGAGCGATTCCTTATTGTCGCCACTTCACTGCCGCGGCAATATTTGCCAGATGCCTGGGGCTTTTATTCGCCTAGCCTTGTTGAGCTCTCGATTATGGTAGGGTCCTTCGCAGTGTTCACTACATTGTTTCTCGTGTTCGTTAAAATCTTTCCCAGCGTCTCTATGTATGAAGTGAAAGAAACTATGGATACACCCAAATTGAAAGCTGCAATTCCGCAAGCAGGGAGCCCGGCATGACAAATTGTGTAATAGGCCTCTTTCATGATCCGCAATCAGCCCTAGTGGCAGCGGGCGAACTCAAGAGCGCCGGGTTTGAGACTCCCGAGCTTATGTCACCAGTCCCCATTGAGGGTGTGGAGGAGGTACTCGGGAAAAAGAAATCCATAATCAAGAACTTTACATTTTTTGGAGGTTTGATCGGCGGTATTTCGGGTTTTACACTAGCCGCTGTTACTTCCATTATTTATCCGCACCCAGTCGGGGGCAGGCCAATTATAACGATACCACCTTATTTGATTATCACTTATGAACTAACCATCCTGTTTGGCATTTTGTTTACTGTGTTGGGCTTCATTATAAGTTCGCGCCTTCCCGCAATCCGGAATCGCATGTATGTNCCGGAAGCGGCGGTGGACAAATTCGCAGTTGCAGTGACTTGTAAAAGCAGCGAGCACCGCAATCGCGCAGATGCAATACTTAATGGCGCCGGTGCTGAGCAGGTTCGGGATATGGGGGAGGAGGATTAATGAAGCCTATGAACTGCAAGGTTGCAGCTTTGCTCTTAGTAATTAGCCAGATACCTCTGGCTTGGAGCCTNCCGTGGAATAAGGATTTTGTTGACCAGTTGGCGATCAAAGCCCAGGAAGGAGTGGCGCCGCTAGAACCCGGTTCAATTCCTGTCGTTGGTGGGGAAACTCTGCCGACGCCCATCACAGAAGCGGAACAAGACGCTGCAAAGGACGACGCAGTATCTATCCTGAACCCGGTCCCGTCTACCGCTGAATCGCTGGCTCTAGGAAAATCTCTCTATGAAATTACTTGTTTGGTTTGTCATGGGGAAAGCGGTGCGGGTGATGGTCCGGTCGGGCTTAAATTTGTCACGAAGGCTCCTGTCGATTTGAATGAGGATTACACNCAAGATCAAGCCGATGGCCAGCTATTTTTTACTATTACCCGCGGACGAGCCCTCATGCCGTATTATCGTGACGCTTTGAACATCGAGGAAAGATGGCACGTGGTCAATTATGTTAAACAAGAGTTTGGAAATTAATGAGCACAGAACGAATGCCAACAAAACCCCAGCCCGTGTCACCTAAGCAAAGGGGGCGGTTCGTGTCATCGCTATTGCTAATCTTTCTGGGCCTAAGCACTGCGAGCCCTGCATATGCAGCAAGCAATGAGATGGCTCGCCCTGAGTTTGCTATCCTCATTGTTTCATTTTTGGTTCTTATGGGGGTNACCCAGGCCGGGGTTGTTTTTTCCGCTACGACTCGCTTGTCGGGCGCAAAGTGGGCAAAGTCCTATTATCGGCTGGCTGACCTTATTACCATGGCATTTGCCCCGTTTGCAATTGGGGGGTTTTTACTAATTTACTTCCAAAGCAGTGGCGAACTTTTCTACTGGCTCTCGCCAGCACCAGAAGAACACCTGAGNGCTTACTTGAATAGCGACTGGTTATTATTCAGGAATCTCTTCTGCCTTCTAGTATTCTATGGTTTAAGTGCGGTNTATTTCTGGAAGAGCCTCAGGCCCGATTTGTCGGGATCAGACAACATCGATCACCAAGAAGTGCGTGACCAGCTCTATTGGATGTCACCACTGATCATTATCGCTTACATAGTGTGCAGTACNNTTATTGCTTGGGATTTCGGAATGATGCTCATTCCCCATTGGCATAGCACCGTTTTCCCTATCCATTATTGGTTTGGTAATGCCTACGCCGCCACGGCAGCACTNATAGTACTTCCAGTCCTACTGGGCCGATTCTCTTCAAGCGAGTTCCAATTTTCGNCTCAACAAATTCGCTACTTCAGCATGTTGGTTAGTGGTTTTATGTTGCTATGGCTTTATTTTATGTGGGCACAGTTTTTTGTGATGTGGTTTGGGAATCTNCCCCGTGAAACTGATGCCTTGTTTCGGCAAATGTACGGGCACTACGCACCTTTATACTGGACTATGGTNGCTGGGTGTTTTTTCATCCCTTTCGGAAGCTTAATNTTTGCCTACNTTAATCGTTCGGTAAGGGCAATGTGCGTTCTCGCGCTTACCATCAATTTGGGTAATTGGATTAATAAATATTTGATGGTGATACCCGTTTACTCGGCTGAAGANCGAATACTAGATCATTTATCCGAGGTAGCCCTCTCGGTTGGGTTGCTGGCTGCTTTTGTAATAGTCGTNGTTTTGTTTGCCAGGCGATTACCTGNCTACTCTTANTGGGAAATAAATCTTAAGCCAAANACNTCTGTNNCNGGGGNTCNNCCTACACACGAAGTAGGNAACTACACTTAAATGCAAACCATAGATCTGCGCAAAGTGAGCCTGGGCTTACTGGTTTTTGCGTTGTTTCTCTCGGCCCTTTTTACAAGACTCGGAATTTGGCAATTGGATCGTGCTGAGCAGAAANGAGAGACTCTTGCCGAGTTCGAAAAACGTGCTGACGCCTCTGAACTAGATCTGAATAGNATGTTCGCTATGGACGGCGGATNAATGTGGGGACGGCATGCATCCGTAACCGGTCATTATGTCAGGCCGATAATATTGCTGGATAATCAGATCCGCGAAGGTCGTGCGGGCTATTTCGTTTATACGGCGTTCACGATCAGTGGGCGCGAATTAACCTTATTGGTAAACCGAGGCTGGATTCCTGTAGAAGGAGACCGGAGCCGAATTCCTGAATTCACTAACCCGACTGGGGAGCAGCGGCTCAAGGGNCGATTGAGTCANCCCCCNCAACAGGGCTTAAGACTGACGGACAGCAACCTGATCGAACGCCTNTCAGATTCTGTTTGGCGCNCAGGNGGAATAGATTTCAATGCTTTAAGTGCGACGGGCATTGGTGGAGAACTAATACCGATAACGTTACTCCTCGAAGCCTCTGCAGCTGGAGGCTTTGATCGCGTCTGGAAGCCACCAAGTAGCGATGAGGCCAGGCATCTTGGCTATGCGTTCCAGTGGTTTGCGTTAGCAGTAACGGTCGTGGTCGTGAGTGTGATAATTTTACTGCGTCGCACCAAAGCAGAAAGCTTATGAGTACCTCANCAGNAAGCACGAAAACGTCAGCTCGGCTTACAATGTTAGCTTTATTTGCTGTTTTTGCAGCNCCACTCTTGATAGCGTCGCTGTTTGCTTTAGGCCCNCTCGATTGGCGGCCTTCAAAAACNGTTAACAGTGGATTGCTATTAGAGCCTCCATTATTATTGAAATCTTTTGGCGTAACAGACCGATCTGGTAAACCTCTTGAAGTTGCGGCGGTTGCTCGAGATTGGTTCGTGGTTGGGTTGCATAATAGCGACTGTATGGATAGTTGCCTGCAATTGATGCAGGCTGCCGCGCGTGTCCAGGTCGCTGTCGGTAGTGACGCGTTCCGAGTTTCTTTGGCCTTGCTAA
>NZNL01000004.1 GCA_002694855.1 Gammaproteobacteria bacterium
CAGAGTAGATAACAGGATCGGGCAATGTATTTTGCTCAGCCGCTTCTTAAGTGTAAACTCTTACCTTTGTTAATCCCGTCTTTAGAATTGAAGATCGTTTTTGCAGGTTATCGTACGTGAATGCCAAGGTTCTGAGGTTAAACAAGGCAGGAATTCCAGTTAGTTGGCTTACTCGGGAAGAGACCGCGACGCTTCTAGTTAAAGATTTGGTTATTTGGTCTTTAGGTAACACGGTGATGGAAATTCGGGGCGGTTACAATCGGAGTGGGATTCAGTCTGTTCTCAAATTACCCAGTATAATTGCCTGCCATGGAAAANTTCACAAGGATATCTTNGATCCACCCNTGGAAAANAAGTTCCTNTTTCGGCGCGATAAGAACATGTGTATGTATTGCGGTGGAGCTTTTGCNGTCAGTNCACTATCCCGTGACCANGTGAATCCACTGTCTAGGGGTGGTAGCGATGTGTGGACCAATGTTGTGACTTCCTGTCGCCGCTGCAATAATCGAAANGCTGATTGCGTCCCTGAAGAGGCCAACATGGAGCTCTTGGCAGTACCCTTCGTGCCGAACCAATACGAGTTTCTTTANCTGTCCAACCACAATGTGTTAGCAGACCAGATGGAATTTCTCAGTGCCCGCTTTTCTCGACGTATAAAACTGTCCTGATTAGACCTGGCTCCTTAGCCTCGACGACCAGCAAACTCTGTAAGAGAAAGGATTTGCTTTCATCTGTCAATCCGATTAGTTTTCAGCCTACTATTATGAATAACTGCAGTGATTGAGACAGGCAAATGGATANCTCTAGGAAGATATGGATAATTGTGCGGTTTAGAGTAACTATNNTGTTNNGNGCNTTACTGNCCGCNTGTCANGTTGCCGANGCTCAACGNGACTTCGTCAGTTTCGAGCGAATNGTACTCGATGACCAGATGCTGGGTGGTTANGGGGTGGAAGTCGCTGATGTGGATCGTGACGGATTGGCGGATGTCATAGCTTTAGCGACTAATCCGGCTCAGCTTAACTGGTATAAAAACCCGGGCTGGGAAAAATATCCAATCANAACGGCCACTCAGGCTAATATCGATGTTGCTTCTCATGATGTTGATAACGATGGGGATATAGATCTTGCTCTTGCTAGCTCCTTCAAACTTGACGCTTCGACNGAAGGTGGGTTGATTCACTGGCTCGAAAATCCCGGCGATCCGATCATGAACCAAGAATGGCAGCTGCATTACATCGATGAGATTCCCGCATCACATCGTATCAAGTGGGGTGATCTCAACGGGGATGAAAAGCAGGAACTGATTAACCTNCCCATTATCGGTATCGGGGCATCTCGACCTGAATATGATGTGGACTCGCAGCTCAAAGCTTATTCCATACCGAACAACCTATCTGTCGACCGATGGCAGGGTATTGTACTTGATCAGTCATTACAGTTATCACATGGAATGAGCGTGACTGACTGGGATGATGATGGGCGACAGGATATTCTGACCGCTAGCTTTTATGGCGTACATCTGTTTCAACTAGCGACACGGGGACAATCTGTAGCACGAACTTGGCTCGGTGTGGGTAAACAGGGCGCGGAACGGCCAGCGATAGGTTCCAGTGAAGTGGGTNAAGGAGTAATGGCCGGTGGCAGGCGATACATAGCCACCATAGAGCCTTGGCATGGTAATGAAGTTGTGGTTTACACTAAAGGTGAAAGCACACTATGGGATCGTACCGTTATCGATGATCAGATAGCTAATGGTCACGGCTTATTGGTTGCTGATCTTAATAACGACAATATAGATGAAATTATTGCTGGTGGCCGTTCCCAACCTTACCAGCTAGCCATCTACCACTGGTCAGAAGAATCANCCCTTTGGGAACGCATTGGCCTCGATGAGGGTGGAATAGCTGTGTCGGGGCTTGCCGTCAATGACTTAAATGGAGATGGCTATCTCGATATCGTTGCCATAGGATCCGGCACAGGCAACGTCATCTATTACGAAAACATCGGCCGTTAACAGTCCAGCAGTTTTCCATGACCAGCACAAAACGAAATTATGTATTGGGCTTCTTCTTGTCCCTGACTACCGCTGCTTTGTGGGGCATATTACCAGTAGCACTAAAAGAATTGCTGGTTGCAATGGATGCCGTGACTATAGTCTGGTACCGGTTCTTTGTGGCTGCAGTTATCCTTCTTATCTGGCTTGGATATAAAAAACAGGTGCCCAATTTATTAGCCGTGAGCTGGCGTATACGCTGGTACCTGATCATTGCCGCAATAGGGCTTTGCAGCAACTATTACTTTTTCAACTACAGTCTCAATTTCATAAATGGGGAAACCGCCGAAGTAGTCATGCAGCTTACAACCTTATTTCTGATTCTGGGCGGTGTGATTTTTTACAAGGAGCCATTTATCGGGATTCAGAAACTAGGGGCGTTACTGATCATTGCTGGGTTGGCTCTGTTCTTCAACGATCGCCTGCTAGATATGGCTAGTATGGAAACTTCAGAAAATTTTGGCGTTTTGATCGTTTTNTTCTCGGCTNTTACTTGGACCATATATGCTTTGNTACAAAAAAAACTGCTGCAGAGTTATGCNACGGCNCAGATCCTGTTTGTAATCTACGTTTTTTCTTTTNTGGTTTTGCTTCCCTTTATCGCGATAGCACCNGATAGCATNATAACGCTAACACCNTTCCAAATGTCGCTGCTTGGCTTTTGTTGTCTCAATACGATAGTAGCTTACGGTTGCTTTGTAGAGGCTCTCAAATTATGGGATGCTTCGAAGGTCAGTGCCGTATTGGCGCTAGCACCTCTTTTTACAATCGGTAGCCTCAAGCTGACGGTGTACTTCTATCCTAATTACGAGTTTTCAGATCGTCTCACCAATCTTTCTCTCATCGGAGCTTTGCTGCTGATAATAGGATCGATACTTACGGCGTTAATACCTTTAATCTACCAGACCTCAAGAGAGCAGGCCTTTGCTTCTGAGATTACGNCGAGGTCAACGGCCAGAGCTTCCGACAGCAGTTGACGATTGGGGTGAAATGTTAAAAACTTAAAACTTCTTTGAAAGATAACAATTATGACAANTTAAGGAATTTGGCATGCTTAGANTAAAGTTAATTGGCTCTTTATGGACTGTTAGTCTGCTTCTTACCAGCACTTTGCTTCTCGGTGAAGTTGAGCGTTTAGAAGTAACCGGTCGCGAAACTTTGTCGCACCCGGATGTTTCCTTCAGCTACGAGGTTATTGAAGGGGTGGCACACTTTACCTTGGATCCTTCCGNTTCGGCCAATGAAATGATTACCGATATTGGGTACGCACCGAGAAATAGTGCNGGGCTTGTGGAGTACACTGTNGACTTTAAGCTGCTGGTNCCATCAGAAGATATTGCCAATAGCGGCTTGCTCTATATGGTCAATAATCGGGGCAGGGGCGCTACGGCACCGGAAATTTCCCTTAGGGATCCTCTTGCGGGCTTTGGATTTACCTACCTGCTGACCGGCTGGATTAACGAGATAACTCCGGGCGAGGGCCGTCTGAGANTGCATGCGCCTATCGTAGGGTCGACGATGCAACCAATTACTGGGAATGTTCGTTACGAAGTTAGCGTCACTCGCGAATTAAACGACGTGAATATAGCCGGGGGAGGCCACCTTGCTTACGAACCGACAGAGGCAGGATTAGAAGGGGCNACTCTTTCCCAGCGGCTTTACCAGACNGATCCACGAATCCCAATTGAGCGNTCGCGGTTCGACNTTGAAGTGGATTCNGAACCAGACANCAATCAGCCNNTNGTTACGCTNAATCTTCAAGGAGGTTTCCANCCTGGCTACATCTACGAGTTGATCTATGAGGCCAGGAATCCCGTGTTGGCCGGNGCAGGTATGGCAGGTATCCGAGATCTAGTATCNCTCATTCGTTACGGTGGTAAAGGAAGTGATGAACTGTTGCAGCTTGACCTGCCCGATATTGAGCACACAGTTGCCTATGGNTTCTCACAAAGCGGGCGATTACTCAGGCAGTATNTNTACGATGGATTTAACGCNGATATCGAGAANCGGNCTGTCTTCGATGGCGTCGTGCCATTTATCGCNGGTGGTGGTTATGGCATGTTCAACAACCGTTTCGCCATGCCTACCCGTACTAGTGGTCAACATTCNAATTACTTATATCCGAACGACCTGTTNCCGTTTACCTATGGCGATAGTACCGATCCCTTCACCGGTCGNACGGACGGNGTTCTGAAGAAAGCACGNCAGAGCAACACTGTNCCTAANCTNATGCATATTCAAACTTCAAACGAGTATTGGGTTCGTGCCGGATCATTACCTCACACCAATCCCGAAGGCACTGCGGATGCGCAACTACCATCGGAGGTCCGTTTCTATACTATCGGGGGATCCCAGCATGGGTCCGGCAATGGCATTCCCCGTCCTGCCACCTCAGGGCAGTTGCCTCCCAATCCTAGCATGTGGAATCCTATCGGAATGTCGCTGGTTGTTCGAATGTTTGAGTGGGTAGCTATGGGTATGGAGCCGCCGGTATCACGTTACCCACGCATAGCGGATGGAACGCTAGTGCCTTCCCACATTGATGGACGCATTAATGGTGACGCGTGGAATAGACTTAGCTTCATAACNCATCCTTCGGTAATGTATAAGCCTATACATGCGAATTATGGGAGTCGCTGGGATGAAGAACGTATCATTGAGCAGCACCCNNATTNCTCGGATCATTTCTATGNGGCATTNGTGCCTGCTGTGGATCCNGATAATAANGATTTTTCGGCCAGCACGATTTTACCGCCTACCACTTTNGTGCCNCTTGCCACATTTACGCCNTGGAACCTTCGGTCACCGGCCACNGGNGCTGAAANATCACTCGCNCGATTATCTGGAGGTTATATCCCGTTTGCCAAAGACACAGTCACAGCTTTACAGGCTCGTGATCCGCGTAACTCAGTGGCAGGNCTCTACACTTCATTTGANGACTACCTGGCTAAGTATGAAGCAGCGACTGANCTGCAAATAGAAGAGGGNTTCCTTTTGCCTGGCTTCAAGGAGGTTTATATGGATATTGCCCGCAGTAATCAAAGCATGTTCGAGTAAAATAAAAAAAGCCACGCAATCAATAACTGCGTGGCTTGTTCCTTCACACCAGTAGCTGGGTTTTTCTGTAATGTAAAGATATACCTTTGGTGAAGATTCTATCGATCCTTATCTAATCGTCTCCNGGGATATCGAATTCGATTTTGGGCAGTCGGGGCAGAGTGCAAAGATGGGGAGTCTTATCGTAGGAAATCATCGCGGGGTCTTTACCACCCATTAGATTTATGAAGCTGGCTCCGCTCTTGTNACCCAGGCAGACTATGTTTTTAGTGCTCAACCCTTCCTTTACTATTCCNTCCCACACGATNTTGGGTGTATTGAGCCCACTAAGTTCGTGCCAGGGCACTAGTGCGCGATGACGGGGCGCTGTNCCACCTCCACGGTACTTGTTGTCGTGTATGTAAATTTGCTCAGGATACGGGTCATAGTTGGGATCATCATAACTACGGCCGCCTAGCGTATAGCTGTAAATCATAATGTTGACGTTATCGTTATCCCAAAAATCGTTCTCGAAGACCTCGATGTTGTCGTTAGCGAGCACCAGCAGGCCGGTGCCTGCGGGCACATTGCCTACGATGGCGCCTTCAGGTGCAAAGTTCTCGGTGTTATTACGAAAAACGTTGTTGCTGAATACTCGGGTGCCCCGTCCACCCTGCACTTCTAGATTAGGCAAGTCAAACACGAGAATACCGCCAGTGTTATTTGTAGCGACGTTGTCATATACATCAGCATAGGTGGAATTTTCGATTTCGATGCCGGCTACGTTGAATTCTGCACGGGAATTACGCACGATAATATTACTAGACTGACCAACATAGATGCCCGCATCAGCAGCTCCGATGGCAACAGATTCTTCAATCAGAATATTCCGCGATTGCACTGGATAGATACCATAGGCACCGTTATCGGAGTCGGGACCATTAGTCCACTCGGTCCGNACGCGGCGGACGGTTACGTTGGAGCTTTCGTTAATTTTGAGCGCGTCCCCTACCGTGTCTTCTATGGCCAGTTCCTCAATGATGAAATCATCGGCTGTGACCAGCAGGCCTTCGGCGCCTTGAACTTGATTCTTGAAAGAGAGAATGGACTTATCACTACCGGCGCCACGAATGGTGACACCAGGAACATCCAGTGACAAGCTGCGAGTGATTTCGTGGATACCAGCCGGGATGTCNATAACATCTCCGGGCTTGGCCTGAATAAGCTGAGTTTGCAGTTGTTCTTCAAAAGTAAGNTCGGGCGCAGGTGTTAGTTCTCCCGATTCGCCGCAACTGGTTAACAGACCTACTACGCTCATTAACACAATAGTGTTTATAGCATTGTACTTAGTGCTCATTGCGATCCTTTTCCTCAAGAATTGTACATAATGAAACAACTTTCATATGTGCAGAATCTTTTGATATTGAATTAATGCTAACGATCTGCTACCTCGTACATCCAGGTGTCACTATTGGTGACTGATTCGGCTGACGAAATGCTGCCAGCTGTTGTCCCTGGGAAATACTTGCGAGCCAGTTCGTCAAGAACAGGCACTATTTCCGGGCCTTCCATGATGCGTTCTAGGCGCTGTTCGTAGAGCATACTGTCGATGCGCAGAATTATCCGGTCATCGCTTTCCAGGTAAAGAGGCCACTGTTTCCAGATGCCTCCATAACTGGTGTTCATGTAACCACTGACCAGAAACAGGCGTCGATCATGCACCGCCAGCCATACGATTCTTGAAGTATCGGGCATCATGGTTTGAAATTCTATTGTGTTGCGATCAGTTAGGAAGCTCCAGTCATCTGGTGCCTGGGCTGGCTCCCCGCTAGTAAATGGACCACCAGAGAAGATCTCCAGGGGGCCATCGGAAAAGCGCATGCTGAACAGGAACAGACCGATGGCAATGACCAACGTAATGACGATAATGCCGATCCACTTGAAGAATTTTGTCATAGGAATCGCTCTTGGTGGAGGAGGAATCGAATAATTCCCCTAAGCCGCTGATAACTATATTAATTCAGAAACGTAGCAATAGGGAATGTTGCTAATCACATTATTAATTATCACTCGTATCATACTTTTCGAGGGCAAGGGTCCAATTTTTCTATGATAATGTGATGCTACTTTATGTCGTTATTTGGGGCTAGGAATTCAACGGTAAACTAAGTTTGCTACTATGACTCCATTAGAGACGTAAACCTAACAATAATCAATTAAATATCCATGAATCTTAGTACTAATGCTATTGAGTCACCAACTGGTTGGGTTGCCAAACTTAACCTTAACATTCAGTGTGTGGGCGGCAATAGCCGTCTGATAAATCCGTCTCATATTGGACCCTTAAGAGTTCAAAAGCCGTTTTACCCAGAGGGGCCTTCACTTGCCCACTTGTATATTCTTCATCCACCGGGCGGTGTTGTGGGAGGAGATCAGCTTTATATAGATATGCTCGTCAGCAAAAAGGCTAAGGGACTGATGACAACTCCCGGAGCGACAAAGATTTACCGATCCGATTCAAAAANGATGATTTTGCAACAGACCTTTGTTGTGGAAGAGCAAGCTACATTGGAATGGCTNCCTCAGGAAACNATCATTTTTGACGGAGCTTTTGTGGACAGTACAACAAAGGTCAACTTAGTAGGAGATTCAAAATANATTGGATGGGAAATTGTCTGCTTTGGGCGACCAGGGGCTGNTGAAGTATTCGAACANGGTTTGGTTAGAATGAACTTAGAGATTTGGCGNGANGATTTGCCNATTTGGTTGGATAGAACCGTTTTTCCNGCNGAGACCNAAACCAATTCAATATTTCAAGCNGCATGGGGTTTNNACTCTTCACCCGTAATGGCAACGCTGATTGCNTCTTCATGNACCCAGCAAATACATGAAGCCCTNNTTGAGCAACATCTAGAAAAAGGGAGCTATTCAACNAGCCTAATTGAAGATGTACTGGTTTGCCGATATATTGGTGCTTGCTCACAAGAGGCCAAANCTTGTTTTCTTGAGATNTGGTCACAATTAAGGCCTANGCTATTAAATAGGTCACCGTGTCCTCCACGAGTTTGGAACACCTGATAAATCAAANAAATGCGTCGNCCTGGCNAATGAGGAAATTGAATGAACTTATCTCCTAGAGAAAAAGATAAATTGCTTATTTTTACTGCTGGCTTACTGGCAGAGCGACGGTTGGCGAAAGGCATTAAGNTGAATTATCCAGAAGCTATNGCACTCATAAGCTCTNCGGTTATGGAGGGGGCCAGAGAAGGTAGAACTGTCGCTGATTTGATGGCNTATGGAGCTACGTTGTTAAGCAGGGATCAAGTGCAAGAAGGTATNNCTGAAATGGTGCATGATGTTCAGGTCGAAGCAACTTTTCCCGATGGCACTAAACTGGTGACAGTGCATAACCCTATCCCATAAAGAGGCAATCATGATCCCAGGCGAAATCGAAGTTNTAGATGGTAATTTAGAGCTTAACGAAGGCCGCAATACTGTGAGTGTCACGGTAACAAACAGTGGAGATAGACCTATACAGGTGGGTTCTCATTATCANTTTTTTGAGACCAATTCGGCGTTGAAATTTGANCGCAATTGCAGTCGCGGCTTTAGACTCAATATTGCTGCAGGCACCGCAATCCGATTTGAACCTGGNCAAGACCGCACAGTTGAATTGGTTGAAATTGCCGGTGACAGAAAAATCTATGGTTTCGGTGGGCAAGTAATGGGATCCCTGGAAGAAGGTACGACATGACACAAATAGATCGCAGTGCCTATGCACAGATGTATGGGCCCACAACAGGTGACAGAGTTCGGCTCGGTGATACTGAATTATGGGTAAGGGTNGAGAAAGACTTCACGACCTATGGTGAAGAAGTAAAATTTGGGGGTGGGAAGGTAATTCGGGATGGAATGGGTCAGGGTCAGAGTGGTGANGCTGAATCGATGGATACAGTGATTACAAATGCGTTGATCCTTGATCATTGGGGTGTAGTNAAGGCTGATATNGGNCTGAAAAAGGGCAGGATTCATTCTATAGGAAAGGCTGGAAATCCCGACATACAATCCGATATTTCAATCGTAATCGGGCCTGGAACAGAAATAATTGCAGGTGAAGGTCAGATTATTACCGCTGGGGCAATTGACGCTCATATCCACTTCATTTGCCCTCAACAAGTAGAAGAAGCGTTAATGTCAGGTGTAACCACTATGCTGGGTGGTGGCACAGGCCCAGCCACCGGAACCAATGCTACTACCTGTACCCCCGGGATTTGGCATATTGAAAAAATGTACCAAGCCGTGGATAGCATGCCGATGAATTTCGGGTTCCTTGGCAAAGGAAANGCAAGTTTACCCATTGCCTTGGAGGAACAGATAAANGCAGGNGCAATGGGCCTGAAATTGCATGAAGACTGGGGAACAACTCCTGCTGCAATTGATAACTGTCTCTCCGTGGCAGAGAAATACGATGTCCAGGTAGCCATACACACTGACACACTTAATGAGTCAGGCTTTGTCGAGGATACTCTGGCAGCGCTGAAGGGACGGACGATTCACACTTATCACACTGAGGGTGCTGGAGGCGGCCATGCACCAGACATAATCAAAGCTTGTGGCGTTGATAATGTCTTACCTTCCAGTACCAATCCCACTCGCCCTTATACAGTTAATACAGTCGATGAGCATTTGGATATGTTGATGGTGTGCCACCATTTGGATCCGTCCATCCCAGAAGATATCGCTTTTGCTGAATCTCGCATCAGACGTGAAACTATTGCTGCTGAAGACATCCTTCATGATTTAGGGGCCTTCTCCATGATCGCGTCTGATTCACAAGCGATGGGAAGGGTCGGTGAAGTCATATCACGTACTTGGCAAACGGCGCACAAAATGAAAGTTCAGCGAGGAGCCCTAACTGGAGATGATGAAAAATCAGATAATCAGAGAGCCAAGCGATATATTGCAAAATACACTATAAATCCGGCACTGAGCCATGGAATTTCTGGTTCAGTAGGATCAATAGAAGTCGGCAAAATTGCAGATCTGGTTTTATGGCAGCCAGCTTTTTTTGGTGTCAAACCTTCCCTGATTCTTAAAAGTGGAATGATTGCAGCAGCCCCCATGGGCGATCCTAACGCGTCAATTCCAACGCCTCAACCTGTTCATTACCGACCAATGTTCGGTGGTTTTGGCCTAGCAGCAGCTAAGACATCTATTGCTTTTCTATCGCAAGCCGCAATTGACGCCGGCGTTCAGGAATCGATCAGTTTGCAGTCCAACCCCATGAGCGTGAAAAATTGTCGGAATATTAAAAAGTCAGATATGGTAAATAACAACTACCAACCCAATATTGAGGTGGATCCGCAGACTTACGAAGTTAGAGCGGATGGAGAATTACTGACTTGTGAACCGGCCGCAGAAGTGCCATTAGCTCAGCGCTATTTCTTGTTTTAGAGAGCAGCCAAACTAACATGTGGGAACTAACTGAAAAATATTCTGGTAAGCGAAATCCAGATACAAATCTGTTTTTACCATTTGAAATGCGGCAACGCTCCAGAATGAAGGTGAAACTGGAGAACGGCGAATCCGCTGTCATTATTTTGCCTCGCGGCGGTATATTAAGAGACGGAGATTTGTTGCGATCCACCTGTGACAAGGTGGTCTCGGTAAAGGCAGCAAAAGAGTGTGTTACGACTGTTTGTGATAATGATCCGCTTTTGTTGACAAAAGCCGCCTATCACTTAGGCAATCGTCATGTGGCCTTGCAGATAGAAGAAGGCNTCTTACGCTATCAACATGATCATGTATTAGACGANCTGGTGCATGACCTAGGATTGAAAACTGAAGTAGAAGACGAGCCCTTTGAGCCGGAATCCGGAGCTTATAGTAGCCACGACCATTCACATTCGCAAAATGACTAATACCTCGAATTCATTGTTACGCCTTTTACAATTAGTAAGCCCATCTTCACCGGTGGGAGCTTATGCATATTCTCAGGGTTTAGAACAGGCAGTTGAATGGGGCTGGATTGGAACAGAGGAGGAATTACAGTGTTGGTTAAACGGTGTATTGCTAAATTCTATTCTTCTATTGGATGTGCCTATATTAATCCGCCTCTATAGGGCATGGCAGCAAAAGGATTTGGATCAATTGCGCTACTGGAATCAATATCTACTGGCTTGTCGTGAAACACGGGAACTTCGTGAACAAGAAGAGCTATTAGGCCGAGCACTAACGAGAGTTCTAATTAAGCTCGATTTNGTTGATTTACGAACCATTAATTCGATTGGTGTTAAGAAAGTCGGTAGCAATGGTCAAAGCGCTATTAGTTATTGCGCCGCCTTTGCGTGCGCNGGCACAAATTGGGAAATTGATTTGCATTCGTTGCTTCTTGGATATTGCTGGGCCTGGTCTGAAAATCAGATAATGGCAGCACAGAAGCTATTGCCTGTAGGCCAAAGTGCCGGTCAGCGNATACTTTTCGCAATATCGGAAAAAGTAGCNAATGAGGTTGACGCTTGTTTTGCTATTCCCGATGATGAAATTTCTGGTGCGCTTCCTGGTCTTGCGCATGCCAGTGCTGCCCATGAATCGCAGTATTCGAGATTGTTTAGATCTTAAGTTATGGTTATACGAGGAGTGTAGAAAGTGCCGGAAAAAGCAGTGCTTAGAGTGGGAATAGGCGGCCCTGTGGGTTCCGGAAAAACAGCGTTGGTCAATCAACTATGCCTGGCCATGCGTAGTGATTTATCTATTGCGGTAGTGACCAATGATATATACACCAAAGAAGATGCNCAGTTTCTTGTTCAACACAATGCCTTGGAGCAGGAGCGNATAACCGGCGTTGAAACCGGAGGTTGCCCCCATACAGCAATACGCGAGGANGCGTCNATNAACCTTATTGCTGTAGAAGAGTTATGCCACAAATTTAAGTCGCTNGATATGGTTCTTATCGAGAGCGGCGGTGACAATTTGAGTGCAACATTCAGTCCTGAATTGGCTGATCTTATGATTTACGTAATTGACGTNTCGGCGGGGGATAAAATACCTCGAAAGGGAGGGCCTGGGATTACTCGGTCNGANCTTCTTGTGATAAANAAGATAGATTTAGCGCCCTACGTTGGAGCCTCTCTCGAGGTAATGAAACNTGANACTGTTGAAATGCGCAGCGGAAGNCCGTTCGTTTTCGCGAATATGAAAACACAAGAAGGAGTTGCCGAAATTGTAGATTTCATTAAGACTGAGGGGCTTTTTATAGGCAAATAGCTAAGCTTGGCCTCAAGNNTTTGCATAGTTACGCTCCAGAAATGAGCACTAACAAACATCGCGCACTATAATAAGGCGTATTCTTTCAGTTTCCTCGGNTCAATATTTTTAANNCCNCACCNCAATCACCTGTTNTTATTTCCNAACCTCTNTTTTTTTGGGCNCTGTNTCGGTTNTGAACCATCTAATTTGAATTAANAACAATTATGGCATGCTANTTGCANCTATNGANNTGTTCNCNNANNNAGCTGTGCTGAGGAAGCCGCAGTGGAACCGATCGTAAATTAATAGGAGCANCTAAATGACAAACGATAGAAGTAAGAGGCTATTTTGGTCTCTCATAGGTGGAAGTGCATTGGCTTCCGTCCTGATAAGCCCTTTTGTCTTGGCTGGTGGCACAATACAGTTTGGCGAGAATAGTTCAGTTACTATAGGCGCAGGATTACGGACGGCTTATACCTCGATGGAGGATTCTGCCGGGAGCGGCGATGACTCGAGCGATTTTGACTTGCAGAGCCTTCGCTTGTACATGAGTGGTCAGCTTAATGAGTTAGTTAAATTTACTTTCAATACCGAATGTAAGGGATGTGTGTTTGGCCAGGACGCAGGTGATATTGGCAATGGAGGCGAAGTCGATGTATTGGATGCTATTGTGCAATTTGAATTTAGTCCGGAATTCAACGTCTGGGCAGGGCGCATGTTAACACCAGCTGATCGTATCGAGCTGAATGGACCTTATTACGGGCTTAACTGGAACCAATATACCGTTCCTCTGCTCCCGTCAGATCAATTGGGTCAGGCAGGCCTGCTGGGAAGAGACGATGGTGTTACGGTTTGGGGTAATCTAGGTAAATTTCAATATGCTGTCGGTGCATTCGACGGAGTAGAAGGAGGGCCGAATCAGGACGATAATGTTTTACTCTCGGCTCGGTTTGCCTACAACTTTCTCAATATGGAGAGTAATCCAGGCTATTACACTAGCAGTACCTACTATGGATCTCTCGGGGACATTTTTACTCTCGGCCTATCAATGCAATCCCAGTCTGATGGTACCGGTACCGCTACCGAAGCTGGTGATTTTGACGCGATTATATTAGACGCTCTGTTTGAAAAAGTACTGGGAAATAACGACGTTCTCACTATCGAAGGTGAATTGAAATCGATGGACGCAGATTTGACCGCGGCTGCTCTTGCTGATCCGACCTGTTTCTGTTTGTTTGATGGCGACTCATCTTTTTTTACTGCAGCCTATTTGATCAACACGACCGATTCTTTCGGCCGATGGCAGCCTTATTTGAGATACACGAACACTGAACCTGACTCAGGGCTAGATAGTGATCTAACCGAGATTGGACTGAATTACATTATCGATAGTCATAATCTTCGGCTAAACATAAACTGGTCTTCCGGAGACGCAAGTTTGAGTGGTAAGAGAGGTCCGGATATAGACGGGCTCTCAATCGGGTTCCAAATTCAACTATAATTTTTTATGACATAAAGTAAGGGTTTATCATGAATATTCTATTTAAAGCAAAAAGGTTCGGGGTGTTGATAGCAGCAGCAGTTCTTATGCAGTGGTCTGTATCTAGTCTGGCTCAGGACACCATTAAGGTCGGAGTACTTCATTCACTGTCTGGCTCCATGGCTATCAGTGAAACGACATTGAAAGACACTGTTTTGATGATGATTGAGGAACAAAATAAGGCGGGAGGGCTTCTGGGGAGGCAGCTGGAGGCGGTAGTTGTTGATCCAGCCTCCGATTGGCCTCTTTTTGCCGAGCAAACTCGTGAGTTAATCACTCAGGAAGGAGTCGATGTAATTTTTGGTTGCTGGACTTCAGTTTCCAGAAAATCGGTATTACCGGTAATCGAAGAACTCAATGGACTTTTGTTTTATCCGGTTCAGTATGAAGGCGAAGAATCATCGAAAAATGTATTCTATACCGGTGCCGCGCCGAACCAACAAGCGATTCCTGCTGTTGACTATTTGATGAATGAGATAGGAGCAGAACGCTGGGTCCTTGCTGGAACTGACTATGTTTATCCAAGAACTACTAATCGTATTCTCGAAGCTTATTTGAAAGCGAAAGGTGTGGCTGATGAGGATATCATGATCAATTACACTCCCTTTTCGCACTCGGATTGGCAAACTATCGTAGCCGATATCCAGCGATTTGGTTCTACTGGCCGGAAGACAGCAGTTGTTTCCACTATTAACGGTGATGCAAATGTTCCGTTTTACATAGAACTGGGTAATCAGGGCGTCTCGGCTGAAGATATTCCGGTCATCGCTTTTTCGGTTGGTGAAGAGGAGCTGTCAGGCATCGACACTGCTCCGCTTGTTGGCCACCTGGCAGCATGGAACTATTTTCAAAGCGTATACAGCGACACCAATGAAGAATTCATAGACACTTGGCACTCATTCATAGGTAACCAGAGTCGGGTTACCAATGACCCGATGGAAGCCACCTATATCGGTTTCAAGATGTGGGCAGAAGCGGTGGAAGCTGCAGGAACTACTGACGTAGATGCGGTCGAGCAGGCCATGATCGGGCTAGAAGTTCCCAATCTGACTGGCGGAACCGCTGTGATGAACAAAAATCATCACCTTTCCAAACCAGTCCTGATCGGTGAAATTCAGGATGACGGTCAATTCGATGTGGTCTGGGAAACTGATGGCGTTGTCGCAGGAGATGCTTGGTCTGATTATCTTGAAGGCAGTCGCGATCTGGTTTCAGACTGGACTGAGCCAACAAGATGTGGCAACTACAATACTGTCTCCAATCGATGCCTTGGGTCCGGTTCGCAGTAGTAGACATGCTCTTGTGAGCATGGAAGAATAATCTCCAAATGCGGGGCACCAGATTAAGTTGGTGCCCCGCTATTTTTAGAATTTCCACTTTGGGGTGAGATTATGCAAAGGATAGTTCTTATCCTTTCAGCAGTGCTTTTTCTGCTTGGGCTAAGTGGCACTCTATCCGAAGTAGAGGCTCAACCAGAAGATGTTCTGCAGGCCCCTTCCTCTCTTGAAGAAATCGTACAGGCACTCGCTACAGCACGTCGTAATGAAATTCCAGCATTAGTAGAAAATATTGCGGAACTCGAAGATTCGCGACGAAGGTCTTTTCTCGAAAGCATGCTAGAGGGTCAGATTTATTTCACCCGTCAAGAAGAGCGTGTAGTAAAAGCAGTACGTATTGAGGAACAGTTTCAAATCAGTGATAGCCTAACAGGTGAGGATCTGGGGCTGGTGGGTACGAGGGCTGTGGGCCGGGTCAGTGTCAACAATAGCTTGCGAAGAAATCTTCGATTGCTGATTGCGGGTATAGACCTTGACAATGAAGATCCTGAAATCCGACTCTCTGCCGTCGAATACCTGGTCTCTCAAGCTGCAACAGAGTCGAGAGAGCAGCTTCTGCAACTAAAAACTGTGGAAATTGACAATGCTGTGAGTCAGGCGATAGAAGAAGGCCTCGCTCTGGTCGATTTGTCCTCGGAAGACCCTTCATTGCGCAGCGCAGCGCTTGATCAATTATCTGGTAATTTAAAAAATACGATTAGGAATGCCATAAGNCAGNTAGCCGAGGGTGATCCTGATCCAGACGTCCAGGCTAAGGCAGAAGATGTTCTTTATTCCATTCAGAGGGATGTTGAGCTGTATGGTTATGTTCAAACACTATTTTTTGGACTAAGCCTCGGTTCGGTATTGTTGCTTGCCGCTATTGGTCTAGCAATCACTTTTGGGGTAATGGGTGTTATCAACCTGGCGCACGGGGAATTGATCATGTTAGGGGCTTACACAACGTATGTTGTCCAGCAAACTTTTCCTAACTCCATCGATCTGTCTCTCCTCATTGCAGTTCCAGCAGCCTTTATTGTGTCTGGCTTATTCGGTATAGCGATCGAGCGGGGAATTATTAGATTTTTATATGGGAGACCTTTGGAAACACTGTTGGCAACCTTCGGTATTAGTTTAATTCTCCAGCAGCTGGTTCGGACTGTATTCAGTCCACAAAATAGGCCGGTAAGTAATCCTGACTGGATGAGCGGGCAATGGCAATTAAACGAGGTGCTAGCCTTTAACTACAATCGGTTATACATACTGATATTCTGCATTATCGTATTTGCATTGTTGTCGTTACTCTTGAAAAAAACGAAGCTTGGAATCGAAGTTCGAGCTGTAGCGCAGAATAGGGCAATGGCTAAAGCAATCGGCGTCAGGAGTAACTGGGTAGATGCTCTAACTTTTGGTCTGGGTTCTGGTCTTGCGGGTATCGCCGGAGTTGCTTTAAGTCAGTTGACGAATGTAGGACCCAACTTGGGTCAGGCTTATATTGTTGATTCGTTCATGGTAGTTGTTTTTGGAGGCGTGGGGAATCTTTGGGGTACATTCTATGGAAGCTTTATTCTTGGAATTGCTAACAAGATTATGGAGCCCTGGGCTGGGGCTGTCGTTGCGAAAATATTAATACTCGTTTTCATTATTCTTTTTATTCAGAAGCAACCTAAAGGGTTATTCCCTCAAAAAGGTAGAGGCATGGAAGAGTAGCTTTGCGTAGTAAGTCATTTATCATCGAAACCTTACAAGGAGATACTGGTGGTCGAATTTTGATTGCCATCTTGCTGTGTGGCTGTGTGGTTTTTCCAGTATTTAACTTGTTAGTACCCCAATCTTCCGCATTTCACATTTCCACTTATCTGGTGACTTTGTTTGGAAAGTATCTGTGCTTTGCGCTATTGGCGCTCGCACTGGATTTGGCCTGGGGGTACTGCGGCATCCTGTCTTTAGGGCACGGAGCTTTTTTTGCGCTTGGTGGTTATGGCATGGGGATGTATTTAATGCGGCAGATTGGGGATCGTGGTGTTTATGGGGACCCTCTTTTGCCAGATTTCATGGTTTTTCTAAATTGGACTGAACTTCCCTGGTATTGGTACGGGTTTAATAATTTTGGGTTTGCTATGGTGATGGCGATGTTTGTCCCAGGGCTATTAGCTTTTGTGTTCGGCTGGCTGGCCTTTCGTTCGAGGGTCACTGGAGTTTATCTCTCCATCATCCTGCAAGCTCTAACCTACGCGTTAATGCTGGCATTTTTTAGAAACGAGATGGGCTTTGGTGGAAATAATGGACTTACAGACTTTAAAGACATTATTGGTTTCAATTTACAAACTGACGAGACTAGAGCCGTGCTCTTTGTCGTCACCGGACTAATACTCATTCTCGTGTATCTTTTTTGCCGGCATATTGTTAAGTCAAAATTTGGTCGCGTGGTTGTTTCTATACGTGATGCTGAGAGTAGAATGCGTTTCATTGGCTATAAAGTTGAAAATTATAAAACGTCGATATTTGTTTTGTCCGCGCTAATCGCTGGTATCGCTGGAGCGCTGTATGTACCTTTCGTCGGAATTATTAACCCTGGGGAATTTGAGCCGCTTAATTCCATCGAAATTGTTATATGGGTAGCCATAGGAGGACGCTCGACTCTGTATGGCGCTGTGCTTGGGGCGATTCTGGTGAACTATGCCAAAACTAGATTCACCGCAGTAATGCCAGAAGTCTGGTTATTTGCACTTGGAGGGCTCTTCATTTTTGTAACTCTGTTTCTACCAAAAGGCCTTGTCGGTTTCTTTTCCGATCTTAAAGAGAAAATGGAGAAGAAAGAGTGAGTCGTTTCAGTAAAATGTTTGAAGGATGGCGCGGGGAAAGGCAATGGAGCGCGTTTAGCCCAGAAATTAACTCAAGAGAGTTCATCGATCTGAGTCACGGTACATTGCTATATCTGGAAAATATCACCGTGAGCTTTGATGGATTCAAAGCGCTGGACAAGCTGAATCTTTACATCGATAAAGGCGAATTGCGATGTATTATTGGAGCCAATGGTGCCGGGAAGACCACAATGATGGATGTAGTCACTGGAAAACTAAGACCAGATAGTGGTACTGCGTTTTTAGGACAAACTATAAACTTATTAAATATGAGTGAATCGGAAATCTCCGAAGTTGGTATTGGCCGCAAGTTTCAGAAGCCGACGGTGTTGGAAAATTTTTCGGTTTTTGACAACCTTGAATTATCTCTGCATTCCGATCGAAGCGTGAAAGCCTCTCTTTTAGCGAGACTCACCGGCGAGCAGAGAGATCGGATTGAAGAAGTCCTGGAAATCATCGGACTGCAAGCTGAAAAAGAGCGAACTGCTGGGAACTTATCTCATGGACAAAAGCAATGGTTGGAAATAGGTATTTTACTCATTCAAGATCCGTATTTATTGCTTGTAGATGAACCGGTTGCTGGAATGACAGTTCAGGAAACGGAACGAACTGCTGAGCTGTTAACTAGCTTGGCGGGCGAACGGTCTGTAGTGGTAGTAGAGCACGATATGGAGTTTGTTCGCTCCATTGCAAATATCGTCACTGTTTTACATCAAGGCAGTGTCCTGGCGGAAGGAACAATGAATGAAATTCAAGATGATCCAAAAGTAAAAGAAGTTTACCTCGGGAGTTCCGAAACAAGCTCGTGAGAATAAGGTGCTAGAAATCAATCAGTTAAATCATTCCTATGGCCAGAGCAGGGCGCTCTGGGATTTGGATTTCTCTGTCCTAGAAGGAACCATAACATGTGTTATGGGGAGGAATGGTGTCGGAAAAACGACTCTCGTTAAATGTATTCTCGGATTGGAACCAATCAATTCTGGTGAAATTACTTTAAGTGGGGAAGTCATCCACCATCTCAATACCGAAAACAGGGTCCGGCGAGGCATAGGGTATGTACCGCAGGGCAGAGAAATATTNTCAAGTTTGACAGTAGAAGAAAATTTGATTATTGCGCTCGGGGCCAGGCGCGATAAGTTGAAAAAAATTCCTGAAAGAGTTTACGAACTTTTCCCNGTACTTAAGGAGATGGGGAGTCGGCGTGGAGGTGATTTATCAGGAGGCCAACAACAGCAACTGGCTNTAGGGCGCGCTCTTGTCAGTGAGCCAGATTTGCTTATTCTCGATGAGCCTAATGAGGGCATCCAGCCCAATATAGTTCAGCAGATCGGGGAAGTGCTACTTCAACTCAATAAAGATGAAAAGCTAACTATCATCCTGGTGGAACAGAAACTGACCTTTGCCCGACGCCTCGGGCAATTATTTTATTTGATGGACAAGGGTCGCTGTGTCGCGGAAGGAGATATGACATCTCTAGGTGATGAACTTATAGAGAAATATCTGGCGGTCTAGCAAAGTCGCGAAGAATCAGGATTACTCCCTAGTACGCCAAATTAGTCTGACTAACCAAATACTGCNTACTATCATGGAGGAGTCAGGCTACATATCATGACAACTGATTGATGTTTTTGGTGTTGGTTGATTGAGTAAATATGAAAATTGGTAATAAGGAAAATCTCAGCCGAAGTCTANGCGGTTAGTGACTGAAGTTCCATCAATCCACTGATTGCACGTACCCGATGACTCTCACTGTCAGTCACGTACACCAAGCCATTGTGTACACAAACCCCGTGGGGCCGGTTGGTTTTGCATCCCAAAGGATCGCCATCGGGTCCATCGCCTCGCTCACCNTTGCCCAGTACGGTATAGATCTCGCCAGTTNACAGTGACATCCTCCGGATAACATGATTCTCGGTATCCACGATATAGAGGGAGTGATCCTCGCGTGAATACGCTATACCTTTTGGTCCGTTGAAGGTGGCGGAGATTGCTGGTCCACCATCACCGGAGTACCCCCTTTCCCCAGTCCCGGCTATACGATGCAAGCGGTTACCTTCGATATCCAGCTGATACACTGAATTACCTTCTCTCAAAACGAGATACGCATTACCGTCAGGGTCAGTATCAATGGAGCGGGGGCCTAACAGCGGAGTGCCTCTTAAAGGGCCGTCGTNGGGTGTAGCAATACGTTCGCCTGTACCGCCAATTGTGTCGATAAAACCGGTTTCTCGGCTGACAATACGTAAGCGTTGGTTGCCGATATCGCAGATCAGCAAGTTACCGCGGGAATCGAAAGCGATACTGTGAGGTTGCCTTAATTGGGCAAGAACCGCGATACCACCGTCACCGGAGAACCCTGGTTGGCCATTGCCGGCGAGTGTTGTAACAACGCCGGATTGGCGGGCTATTCGATGTACGCAGTGGNTGTCGCGTTCAACGATGTAGAGATTGCCCTGTTCATCCCAGCGAATCTCGTGGGGTGCGGAGAACGGAGTATCCAGCGGTCGTCTCGATTCGGCTACAAATCCCTTCTGGCCGTTACCGGCTATTGTCGAAAGCATCCCACTTGCTAGGTCCANGCGACGAATGCGGCCTGTATCTACCTCGCAAAAATAAAGAGCTCCATCCGGCCCTATGGCCAAACCATAAGGATTGTTGACGGGTGCATTCGTGGCGAGAGTACCACCTGAACCTTCGTATTCATAACCAGCAATACCTGTTCCTGCTACGGTGATTACTTGCTGTCGCTGTGCCCAGGTCAGCGAAGGCAGGCCTACCAAGCCGGCAGCGAAAGATGTCCGTAAAAACCGTCGTCTTGATATGTGGGCCATCTCCACGCCTCTTGTTATCGTTGTTTCCAATTTCACGACTATACCTCAATCTTGATCTGTCGTACGGTCGATTTGCACTGGCTATTGTGCCTGGATTGGGGTAAAAAAGGGCTGACAACAAACGCAAATATTCAAGAGTGACAATATCTAGAAGTAATAGCAGGAGAAGNTTATGTGCGATGAAGAAACCCAAAAAGAAGTAGAAGAGTACCTGCGTCGCCACCCAGAGATGACGCGTCGCGATTTTACCAAGCTGGCCACTGGCGCTGGCCTAGCCATGATGTTCCCATCGATAGCGAACGCCCAAGCTATTTCAGAACGGGATGTGAATATCGAGACTCCCGACGGTGTCGCCGATTGCTATTTCGTCTACCCATCNATGGGCGCCCATGCTGCTGTACTCGTATGGCCCGACATTTTGGCATTGCGACCNGCTTTTCGCGAAATGGGCAAGCGTTTGGCGCGTTCTGGCTATGCAGTACTGACTGTGAATCCATTTTACCGTGACGCCCACGCGCCGGTAGTGGGTCGCGGTGCTAGCTTTGGTCAACCGGAAATCCGAAATCTTGTGTTACCAATGGCCCGTAATCTAAATGCTGAGACCCACTTTTCCGATGCTCGCGCCTTCGTGGCCTGGCTGGACGATCAATCCGAGGTTGATACCAGCATGGGTATTGGCACNACCGGCTATTGCATGGGCGGCCCGATGGTCATGCGGACCGTCGCCGCTGTACCAGAACGCCTCGCGGCCGGCGCGACTTTCCATGGTGGTGGCTTGGCAACTAATGCGCCCGATAGTCCGCACCTATTGATTCCACAAACACGAGCNCAGGTTTTACACTGCGTTGCAGAGAACGATGACAACAATGATCCGCAGGCTAAGGTAACCCTTAGGGAAGCATACAATGCGGCTGGCATTCCTGCCGAGATTGAAGTCTACGAGGATGCTATGCACGGGTGGTGTGCGATTGATTCACAGGTTTACCATGAAGCACAGGCAGAACGCGCTTGGGGTCGTTTACTCAACCTGTTTGAAAACGCGNTGGCGTGAAGTAATTAACTGAATCTAGCACAAATTACTACCGGTAAATGTAATAAAAAGCTGGCTATTGCGTATTTAGCTTATTAGTCCAGAAGATGTCGATACCTCCAAGGCTGTTATCCTGTCGGGTAGAGAACCAGGAAAACGTATTGTCACCGGGAGGCAAAGCTGGGCACATGTCTGCCGCGGCAGTGTTCACCTGAGGGCCAAGATTNCGAGCNNCNCCCCAGCTATTGGGACCTANTTGCATGGCACCATAAATATCCATACCNCCNTAGCCTCCTGNGCGGTTTGAGGTGAAGTACACCATGCCATCTTTGTCCTGGGTGAAATGGAATTCCTCAGTGGAGGTGTTGATATTTGGACCCTGGTTAATCGGATTTGTCCAATTGCCGCTTTCATCTTGCTTTGAGCAGTAAATATCCGAACCACCGAACCCGCCTCCACGCCGAGACGCAAAACACAGGGTATTGCCATCTTGCAGTACCGCAGGACAGTGTTCATCACCTTCGGTAGTGCTTATGGGGAAGGGTACTAATTTGGGTTCAGTCCAAACGCCGTTGTCTTTATGCGTCACAAAAAGGTCGTGGTTATTCAGTGGTGTCGTAGTGGCAAGTCTATCCGAGCGAAAGTAGATAGTATTGCCATCGGCAGTAATCCACGGCTCCCGATCGTCGCCCTTGCGTAGTGGGTTGATATCGGTATGAGGTGGCTGATTCACTGGGATACCCATATTAACAGGTGTGTTCCAGCTACCAGTTTCAGGATTGAACGTGGCAATGTAAAGATCTTTGGGATCTCCTTCTGCCACCGCCATATCCTGTCGGGCGCTACAATAAACCATCGTGCCGTCGTCGGCGAAAGATAATTCCCCCTCCTCCCACATTGTATTGATGGGTGCGCCGAAGTTATGGACAGCAATATCAACCCAGCTTCGTTCTTGGGAGATTATCTGAGAGGACATCAGGCATAAGGAGAAAAAAACGAGCATACTTTTTAACACCATTGTGAATTTATCTTGGGAAGTCATGCAAAGCTCTCCTGTCACTCGATTCAAATTAGATATACCTTTATGCTAGCCGCGTGAAGTTACTTGGAAAGTCCACCAGCGATCCGCTCGTGGAGCATTGGTCGGTGGAGCAGGATTTCCCGGTCCGCCATGAATTTGCAATTTGGTAACCCGAGCTTGCCAAGCCTGATCCATCGTAGCTGAATCGGTTATACGATTCAGATAGACTGGGTATACAACGCCATCAAGACGCATAACACCGCGCTCATTTTCTCCAACCCGGGCGGCCCAGTATTTCGTGTCGCAAACAGAACAGCTAAGGTACATCTCCCCTTCCGGAGTAGCCATGCAGTTCAGATTAATAGAATGGGGCCGGATGCCATCGTAGATTTGAAGTTGGCACAATTCTACATCATTGGCGAAAGACCAATCGTTAACCTGCCCGTCTGAATCGTCACCGAAGAGAAATCCCCCAGGAGTTCTGTCACAAGGGCAGATGGATGAGTACACTAGGAANCCGATCACACCTGCTGCCAAAACAGAGGCAATTGAACCGCCTAGGANTAGTTTGAGTTTTGAGTTGTCTTGNGTCGCTTGTTCTTCTGTCATGATGTCCNCTTTGCTTTTTCTTCTTAATTTATAACACTGGGTATATTTCTAGTTTTCATTGTTTGATGGACAGTCGGTAGTCTAACACCATCTCTTCTGTAAGGGTGGTCCCGAATCCGGGTTCATTCGGAGCAATTACGAAACCATTCTCCACTGAGCATGACATGGCTTCAAGAATTTCGGAGTCTTCCGGAAAGCTTTCTGCCATGGTGCAACTGGAGGAAGTTAACGCAATCGGAAATCCCCAGGAACTTCCTCCACGGTGTGGAATGATCTCTAAACCGGCCGCCTCTACCAATTGTGAGATGCGTCTGCCGGCGGTTGTGCCTCCGCACCAGGTAATATCTGGTTGCAGGATCTCCGCAGATCCCAACTGAACAAGTAGGTTAAAACCATGATGGGTGTATTCGTGTTCACCACACGCAATGCGTGTCCAACCATTGCCTTTGCCTCCGATGCGATTAACCAATTCGGCATAGCCGAAAACATCGTCTGGTGAAAGTAATTCTTCCATGAAATATAGGTTGGCTGGTCTTAAATCCTCCGCCAATTGCACGGCCCACTCGACTGTGCCGTCTCGGGAAACACAGTCAGTCATCAGCCGTGCGTCAGGGCCCAGTTCTTGCCGCGCTCCTAGCACGGAATCGACGTAAGCAGTCCTTGCTGCTGCTGTCATTCGTGGCCCCCCGTAGGTTGTAAGTTTAAAATTGCGCACTCCAGCAGCCTTCCCATCGCTTAAGTTGCCGTTGGTCTGGTAGATTTCAAGGCGATCTCGGTCAGCACCGCCTAACAATTTATGTACGGGTAGGCCAGCATATTTGCCAGCGATGTCCCACAAGGCATTGTCCACAGCACTTAAAGCCATGGCGAAAATACCTCGACGGCCATAGAAAACTCCAGAGGTGTACATTTGGTCCCAAAGTTGTTCGACGTTGAGTGGGTTGGTACCGAGCAACAAGTGTTTCAAGTGACCATCTATAATTTCTACAGCAGCACTGCCACCGGCGCCCATTCCGAATCCGGTGACTCCTTGGTCAGTCTTGATTACCGCGATAATGGCCGAGGGTAGTTGTTCGAAGGGGCCGCCGTATCGCCAGCGCCGCGTGTCATCATCAGAGTCAAATGTTGGCGCATTTAACAAACCATCGGAACGTTGGTTTATGTAGATAGGATAGGCCTTAACTTCACGGATGCTTAGCGCAGGTGACTGGGCCAAGAGCAATATGGGAGAAGATATAGCAACTCCTGCGCTAGCCGCGAGGTAAGCTAAACTGCNCGCTTGGCCGAAAAATTGACGTCGGCTCGGCCGCTTGAGGTCCTTGTTTTGCTGCATGGGTATTTCCTGCATCAACCGATTATTAAAACTCGCAGAATGGGAGGTGAACTTCAAGTCAGTAAAGATTATCCAAAGGCCTGTGATTCAAAGTGAGTTGGATTCTAGTGTAAAAAGTTGGCGGAGGATCCGGCGCCACTGGATGTACTGTTCTTCCATTGTACCGCTGAGTCCGTGCACTTGCTTGTTTAGTTCCAGAATGGCTGGTGCGATTTCGCGGTTGAAGCCGGAGGCAAGTTCCCGAAACTCCACTTCGTAAATTTTGCTCCAGCGAAACCGGTCATAGCGTTGAATTAGAGTCAAATAGCCCGTCGAAGAGCTGTAGCGTGAAATATCGTAGGCTTCCTGTAAGGCGGCTTCGTTTTGTGTAATCTGGTCGTAGGAATAACGTCGCCATATCACATAGGAGGGTTGCATGTCTTCATAAAGGGCTTGGTAGTATTCATCGACGGTATCGATAAATAAGTAATGACGCACCCGCATGTCCTGGACACGCGCCATCATTGGATCATCTTTAGCAGGGAGGCTAACCAAACTTATTTGGCCACCTGCATTGGTGTAAAGGGTATGCTCAAAAGAGCTCGGTGACAGATCGGCGGCATAGACCATCTGTGATACGAGTCCTATATTCAAGAGTTCTTGCTCGCTGAGTCGAGTTCTCGCTGCGNCAAGATCNTTGTTAATTTTATTGTAAAGATCCTGGAAGGGATCGGTGAAAGAATTGGGATCGAATCGATTGCCGGGAGTGTATCGAGTNGATTCCGGGAAGTCTTCGTCTATTGTTACGTCCGCGTATTTTTTGTTCAACCACTCGCGTCCGGCACTGTCTTGTACTTTGATATGGATTTGCAATTCCTGCCCATCGGATCTGAGCACAGCGCCCGACAATAATAAGTCCATAGATGGATCATCTTGTGGCAGTACCCTAACAGCCCCCCACTGATTTGCACTTATTAGGGTATTTCGTAACACGTATGGTAGATACTGGATTTCATTTTCCCGAATTGTGGCAAACTCCAGCCCACCATATCCTGGGGTTGATTCTTCCTCCAGCTTGTTCTCAAACACACGTATACCTATGTCTAGAAGGAATGGTTCTGTCAGTACCTCTGTTGAGTAATCAAGACTGACTGTTCCAACCGGAGGTATAGTTGGTTCTATGGGAGAGGGGGCATCCTGAATGCAAGTGGCTAGAGCAAGGGCTTGAAACCCAAATACGCAACTTTTTAATAACCTTATGATCAGATCTGAATAATTCACTTGTTTAATCCAGTGGCGTTCTCTGGCTACAGACTCGCCCGCGACTGATGGTTTGAATGCAATTGTACTCGTCGGGTGGGGCATCGTACTTNCTGTATGTTTGTCTTAAGTTAAAGGGAATACCGTTATCACTCTGAATACTCGTGACTATCTGTAAAGACGAGCCATTGGCAGCAACGCTAAATTGATGGGTAATGTAGAGTTCTTCGGGAAGCGTTATTTCAAAAATCAGTTGTAGGCGATTCCATCCACAAAATTCTGAACCGTGAGGACTGGAAAAAGTTTGCGTCGGACCAGTTTCCATTCCGCATATCAGGGGAGCTTCGCCCTTTCTTTCGATTCGCACTTGATTGCGATCTTGAATGATTTCCATAGTGGTCTGACGACTAATGTACTCGGCCACTCGAGCCAGATTGACAATACCCGATCTGCCTCGGGATGAACCTAAGTTGATGTTGCCAATGGATACACGGGGACGGGACAGTGGCCTGATTCCAGCAGCTTGCGCTGCTGCCTGTTCTTGGCGCATACGCATTACGCGGTTTAGCTCGTCCTCCCAATTGTCACTACGAGCAAAATCTTTTTCCCAGGAACCGGAAAAATTCAGGCGTACGGGCGTATCCAGGTCAAGCAGGGGGAGGTCATCCTGAGCGTAGGAATTGGCACCAAGACACAGTAGAAAAAGCGTTGTGAAGCCAGCGTGTGCTAGGGGCTTAAATGGGAAGAAAGAAAAAACGTTATGTGTCATTGCTACAGAGTAAGTCATATCTGGTTTTTTAAATCATCTTATTTTTATATGTGGATCTCAGGGATTGCACCCTAAAATCCAGTTTGAATGCTCCAATACCATCCTCTGTTAGTCAATATAGCAATCACACTGAATACCATGCCATCTATTGGACATTCTCGGTAAGGGCTTTTATGCTCCATACGCAGAGAAACTCGCAAAGAAGGAGGTTTTTCCCCAATGATAAATCAAAAGTTCTTTAAATTACTCCTGGTTTTAGTCTCCATATTATTTTTGTCGCTGCCGGCGATGGGCCAAAGGGACTTAAGCGGTGTTGATATTGTAGCTAATCACGTAGCTGGGTCTTTTTACTATTTACAGGGCGCAGGTGGCAATATCGGGTTGTCCATCGGNGAGGATGGTGTGGTCATGATAGATGATCAATTTGCACCATTGACTGATAAAATTCTGGAAGCAATACGCGAACTTAATGATGGCGAGATCCGCTTTGTAATCAACACCCACGTTCATCCGGATCATACTGGGGGCAATGAGAATCTAGGCAATATGGGTATCCTGATCCTGGCCCGAGATGAGGTGCGTGTCCGTCTCAGTGCGAGCCAACCAAAAGAAGCGCTTCCTGTGTTGACTTATAGTGACGCCATTACGATTCATCTTAACGGTGAGGAAGTATATGCCTTTCCGGTGGCACCAGCGCATACTGACGGTGACACCTTTATTCATTTCAGAAATTCTGATGTGATTCATGCCGGTGATGTATTCCGCACTACGGCATTCCCGGTAATCGATACAAATAACGGTGGTACATTGGACGGTACCTTGGAGGCTTTGGGGACTCTTGTTGGCAAGTCAGGTCCTGACACAAAAATAGTGCCTGGGCACGGAGAAGTCTCTTCCCGAACGGAGGTTATGGGATTTCGCGATATGATTCTGGATGTTAAGAGCAAAGTGGCCCCCATGGTGGAAAGAGGTCTGAACTATGAGGAGGTTGCCGCGGCTAATCCCACGTCAGCATATAATGCTAGATATGGGGATCCAGAGAGATTTCTGCGCGCAGTATATTCAGAGCTAGGCGGCATAGAGTAAAGTGTGATGCCCCTGCAATTGCTCAGTGGAAACCCACGGAGAACTGGGTTACGAAATCATGCAGCACTTTGTGATTACAGTGGATTTTAATGAAACTAGGATGCATATTTTTGCGCCATAATCCTGTGAAAATATCTTGGTTGTTAACTGTAATCTCTATTTCGGCCTTGCCTTATACCTGCGTATTAGCAGCCGATACTGAATCTCAGCAGGAACTTGTAGCGGGTTTCTGGACTTCGACAAGCGAGACAGAAAGACTTGCCACTGAGGCGCAACTCATTGAAGGGGCTCGCGATACTGCCGAGTTATATCATTGGTTTAAAACAGGACCGCATTTTTCTATCGATGTACCGAAAGGGCAGCAAGAAAGTATACGTGTTGCAGGAGATGGAACTCGGTTTCCCTACGTTTACCTGATACCGGAGAGCTACGATCCGGAGCATTCCTATCCAGTCGAATTCATGTTACACGGTGGTGTAAGTCGGCCGGAGTGGGAGCCTGGCGGAAGCTGGTGGCGCCGTGGCTATGAGTCTTTAAAACAAGAAGACCGCATAGTGGTGGTCCCGGCTTCATGGGAACGAGCATTCTGGTGGCATGAAAACCAGGCAGAGAATCTGCCTGCCATTTTGAAAGAGCTGAAACGAACCTATAACGTTGATGAGAATCGTGTCACGCTAAGCGGAGTTTCCGATGGGGGCACGGGTGCCTATTTCTTCGCTTTCAAGCAGCCGACTGAATGGGCAGCCTTTTTCCCTTACATAGGTCATCCAGGGGTATTAAGGAATTCACAGAGCGGGGAAGGGTATCGGCTCTATTTCGAAAACTTAATGACCAAGCCCCTATATATCGTCAACGGTGAAATAGACCGGCTTTACCCAGCTTCTTCGTTACAAGGGTTTATTAAGATCCTAGGAGAGACTGGAGTTGAGCATGTGTTTAAAGCCATCAAAGGTGGAGGTCATGACACGCGATGGTTACCGGGAGAGACCGCATTCATCGAAGAGTTCAAANTAGAACACCCTCGAGATCCCTTACCGGAGCGAATTCGCTGGGTAGCTGACCGTATTGACAAGTTCAATCGTAATTCTTGGATACAGATTGATGGTTTATCGCGCACACCAGGTCTTTTGGATGTGCGTAGGGAAGATAATCTTTTCGTGGTAAGCGCGCGCGGTGTTTCTCAGTTCACACTGCTACTGAATCCGGAGGAAGTGGATTTCAGTCAACCTATCCTTGTCAACGTTAACGGAACGACCGTAATGGCGGAAAATGTGGGCGAGAACAAGGAAACCTTATTGAAGTGGGCGCAAAAGGATCTAGATAGAAAAATGTTGTTTACGGCAGAATTGAATGTACAAGTTCCCGACTAGGATCCATCGGCCTTCTTGTTTGCGCGCGCAACCTGTTTTTAGATGCAAGTCTGAGTAATTGTTGCGATCATTAACGTGTTTTCTCATGTAAACATCGAAGGGCTATAGCAAGAAATCTAAATCTTCATGGACATAATTTCTTGAATAGAACAGTCAGCTGAAAATCGATATCATGGACACTGGCTTACTTGTTGTTTTATTTATACCGCTGTTTTTAAGTGAGCACTCAGCATTCGTATTCAAATGTCGGCGTCAAAGGTTCCACGGGGTATAAAAGGTCTAAATCTGATGGTTGAAATAATCATTATGGTTGACTTGTGATAAGTCGATCCCGCAAAGGTGAACTACAGGTCGCTCCAGAGCTTGCGGGCTTTGTGGATGACTTGCTGTTGCCGTGTCTCGGGATCGACAGCGACCGCTTTTGGTCAGGCTTCGAATCAATTATTAACAACTTCACATCGCGCAATAACGAGCTACTATCTATTCGTGATGACCTGCAGTCCCAAATCGATACTTGGCATCGTGAGCGTAAGGATGAAGCTTTCGATGCATCTGCCTATAAGCAATTCCTGAAAGAAATAGGTTATTTATTGGAAGAAGGGGCAGATTTTGCGGTCGAGACGGCCAATGTTGATGAAGAAATTTTCATGCAAGCCGGGCCACAGTTAGTGGTACCAGTTAAGAATGCTCGTTTTGCTCTAAATGCCTCTAATGCTCGCTGGGGGAGTCTGTACGACGCTTTGTATGGTACCGATGTAATTTCGGAAGACGACGGAGCCGAGCGTACTGGTGGTTACAATCCGGTTAGGGGCGAAAAAGTTATAGCTTTCGCTAAAGCGTTTCTCGACGATGCCTGCCCCCTTCAGTCCGGCTCTCATAGTGGTGCGACTAGTTATAGCATCAAGGAAGGAGCTCTCTGCATATCGATAGGTGACGAAGTAACCAGACTGATTGATAGCGCCCAATTTCNTGGTTACCAGGGTGATCCGGCTTCACCTTCCACTGTTCTCCTTGCAAACAACAANCTGCATATAGAAATTCAGATTGATCGGCATTCCGATGTTGGAAAGAATGATGCTTCAGGTGTAAAGGACATTGTGATGGAGGCCGCCATTACCACTATTCAAGATTGCGAAGACTCTGTCGCCGCCGTTGATGCTAAAGACAAGGTAGAAATNTATCGTAATTGGCTNGGTTTGATAGTGGGTGACCTTCAAGAAACTTTTATGAAAGGCGGGCAGGAGTTGACCCGCATCCTAAATCAGAACAGGGAGTACATAGCTCCGGATGGGCGGCTATTTCAATTGCANGGACGCAGTCTGTTGCTGGTTCGCAATGTTGGCCATTTGATGCGTAACAGTGCAATTCTCGATTGCAGCGGAGAAGAAATCTATGAAGGCATTATGGACGCNGTTATTACTGGTGCTATCGGAGCAATTGATGTCAATCAAAAAAACCTTTTGCGTAACTCCCNCACAGGCAGTATATACATTGTCAAACCGAAAATGCACGGTCCGGCTGAAGTAGCGTTTACCTGCGAGTTATTCGAACATGTGGAAGATTTATTGGGGCTTTCAAGGAATGCGCTAAAGGTTGGCATCATGGACGAAGAACGCCGTACTAGTATTAACCTTAAAGAATGTATTCGAGCTGCAAAAGAACGCGTAGCTTTCATCAATACAGGGTTCCTCGACCGTACTGGAGACGAAATACACACTAGCATGGAAGTCGGGCCTATGATTCCTAAGACCCGAATGAAAGGTTCAACTTGGATTAATGCCTATGAAGACAATAATGTAGATATTGGACTGGCTTGTGGCTTAAAGGGCAAGGCGCAGATCGGAAAAGGTATGTGGGCGATGCCGGATATGATGGCCGCAATGCTAGAACAGAAAATAATTCATCCGCAGGCAGGAGCCAACACGGCCTGGGTACCATCGCCGACCGCCGCTGTACTGCATGCGCTGCATTACCATAAAGTGNAAGTATCAGCACGGCAACAGGAACTTTTATCCCGGGCTCCAGCTAGCGTCGACGACATTCTCAAGATTCCAGTGTTGGACGATGCTGCCAGTCTATCAGCGGAAGAGATACAACAGGAGCTAGACAATAATGCCCAAGGTATTCTTGGCTATGTGGTGCGCTGGATTGATCAAGGGATCGGTTGTTCCAAGGTTCCGGATATTCATGACATCGGGTTGATGGAAGATCGCGCCACGTTACGTATTTCCAGTCAACACATTGCTAATTGGTTACACCACGGTATTTGTGATGAGAACGAGGTGAACGAAACCTTGCGGCGAATGGCCGCAGTCGTTGATGAGCAGAATGAACACGANCCGGCTTACCAACCTATGGCTGCAGATTTCGAGGGTTCGATATCTTTTAAGGCAGCCAGGGAACTGGTGTTCGAAGGAAGGCTGCAGCCTAGCGGTTATACGGAACCAATACTGCATGCCCGTAGGTTGATGAAAAAAGATGGATGAAGGATTTAAGTAGATTTAGAGGCGATTTGTAAAAAGAAGTTAACTTTATAAATAACTCATATTAGGATCAAAAAAAGCCGAGGTATTGGCTCGGCTTTTTCATTAATCAACTAGCGGCCGCTTTCATCCTCGGCCATCTGCTCCAGTTTTCGAGCGCCTGCTAAAATACCCACCATACCGTAATTGCCTTCATGGCAGGCGTACTCGTATATGGATTCGTCGATTCTCGACAGTGGATACTCGCCATAGAAATTCGAAGTGAATACGGAAGTGTCATCGACCCGGAAACCATAAACAAGTTTATTTTCACCAGTTCGTCGAAACGTTTCAGTCAAAATAAGGTTGTCAGCAGGAAATCCCCTTAGCGTATGCCAGTCGTTAAAGTACTTGGTTTCTACAACCAGTGTGTCCTCTTCCCAGTGTCCGATAGAGTCGCCCATCCATTTCTCATGGGTTTCTGTAGCTGGGTTGCGCTGATCGGTGATNTTAANGATGCGNGCGTCGTGTACCATTTCAGCGACAATAACCACATGCCCNGGAGACTGAACAAACTGCAAGTGACTGTTATAAATAACGGGCATCATGATAGGACCGGCTAGAGGCCCAAACCCAACTAGACATCGTTCCGGTAAGCCCCGCCCTTCGGGTCCATCGTTACGGTTAGGTAAGCCAGCGCGACGAGCACGAACACTGTCCATCACCCCGGGTTGTAATTGAGGCATTCTTCCGTTGGCCGGATCGATGATGGCCGAAGTACGCATCTCTCCGTCGATAGTAGGGATAAATTGTGCATCATCGCGCCAGAACAGATCGTAGTTGCCAATTGGTGGTAAGGATTCTGCCAGTTCTGGAGCGGGGCGATCGGCATCCAGCGGTTCATTGTCCGCGTCAAACCGCTGCTGTTCTGCACGCTCTATATCCNGAGCTTCTTCTTCGGTATAGAAACGCTTTTCACCTAAGCCTCTTGGCCTTTCGAACGGCATTATAGACGTGTGTTTCCAGACAGACTGAAAATTAGGCACGCCCCATTCGGTGTATGGAACCTGATAATCCTGCCCCACAGCTTTAAAGGCGAAAAATGATAGGCCAAGTAACAAGATAATTTTGACATTCATGTTGTTAACTCTTTGTTGAATTTGGTCACTAACGATTATTTGGATCTGACATTCTCGCTAGTTGTTGAGTTTTCTAGCTTTTCTTCTTCCCAACAGCCTATCATTCCCTCCACTCAAGTCAATCTCCTGGCCCGTCACAGCGAGTAAGAAGGCTCCTAAGCACGTAATTTTGATAGGACCTAGAAATGCAACAAATTGTGATAAGTAGACACCATCCAGAAGTTTGTTGAATATCCGAGTCATTATTTGTCATTATAGGCGGCCCTAACCAACAATAAGATATTTTCTAGAGGCAGTAATTATGCGCAATCCAATACGACTCCTAGCCTTAATCGCGGCTCTTGTATTCAGTGGGCAGCTGTTAGCCCAACAAGGCAATGCGCGCGGTACTATCGGCGAAAGCCCTTATAATGTCGTCAGAGGCTGGGCTAAGCCCTTTCAGGACCGCGGTTTCAGCTTTGGTGGAAATTCTGGCGTCTGGGCAGAATCCCCAGAACGCATNATAATCGCGCAACGTGGCGAGACTGTATTACCTTATCCGATTCCCAACGATTTTCCTGGCTATGCCGGTTCACTCGGGATAAATGTATTGCGCGAAACCAGTCGGCGTACTTGGCAAAATTGTCTGTATACCGTGAACGGTAGTGGAGAAGTGCAGGAGATTTGGAGTCACCTCGATTACTTATGTGAGGGTTCCGAAGGTCCGGGACCGCATCGAGTTCGAATTAGTCCATATGATCCTGANCGCAGGATTTGGTTGGTCAATGAAACTTTTCACCAAATTTATGTGTTTTCCAACGATGGCGNTGAACTGCTCGCTACATATGGAGAGAAGGGAGTATTGGGTGATGATGAAACTCACTTTGGNCGCCCGCAAGATGTTGCTTTTCTTCCCGACGGTAGAATCCTGATAGCGGATGGTTTGGATAACCACCGAGTGATGATCATGGATAGAGGGATGAACTACCTTGGTGAATTTGGTGGTTACGGAGACGGTCCGGGACAGTTTAATACCATCCACGCGATTGGTATTGGCCCCGAGGGAAGAATCTTCGTATTGGATAGGGCTGGTGGAGAAGTGAATCTCTTTCGTACAACCGATGACCCAGCGGTTATCGAGTTCGAGCAATCCATAGGAGCTCCTCTGACACTTCCATTGGATATCATCGTAAACGAAAATGATTTCTGGATTACTGACCTAGGCCCATTGCGATTTATCAATTTCGATTTTGAAGGGAATATCAAATACACCTGGCTTGTACCACGAGAGCTTCCNGACGGTTATCTTGAAGTGCATACCTTTAGTGTTGATGCTGATGGCAATCTTTATGGGGGTGATAACCAGTATGGTCGNACACAAAAATTCGTTCCCAAGCCAGGGGCGGATTCTGAGTTATTGATCGAATCACCCTGGGTTGCGCGCTAAATAATCAAGGAATTTGCAATGAAAAAAGCATCAAAAAATTTGGTTTTGATGGTCAGCAGCATTTTGTTGCTATCCNTCACAGTGAGTGCCAGTGCCCAACGGCTTAATAAACTTATTGAATTGTTTGAAAATGATCAGCCTGCATTTGGGGTTCTGTCTTTTGACTATTCGCTGAATAACGCTAGAGCGATGGCAACTTCAGGTCTTGATTTTCTTTTTATCGACATGGAGCATGCGCCTTTCGACATTGAACGACTCCGANTATTTTTACTTGGCATGACTGATAAGAGATCCATAAATGAAAAGGGTAATTTGCAACCGAATGTCGTTCCTCTAGTGCGTATTCCAGCAGCGGGTGGTGCTGAAGAGTTAATCGCACAAGCCAAACAGGTACTGGATGTTGGGGTATTTGGCATTTTTTTTCCAGCTGTTCACACGAGAGAGCAAGCCGAATTAGCGGTGCGTGCTACCCGTTATCCGCAATACAATGACGCACCGGATTACGAACCAGCAGGTCTGCGGGGTCGAAACCCCTCTAATGCTATGTGGTACTGGGGGGTGCGCGACTACCATGCCAGGGCCGATGTATGGCCGCTGGATCCGCAGGGTGAACTGTTGGCAATGATGTTCATCGAATCCCGGGCAGGAGTGGAAAATATTGAAGAAATCATTACTGTTCCTGGGCTCGGTGGTATCTTCATAGGGCCCTCGGACTTAAGCACTTCTATGGGCTATACCAGCCCTGCAGCACCGGAAGTGGAACAAGCAATTCAGACCGTGTTAGGTGCCTGTCTTGAACACGACGTACCGTGCGCTATAACAACAGGTCAGGGGTCAGTGCAACAACGTATAGATCAGGGTTTTAGGTTCGTAACAGTTGGCGCTGATGGGGGCCTCAATACCGGGGCAAGTAATGCCCTTAGACTTGGACGGGAAGCGGCGGGTCGTTAATCGGGGTTTTTTTCAACTGAGCTAAAAGAATATTCCTGACTCGCTTGTAACCTTTATAGGGGGGCGTTCTGGCTTGGTAGGCGCATTTTCTGCAACAGATTCCGGGGTAGATGTCCAGTATACATTCTCTGCCTTCTCCTTCGGGAAAGTAGTCCCGCAGCCTGTTAGTATGGTTTGCCATGATTGAACTTCGAAATGTTCAAAAGTCTTTTGACAACGACAGCACTTTTGCTGTCGTCGATTCTTCTTTCTCTGTAGAACGAGGTGAACTCCTGGGCTTAATTGGAGAATCAGGCTGTGGCAAAACTACGACTCTGAAAATGATTAATCGGTTGGAAGAACCTAGCCACGGTTCCATCTATATTGATAATCAAAATGTCTTAGAGCGAAACCCAGAAGAGTTACGACGAAATATAGGCTATGTATTCCAGGGCATCGGATTGTTTCCCCACTATTCAATTAGGGAAAATGTAGCGGCGGTTCCCACCTTGCTGGATTGGAACGCGGAACACATCGAAGCGCGATGTCGCGAAATTCTCGATTTGGTGGGCCTGCCTATCGATGATTTTGGTGATAGGAGGCCGTCTCAATTATCGGGAGGACAACAACAACGCGTGGGAGTGGCGCGCGCATTGGCCGCAGAACCGGACGTCGTATTAATGGACGAGCCATTTGGCGCTTTGGACCCAATTACCAGAGCCGAGTTGCAGGAAGAGTTCAAGCGCATACAGAGAGAGCTGGCCCTGACCGTGATTATGGTTACCCATGACATGATCGAAGCGTTGCTAATGGCAGATCGCATTGCTGTTATGAAGAAGGGAGAAATATTACAGATAGGCACGCCTCGAGAACTTATCAATAGTCCAGCGCATGAATATGTTAAAGAAATAGTCGAAATGCCGAAGCGGCGAGCTGATAATCTTGAAAAATTGATGCATCCCTGATGAACGATAACCTGCGTGAACAATTACTGCTACTTCCGGAATACTTCCAAGGACATTTAGTACTCACATTGGTTGCGCTAGCTATTGGTATTGCTATTAGCATTCCTCTGGGGATTTGGGCTTCCCAATCGCAAGTGGTTAAACGTCCTTTGTTAACCACAGTAAGTATTATTCAGACATTTCCTAGTGTGGCTATTCTTGCCTTGGTAGTAGCGTTGCTGGGCGGACAGATAGGTTTAGTGCCCGCAATCATTGCTTTAGTGCTCTACTGTATGTTGCCGATTGTGCGCAATACGGTTACCGGGCTGGAAACCGTATCTGACGATGTAGTTGAGGCTGCCCGCGGTATAGGCATGTCTTCCCGCCAGATTCTCGTGAAAGTACGCCTGCCATTGGCTTTGCCCATCATTATCGCGGGGATTCGTACGGCAGCTGTGTGGACAGTTGGACTTGCAACTCTTTCCACTCTGGTCGGCGCTACCAGTTTTGGTAATTACATATTCACTGGTTTACAGACTCGAAACCTAGTATCAGTAACTGTTGGTAGTCTCGCAGCCGCTATTTTAGCTGTTACATTGGATTCCATAATTGGTGGACTTCAGTGGCTAAGTGAAAATCAAAATGGAAAAGAGGCTGTGCTGAAGCTCAAGAAGGCATGGATTCTAGTAATCACAGTAATCCTCGTGGGGGTTTCATTCTCAGTTTATAGCTTGTTAAAAAAACCTGCGGCGGATTTTATTGTTGGCGGAAAAGGTTTCACCGAACAATACATAATAGCTGGACTGCTGACAGCAGAACTTGAAGAGGCTGGATTCATAATTGACCAGCGGCTTGGATTGGGTACAGAGGTGATTTACCAAGCCACCGCCAACGAAANGGTGGATATTTATTTAGAGTACTCAGGTACAGTTTGGGCAAATCGTATGAACGAAACTAGTAATCCTGGTCGTCAGACAGTGCTAGCAAAGGTGGGTGACTTTGTTCAGGAAAACGACGGAATGTACAACGTAGGGCCACTTGGATTCCAGAATCTGTATGCATTGGCCATGCGGAAAGATCGAGCTGCGGAGCTGGGCATAGAAACAATAGACGATATGATTCCCATCGCTAATANTCTAGTGGCAGCTGGAGATCTCGANTTTTTCGGTAGACCAGAATGGATCACGCTGCGTGATACTTACAACATCGANTTCGCCGAAAAGCTCACCTTTGATACAGCCTTAATGTACACCGCTGTTGATAGGGGNCAGGTAGACATCATTACTGCCTACACCAGCGATGGCCGTATCGACGCCTATAATCTTAAGATAATTGCTGATCCTAGGAATTCTTTGTTGCCATATGACGGTATGTTGATTGCCTCAGCTTCGGCGGCGAAGAATCCTTTGTTTCTGGAAATAGTTGGTGGGCTAGTTAACAGAATATCGGATGAAACAATGCGCGAAGCTAATAGGATCGTGGATGTAAATGGCGGGTCGATTACTGATGCCGTGAATTACTTGCGCGGTATGATCAGGTAGTGATGACAGACTCATCATTAAGGAATTGTAAAACAGCGTGCAGAAGAGAATCTCACTCAGGTTGAGCTTTGCTGGCACGTTAATAGGAAAGTCCTAAGGGTAACCTTAAATCCTCTGGATATCCTCATTCCTTCTCAGTTACTGAATACGCGAGCCTATGTACTACGTCCAGCGCTTCCAACGAGGGTCGGTGGGAAAGGCTTTACATCACTCTTTATTGGTACATCGCAGCCCGGGCTGCTGCATGTACCTGGATTGAGTAAAGAATATCGCTATTTTGNATCATACCTATAAANCCNATGTTGGAAACCGGGTCAATCCAGAACCANGAACCGGCAATTCCCCACCACCAGTGNGTNCCTAACGGGGCACCTTGNAAGGCAGCCGAATCGTTAACAATGGCGAAGTCGACACCAAACCCGTTACCAGGGTACAGTTGCCCGATACCAGGGACAGCGTCCGGCAATTGGTTGCTGCGCATAATCTCAACTGCTTCTTTGGAAAGAACGCGCTTGCCATTCAGTTCACCACCGTTGAGGTGCATCTGCACGAACTTCATGTAATCTCCAGCGGTCGAAGTCAGCCCGCCACCACCTGAAAGGAACTTAGGTGGATTCAGAAAAGCACCTGTGTCTGTGCGAGCCAATGTGCCGTCCTGGCGCGGCTGATATTGGCGAGCTAATCGATCAGCATTCTCAGGTTTTACAAAAAAACCGGTTTCTGCCATATCGAGCGGATCGAAAAGACGTTCCTGCAAAAACTCATCGAATTTCTGACCNGATAGTCTTTCAACCAGATATCCCTGAACATCGACAGAGATGCTATAGACCCATTGTGTACCTGGTTGGTAACCCAAGGGAATATCGGCTAGCGCTGGAATGGATTCTTCTAACGTGTAATTAAACAGATTGTTAATGCCTGCTTTGGCGTATGCGCTGGCAACTGGACCTCGAGATAGCGGTGGTGTGTAAAGCAATCCACCGGTATGGCNCATTAATTCACGGATGGTCATCGGATGATTGGCCGGTTCGGTGACCCAACTGCCATCATCGTTCTGAGAGACAAATACTTCCATTCCCCCCAGCTCAGGCAAATATTTTTCAACAGTATCATTTAGCTNGAACTTTCCTTCATCGTGCAANACCATTAGCGCCGTACCGGTTATTGGTTTTGTCATGGAGAAAATACGGAAGATGGTATCTTCCTGCATGGGTATCTCGTCTTCCACATTCTGGTAACCTAGAGCCTTTCTCAGCTGTATTTCACCATTTTGAGCAATCATAACTACGGCGCCGGAAAGTTTGCCTTCGTCGATGCGGGCTTGAAGGTCAGCAGTAACAGCGTCCAAGCGCGTTTGCTCGATATCGGCATAGGAAAGTGTGCCAAACAGAATCAGGTTTAGAGTGATTAGGGTGGTGATAAATTTAACGGTGATTCTCCCTATCATTGGGTGGCCTCATTTGAAAATATATTGTCGAAACTTAAGAGGCCGCATTAGACCATTAAATTCCGAGTGATTCAAAGCTTGCTTCTTCGGCTACTGCACCGAGCGAGGCTCGGAAAATTGCGAAATCGCAGCAATCAGTTGGGTAGTGGATACTGATTTAGCAATTACTTGATGGCTTCCTCGGTGACCCAGGAACTAACTATACTCATGCACCATGCATCGCGGTATTGTCTCGGTCATCGACCGCATTGATGTCGCTGCCAAGGCTTGAAATATCAATAAGATAGGATCAATAGCCTGCTCAAAAGGGAGCTACAGAGAGGTCGATGGGTCATAACGTCTTTTTATCGTTAAATTCCATATGTTGATTGTTAGTTAACACAACATCTGAAATACTAGTCGATGATTTCGAATTCAATGTTGTCAAATAAATAGAGGCCGCTATTTTGACCTAAAGGCCTCCGTGTAGCCGAGTGTTCCGCACTAAGGCGGTAACGGATTCCACTACCACGAACAAAAAGCGAGTCAGTTTGATAGAGGGCCGTTGCCACAGTACCATCCGCTGACGGGCTGACATTGAGCGTATCACTGCAACTGGAATCTGGTACCTCTCGAATAGCAAAGTCTTTTAAAGCCAGCTCACCGTCTATAAGGTAAAAGCCTAAGCTAAGATAAATAGGGTCTTCTCCAGTAGTAGATTGAAGTGTTATGCAGTCGGAAAGGAGATCAGCTGTGGTAGTGTAAAAAGTGGTTCCCATGGTGGAAGATTCAAACTGGGCTTCCTGCACCGTTAGCGCGGCCCGAATGACATCTGCCCAAATGTCGTAGCCAGCTTCGTTTAAATGCAGCTGGTCCGCCCTATAAAGCTCAGGTCGAAAATTCCCACCCTCTGTCAGTAGATACTTGTCAACTTCGACGTGGAATATATCTTNATCTGATCTGGCCNGATCGCTGAAACCTGAATTTATTTGTTGTGCTAGTCCCCAAAGGTCGCTCCTTGCGATACTAGGTTTTACAGATAGCAAGTAAAGGCGCGTATTAGGTAGATTGCTTTTTATCAGAGTGATTACCTGATCTAGTTGATCCAGTATGGTCGCTGGAGTCAATCCGTATGCGAGATCATTGTCGCCTTCATATAAAACTATAGCGCGAGGGTTGTATTTTAGAACTATCCGATTGAAATAATGGATCACGTCGTTCATAACACTGCCGCCAAATCCCCGAGAAATAACGGTCAGCGGGGCAAGATCGAAGGGAGCGTCTTCATTCCAAAATCCAATGCTAGAGCTNCCTATCAGCAGAATTGCCTCCGCCGGGGGAGTGGCCTGAAAATCCTGGTTTTCGAACCCAACGATGGAATACTCATAGCGAGTAGGGTCTGGTTGGAGCTGTGCATTACCGACTGAAGAGACAAGCACACTTGAAACGACAACCAAAGTTCCCACAAATCTCATAACTAAAGATTGCTTTTTGAAAAAATCGTCGTGGTTGCAAATTTCCATGACCATTTTAAGTGCTTCAGATTAAGCTACACCGGCTCCCCTGGCTCCCACATACACAGAATAGAGCGACTGGCTGGCGGTCATGAACAGTCGGTTACGTTTGGAGCCTCCGAAACAGACATTGGCGCAGACTTCGGGTAAACGGATAACGCCGATAGTTACACCGTCGGGCGCAACAATCTGAACCCCTGGTCGCGCGCCAGCCCAGACATTGCCATCGATGTCGCACCGGATACCATCGGCGGAGGTCCGGTTACCATTGGTAGGGTCCACGAGTTCGGCGAACACACGGCCGTTTTGTAGTCTTGTTCCGTTCACGTCCCATACTTTAATATCCTGACCGGCACCGGTGTTGGCTACATAGAGAAGTGAATAGTCTGGCGAGAAACAAAGCCCATTGGGGGCATCTATATCATCGGTTACCCGATTTATGCTCAAATTAACACTGTCGACTCGGTAAACCGATAAGGGTTGTTCCTGTTCCGCCCGATTACCTTCATAGTTTCCTCGAATACCATAGGGAGGATCAGTGAACCAGACACTACCATCTGGATGGACTACCGCATCATTTGGTGAATTAAGTGACCGACCGTCGTAGCTATCAGCAAGGACTGTGACCGTCCCGTCGTATTCGTAACGTACAATACGCCGGTTGCCATGTTCACAGGAAATCTGGCGACCCTGGAAATCAAAGGTATTTCCATTGCTATTGCCCGCGGGGCTTCGAAATTCAGAGACCCGACCGTCATCTTCGATCCAACGTAGTTGTCTGTCATTAGGAATATCACTCCACACTAGGTAGCGACCGACTCCGTTCCATGCCGGTCCTTCCGCCCACATAGTGCCTACATGGTGGCGCTGAATAGGAGTGTTAAAAAGTATGTAGCGCCGGAAGCGATTGTCCAATGGAACCAAATCTGGGTCTGGATATCGCAATGGAGTATTTCCTGACCAGTCCCTTGGCTGATGCGGTGTTAGATCCTGTGCCTCGAGAAGTTTTGGTAGTAAAGCGGCACTGGCCACAGTAGCGGCTAGAAATGAACGACGTTTCATTAGAACCTCGATGGAGTGATTGGGAGTGTGTTTGCCCACATCTTTAGTATTTATTTGTCAATTGATGCTAATGGAAGGTCCCCCTAATGTCGAGGTCAGGAACTACACAATGGAAATAGGTATCTACGATAGTAGGCAAATTTTACAATTGGACTTTATAAGTCCGTGGCATCGAGAAACGGTCCGTCAACACATAATCGTCTGCCGTCTGGAGCATCGCAGGCACCACAGATGCCGACACCGCATTTGGTGAGATAGTCAATGGCATTATGGATCTGTTCCGGTTTGCAGTATTCTCGTTGCACTAGTTCTGCGGCATGAACCATTGGAGCTGGACCACAGTTGTAGAAAATCAGGTTCTCGAGCTGCTCTTCAGATAGCTCACTGAGTCGTTGTCGAAGCAGCTCAGTAATTACACCTTGATGTCCAAAGCTGCCATCGTCTGTGGCTATAGACAAGTCGCTAACGGCTTCAGTTTCATCGATGAAGTAAAGTCNATNTTTGCTGCGGGCNCCGAAGAAGATTTCTGTGTTGCCAAAATCCCGAGCAATCTGCCATACNGCNGCCAATCCCGTNCCNCCTGCTACNGCACAGATTCTGGCTCCTTTNTCNGGGGACACTGCGGTNCCATATGGNCCCCGCACATAGGCCTCCACNCCAGGTTCGATATGCATGAGAGCTTCTGTAAACTNGCCAAGGTTTATAACNGCNAGTNGGAAGGGATCATCCGTTAGGGCAGAGAAAGGTTTTTCACCCAGNCCAGGTATCCAAAGGAANACGAATTGGCCAGCCTTTATATTGATTTTTCGATCGAAAGTGAGAATACAAATATCGTCTGTTATCTTTTTNTTACTCACNAGAGACACTGATTCAAAACCCATNTCGATNTCNTAACGAACGAGCTNCTCGGCATTCTCAGTGGNNTTTTCGAGATCTTTGCTNAGNACCTGNAAATATTNCGCAATTTCCTTGGTGTTCATGCCAACCAGAGCAGAGCCAATGCCTACAATCGTGGCCCCAGCTTCCTGGAATTCCTTTACATTGNCCGCGCTACTGATGCCNCCACANGCAATAATAGGGCANGGAACACAGGCCNTGATTTCTTTNACGATTCTAAGNGNGGTGGGNAAAATNTCCTTCCCGGATACNCCCCCTTTCTNGTTACTNANGATAGGATGNCCATGGTCTTCGTAACGCGAAGGCCCCGTGGTGTTTATGGCACAAATCGCATCGGCGCCNCCTTCGGCGGANGCNATGGCGANTTCATTCACATTGGGAATATTCGGTGTCAGTTTNGGAATGACCGGAATATCAACTGCAGCNTTTACTGCGCTGACTATTTCCCNAACGAGTTGCGGNTCTTGGCCCATGTCCATGCCATAACCTTNCGCATGAGGGCACGACANNTTTAGTTCCAAACCNTCGCCGAAAGGCGCAAGAATCTNAGCAACATTAATGTATTCCTGAATGCTGCTGCCAAAGATTGAAATAAGNAGAAAGCGATCNGACGGAATAGTGAGNTTTGAAAGCAACTCCGCTGCNCGNTCTGCGCCGGGATTGGTAAGTCCTACAGCATTTGTAAAACATCCCGGCNTGTACTGGGTGAGAATCGGCTCAATATAACCAAGNCGTGGNTCCTGNCCTATGCTCTTGGTGGTGAGCACTCCCACCTCTGGNATNGTGTCGAACACTCGNTGAATAATANTGGCAGAGCAGGTAACGATTCCAGAGGGGATAGTGAATGGGCCTGAGAGGGNCTTGCCTAAAAACTCTGTATTCAACGTGGAGGAGAACTCTTTAACATTTCAAACNCNGANAACNATTTTATAGCTTGTTGGCGNNTAACGCACTAGGNAAGCACCAAAAGCGCNCCCGAGTTNCNNTTNGTTGGNTAAACAATTNATCNTGATTTCAATTTNTATTGAATCACCNTNGAAAATNTTCNAGGNGTCTTCAAGNTCCGGTAGTNGNANTTGCNCAAGNCTTATTGGAAAAGTTGAACCAATNNACTTAAGAAACTAGAGCATTTTTTTCAAANCGGGTTTGGTTACTTTACCCATGGCATTTTTGGGTANNGTTTCGANTANCTTAATCGCCTTGGGAATTTTGTACGATGACATCTTGCCGTCACACCAGCTTTTAAGTGTGTCATAGTTGAGTTCAGATCCATCCCNTACGACAATGAATGCAGTAACCGCTTCNCCCCAAGTNTCATCTTCNACNCCGATCACTGCCACCTCAATAANGTCCTCCTGNGTTAACAATACGCCTTCGATTTCCAACGCTGAGAGTTTGTAACCACCTGATTTAATGATATCNACNGANGAGCGGCCCATGATTCGGTAATAACCATNTTCCACTACGGCGACATCGCCTGTGCAGAACCAGCCATCCTTAAANGATTCTTTGGTTGCNTGTTCGTTATCCCAGTATTCGAGAAACACGTTATCCCCTTTNACTCGAATNTCACCNGGTATTCCCTCCTCGTTGATAGGNNNGTCTTCCTCATCGAATAGCNGAGCCTCGACGCCNGGCAGTGGNTGGCCCACACATCCTGCTCTGCGCTCACNGTCGTAGGGGTTAGAGATACCCATGCCTATCTCTGTCATCCCATAGCGCTCTAGCAGAANCTGNCCAGTCAGTTCCTGCCATTGGTNAAATAGTTTTACTGGGCAAGCAGCAGAGCCAGAAATATTGAGGCGCATTTTCCCNAAGCCATCACANATCCGCTGCACATGGTCAGNNTCGATGGTGTCAAAGTACTGGATTAATTTTACNTAGATGGTTGGTACTGCCATAAACAGNTTAAAGGTTCCGNCAACGACCTGATTGCTGATTCTAGGAATATCGAACTTGGCAAACATGTGAACTGTGGCTCCTGCCCACAANCCACAGCANAGTATATTGATAATTCCATGGATGTGATGTAGGGGCAGGAACAGTGGAATTATATCATCCTCTTTCCAAGCCCAGGCTTTGATCAGCGTAGTGATCTGCGCGCTAATCGTCTTGTGTGTGCTAACCACGCCCTTGGGCTTATTGGTGGTGCCGCTGGTAAATAAGATCATAGCGCGTCGTTCCGGAAGAATCTCGGGGAGCTTGCTCGCTTCGTCGGCTAAAATATCTTCTACAGATAGCAGTTGGATATTTAGTGAGTCACATAATTCACGTAATGATTCTTGGTGTTCGTCATATGCAACCATACGGGTCACGCTGGCACAGGTAAGATAATGGTCAAGTTCCGTGACGGCCGAGGCGACGTTCAATGGAACTGCGATGCCGCCAGCGCGCCATATACCGTGCTTGGTAGTTACGTAATCAAGGCTGGCCGGGATAAAGAAAGCGATGCGTTCTTCTTCGAGATCTGTCTCACCGTTTAAAAGGCCTGTTGCAAAACGATTGATTCTCAGATTTATCTCGCTGTAACTGTGGCTGTTGTCGCCATCTACAAGAGCAACTTTGTCATTTTCGTTTCTTAGGCTTGGGAAGGAATTTATTGCCATTGTTTCTCTACTCTAAAAGTCTTTCTTATATATAGTTATTAGTACTGGGGTATAAAAATCAAAATATGCTGCTAACGATGAAGAACAGGATCGAAGGCCCTAACAGACATCCTACGCCAGTATAAAATGTAGCAGTCATGGCTCCATAGGGGACCAGCTTTGGATCAGTTGCGGCGAGGCCAGCAGCCACTCCGCTGGTAGTCCCCATCAATCCCCCAAACACCATGGCGGACTGTGGGTTATCCAAGCCGATATGTCGCGCAACTAGAGGTGTACCAATCATCACTAAGATGGATTTCACCAGGCCTGCCGCGACGCTCAGTGTGATGATGGTGTCACTGGCACCTATGGCTTCGCCAGTTACCGGACCAACGATGTAAGTGACAGCCCCAGCGCCAATTGTTGTTATAGCGGTGGGATCAGTGTAGCCGAACATCACTGCGATCATCGCGCCGACAACAAAAGAGACGATTACTCCGGCGAAGATGGATATCACACCGGCCATACCAGCCTTTCTCAATTCGCTCAAATGGACACCAAATGCGGTCGCCACAATGGCGAAATCTCGCATCATGCCGCCACCCATTAAGCCAATGCCGCCGAGTAAGGCGACATCTGCCACTCCTGTATTACCGCCAGTAGCCACTCCGCCGAAGTAGGCGGCCACCAGGCCAAGAGCAATAGCGATACCAGAACCATGTATGCGGCCTCGAGTTAACTTGTCTGCGAGAAAATAGGAAACCCAGATAGCAGCGCCTATCACCGCGAATGCCACAATGAGGTTATTGCGAATAAAGACGGACTCGATGAGATCCATTACGCTGTCCCCTGTTCTTCGCTATCGCTTTCAGTTGCCTGTGAGGCACTGCCGATCTTACTCAGCACTGGTACCAGCGCAAAACTGACAAGAACTGCTGCGACCCCCGCTAGGAGCGCTAGTAATCCGCCGTCGACGGCCGCAGCGACATTCTGACGAGCTGCCATAGCTACCACGATGGGGATGTACATGGCACTCCAGAACTGAATGCCGTTTCCGGCGACGCCCTGAGTTAGTGTCTTAAACTTTTCTGAATTACTGGCTAATACAAGGAACAACATGGCGATACCAACACCGCCAACATTAGCTTCAACATTTAGGGCTACACCGAGAGCTTCGCCAATTAACATGCCTAGGATCAGACAAGCGGACAGCAAGGCTACACCAAAAACAATCATTCTTTTTATCCTTTGTTAAATACTCTACGTCGTTGTTAGGAGGAAGAGATGCGATGATATGATGGGAAAAGGGCTAAGTACAATTTACATAGTTCTGGCTGTTATCATGTAACGGTGCGCGACGCGCTATCTTACGGGCTATGCGTTTGACATAACAAGAGGCTTATAGCTTAATTGTCCTCCGTCCCCAATGGTGTCTAGAGTCTATTCCAGGTTAGGGGATTAGGCCTATCTTCCAAAAATAATTAATGATGGATTCGAGATGACGAAACTACTCAGAGTGCTGATTTTAACAATTCTTGGTGCAATGTTGCCGACTACAGCAGGTCTGGCTCAAGATGTAACCACCGATATTCTGGAAAATGCACAGAATTATTCAGATCGTTGGGTAACCTATGGCAGGAATTATGGTGCCTGGCGTTATATGCCTGATGACCAAATAAACCGGGAAACCGTTGCCAACCTCCGTCCGGTCTGGATCAAACAGACAGGTGTTACCGGTGGCGCGTTCGAGGTAACTGCTCTTGTTAACGATGGGCGCATGTATCTCACAACAGCAAATAGTCACTTGATTGTAGTGGACCCTTTAACGGGTACTGAATTGTGGCGTTACGATCATGAATTCGAAAATGTCGATCTTTGCTGCGGCCCACATAATCGCGGAGTTGCTCTTTACGAAGATAAGGTGTTCTGGGGAACGCTTGATGCACACTTGCTGGCGTTTGATGCGGCTAGCGGCATCCAGCTTTGGGATGCAGAAGTGGGCGATCACCGTGAATCTTTCTCTGTAACTGGAGCACCCCTTGTTGTCAAAGACATGGTATTGATTGGAGTCGGAGGAGGTGAGTTTGGGATCCGCGGGTATATTGACGCCTATGACGTGAATACGGGTGAATTGCGCTGGCGCTTTTTTACGACAGCAGGTCCTGATGATCCTAATAATGCGACTTGGGAAGGTGATTCTTGGCAAACTGGAGGCGGCCCAACTTGGGTTACGGGGACTTACGATTCTGAATTGAACTTGGTGTTCTGGGGAACAGGCAATCCCTGGCCAGACCTCAACAATGCCGTTCGCCGCGGAGATAATCTTTATACCAATTCCGTCGTAGCATTGAACGCCGACGATGGTGAGCTAGTATGGTATCACCAGACCTCACCGCGGGATGAGTTTGATCACGATTCCACTTCTGAGCCGATGATTATCGATGAAGTTTTTGAAGGCGAACTTCGTAAAATGATTGTTCACGTCTCGCGAAATGGACATGTCTACGCAATGGACCGCGAGACCGGTGATTTTCTTTGGGCAGGTGAATATACCCGCGTAAACTGGGCTTTGCGCGACGAAAGTGGTAAACCCGTGCTCAAGGAAGAACTCTATAACCCTGCAA
>NZNL01000030.1 GCA_002694855.1 Gammaproteobacteria bacterium
ACAGATTTCTGTTTCTTAATTTCCTACGCAGATGGTGAAACCTAATCTGGATATGCATTACTGGATTCTTATCACCTAATATAAATGGGCACTTTGCCGCAATAAAGTGTCCTCGCGTGCGACTGGCGACAGTCGTGAACTAAGGAGTTAATAAGTGGCTATAAATATTGAGGATAAGAAACAGATTGTTTCGGAAGTCAATAAGGCTGCTAGTGGCGCCCTGTCAGCCGTGCTGGCTGACTATCGTGGCGTTGACGTCGCTGACATGACGGCACTTCGCAAGAATGCAAGGGAGAACAAGGTTTATCTGCGGGTTGTTCGCAACACGCTGCTGAAGAAAGCAGTTGCAGGCACTGAGTTAGAGTGTATTCGAGAAGTACTGACTGGGCCTACAATTCTCGCTCTCTCCCAGGAAGACCCCGGGGCTCCTGCACGGGTGTTAAAGGATTTTGCAAAAGAGAACGATGAATTCGAAATCAAGGCGCTGTCTATAGGAGGCAAGTTGATGGAGGCCGCCCAGATAGATGTGTTGGCCAAGTTGCCAACGCTCGATCAAGCGAGATCTATTCTGATGAGCGTAGTACTGGCGCCGGTAACCAAGCTTGCCCGCACGATGAACGAAGTTCCGTCGAAGGTGACACGTACAGTAGCTGCTGTACGTGACCAGAAACAGGAAGCAGCTTAATTCCTTAACCGTTTTAGTTTATACAATTTATTAAGTAGGAGATAAGAGTCATGGCTCTATCTAAAGAAGAAGTTTTAGACGCAATTGCTGACATGTCAGTTATGGACGTGGTTCAACTCGTGGAAGCGATGGAAGAGAAGTTTGGTGTTTCAGCGGCAACAGCCGTTGCGGCAGCTCCAGTGGCCGCCGCTGCCGAAGCTGCACCGGCAGAAGAAAAAAGCGAGTTCGATATTGTGCTTGCAGCTACAGGAGATAAGAAAGTAAACGTTATTAAAGCTGTTCGAACTATCACCGGCCTTGGACTAAAAGAGGCTAAGGATATGGTTGATGGTGCACCCTCAACTCTCAAGGAAGGAGCTCCAAAAACAGAAGCGGAAGAAGCCAAGAAAGCTCTCGAAGAAGCTGGCGCTACCGTTGAGCTTAAGTAACAAGCGACAACAATAAAACAACCTGCGCCGAGTGTGTTGTACACACTTGGTGCGGGCTTATGTTTAATTTTTAGTTGAAAGGATTTATATCCGCTTTACCTTGATTGCCGGTAAAAACTACAAACAAGTGTTATCGGGAGCCAGGGATTGCAGAACTAATCTGCTAACAATAAATACTTAGGGCACATAAAGCCAGGAACACAAAATGGTCTATTCGTATACAGAGAAAAAGCGTATCCGTAAGAATTTTGGAAAACTGCCAAGTGCGATGGATATCCCGTACTTGTTATCAATCCAGATCGATTCTTATCGACAGTTTACTCAGGCCGGCACTACTGTCGAGGAGCGCTTGGATCAAGGCCTACATGCTGCGTTCAAATCTGTGTTCCCTATTGTGAGTTATTCCGGAAAAGCATTGCTGGAATACGTCAGTTACGACCTTGGGAAACCCACTTTTGATGTAAAAGAATGTCAGTTGAGAGGTTCTACATATTCCGTCTCCCTCAGGGTAAAAGTTCGGTTGATTCTCTATGATAAAGAGTCCTCCACCCAGACCATTAAGGATATTAAAGAACAGGAAGTGTACATGGGTGAGATTCCGCTCATGACAGAGTCTGGCACCTTTGTGATTAATGGAACCGAACGCGTAGTCGTATCACAACTACATAGATCGCCTGGTGTGTTCTTTGATCATGATCGGGGTAAGACTCATAGCTCGGGCAAGTTGCTTTATTCAGCTCGCGTTATTCCTTATCGTGGATCTTGGTTGGATTTTGAGTTCGACCCCAAGGATATGGTTTATGTACGTATTGACCGCCGTCGTAAATTACCAGCAACGATTCTGCTTAGAGCTTTAGGATATAGCTCTGAGGAAATATTGGGGATGTTCTATGAAAGCAACTCTTTTAAAGTTTCCAAAGGCAAGGAGCCGACAATATCGCTTCAATTAGTTCCGTCGCGATTACGGGGTGAAGTCCTAACGTTCCAGGTTGAAGACAAGAAGGGCAAGCTCCTCATCGAGGAGGGCCGCCGGATCACTAGTCGGCACATTCGGCTGATGGAAACCGCAAAGCTAAAAGAGCTTAAGGTGAGCAACGATTTCCTTATCGGATCTTCTCTGGCAGCGGACATCATTAATGAAGAAACCGGGGAAGTCATGTTNCCATGTAACGCGGAACTGACAGAGGAGCTGATTGCCGAATTTGTAGAACAAGGCGTGACAAAATTCCAGACCATTTATACCAACGATCTTGATTGTGGCCCATTTATCTCCGATACCCTAAATGTTGATAACACCACTTCAAAACTAGAGGCGATGGTAGAGATCTATCGCATGATGCGTCCTGGTGAACCACCTACTAAAGAGTCCGCCGAGAATTTGTTCTCCAATCTGTTCTTTTCGCCTGACCGATATGACCTTTCTGCCGTTGGGCGCATGAAGTTTAATCGTCGNCTGGGACGGCCTGAAACTGTGGGTGCCTCAGTACTGGTTACCGAGGATATAGTTGATGTAGTTAAGACCTTAGTGGGAATTAGAAACGGGTTTGGTTCAGTGGATGATATCGACCACTTGGGCAATCGNCGAGTTCGTTCGGTAGGCGAAATGGCCGAGAACCAGTTCCGAGTAGGACTGGTGCGGGTCGAGCGTGCTGTAAAAGAGCGCTTAAGTATGGCCGATTCCGAAGGTTTGATGCCCCAAGACATGATTAATGCAAAACCCGTGGCAGCGGCCATAAAGGAATTCTTCGGTTCCAGCCAATTATCGCAGTTCATGGATCAAAACAATCCGCTTTCTGAGGTCACCCATAAACGTCGTGTTTCGGCNCTTGGACCNGGTGGTCTCACGCGCGAACGGGCGGGGTTTGAAGTACGAGACGTGCACCCGACCCACTACGGTCGAGTCTGTCCNATTGAGACACCGGAAGGTCCGAATATTGGTCTAATTAATTCCTTNGCAACCTATGCGCGCACTAACANCTATGGNTTTCTTGAAAGNCCCTATCGCAAGGTGNCCAAGAACAAGGTAAGCGATGAAATTCATTATCTGTCAGCGATAGATGAGAGCGATTTNGTCATCGCTCAAGCTAGCGCAGCGCTTGATAAGAAGCGTGGATTCGTCGACAACCTAGTAACGGTGAGATACAAGGGTGAAACCACGCTGAAGCTTCGTGAAGAAGTTGATTACATGGATGTTGCACCACAACAGATGGTATCNNTTGCCGCCGCTTTAATCCCATTTCTTGAGCACGATGATGCAAATCGCGCTCTCATGGGATCCAATATGCAGCGCCAAGCAGTCCCTACGCTGAAAACCGAGAAACCGTTAGTGGGGACCGGGATGGAGCGCAATGTAGCTAGTGATTCAGGGGTCTGTGAGGTAGCGGATCGTGGCGGTGTNATTGAAAGTGTGGACGCCGCGCGAATAATCGTTCGTGTTAACGACGAAGAGACAGATGCTGGTGAAGCGGGTGTGGATATTTACAACCTGACCAAGTACACCCGCTCCAATCAGAATACCTGTATTAGTCANCGCCCGCTGGTTAAAGAAGGAGACGCGGTTACCCGCAATGACATTCTTGCAGATGGCCCGTCAATCGATATGGGGGAGTTGGCTTTGGGCCAGAATATGCGCATCGCCTTCATGCCCTGGAATGGTTACAACTTTGAAGACTCAATCTTGATTTCTGAGCGCGTAGTTAAAGAAGAGCGTTTCACCACGATCCACATTCAGGAACTCACCTGTGTAGCTCGAGACACCAAGCTGGGNTCGGAAGAAATAACAGCTGATATTCCAAACGTCGGTGAGGGCGCTCTCGGTAAGCTCGACGAATCTGGAATTGTCTACATCGGGGCTGAAGTTGGGGCTGGTGACATTCTAGTTGGTAAGGTAACACCGAAAGGTGAGACGCAGCTAACTCCAGAAGAGAAACTGCTTCGAGCTATCTTTGGCGAGAAAGCTTCGGATGTTAAAGACACCTCCTTGCGTGTACCAACCAGTGTGAAAGGTACTGTTATCGATGTGCANGTATTTACCAGAGACGGTCTTGATAAAGACCAGCGTGCCGTCGAGATCGAAGGATTGCAACTGGCTAAGGTGCGCAAGGATATCGATGACGAGTATCGGATAGTGGAAGGTGCCACCTTTGAGAGGTTACACAAAGCCTTAATTGGTAAGGTGATTGCCGGCGGTCCAAAACTAAGAAAGGGTCAAAAAGTAACTGATGATTACTTAAGCAATTTACCGCGCGACGACTGGTTCAAGCTTCGGATGTCCAACGATAAGTTGAATAAGCAGCTGCAACGCGCCGAAGAGCAGCTCAAGGAAAGACGGCAGGAACTGGATGAACGCTTTGAAGACAAAAAGAAGAAACTTACTCAGGGCGACGACCTGGCCCCTGGCGTACTCAAAATTGTCAAGATTTACCTTGCAATAAGGCGCCGCATCCAACCGGGCGACAAGATGGCAGGTCGTCACGGTAACAAGGGCGTCATCTCTGTGATTATGCCGGTGGAAGACATGCCTTATGATGAGAATGGTGAGCCGGTGGATATTGTGTTAAATCCATTGGGAGTACCATCTCGTATGAACGTCGGACAGGTCCTCGAAACTCACTTGGGAGCTGCCGCTAAGGGGCTTGGCGAAAAAATTGGAGAGTTAATAGATGCTCAGAAGAAAGTTGCTGAAATCAAACGTTTCATAACCGAGGTTTATAACAAGGTAGGTAAACGTACGGAGAACATCCGAGGATTGACTGAAGAAGAAGTCTTGGAATTGGCAGAAAATTTGCGTGATGGTGTGCCAATGGCTACACCAGTTTTTGATGGGGCTGCTGAAATTGAAATCAAGGAAATGTTAAAACTAGCCAATATGGATGAGAGTGGTCAGGTCAAACTCTTTGATGGTCGAACTGGATATGCGTTTGATCAGTTGGTGACAGTTGGCATCATGTACATGCTTAAACTGAACCACTTGGTTGATGACAAGATGCATGCGCGTTCAACTGGGTCCTATAGCCTTGTAACTCAACAGCCCCTGGGTGGTAAAGCCCAGTTTGGTGGCCAGCGCTTCGGAGAAATGGAAGTGTGGGCACTGGAAGCCTACGGTGCTGCTTATACGTTGCAAGAAATGTTAACCGTTAAGTCAGATGATGTTGCGGGACGCACCAAAATGTATAAGAACATCGTCGATGGAGATCATCGAATGGAACCGGGAATGCCGGAGTCGTTTAACGTACTGGTTAAAGAGATCAGATCCTTAGCAATTGATATGGAACTGGATGTCAGTAAGTAAGTTGTTCCTAGTTATTTAATTACGAGTCTGTTAACGAAGAATTAATGAGGGTTAAAAGCTTGACCATTTTTTTACAGGTCAAGCGGAGGAAACAGAATGAAAGACCTATTAGGGTTACTTAAGTCTCAATCACCGTCAGATGAGTTTGATTCAATTCGAATTGGGTTAGCCTCTCCCGAAATGATCCGGGCTTGGTCGTTTGGAGAGGTAAAAAAGCCAGAAACAATCAACTATAGGACCTTTAAGCCTGAACGAGACGGCTTGTTTTGCGCCAAAATATTTGGTCCTGTAAAAGATTACGAATGTCTGTGTGGTAAGTACAAGCGGCTTAAGCACCGCGGTGTAATCTGCGAGAAGTGCGGTGTAGAGGTTGCGTTGAGCAAGGTACGCCGCGACCGCATGGGCCATATAGAGTTGGCCAGCCCGGTAGCGCATATCTGGTTTCTCAAGAGTTTGCCGTCGCGGATTGGTTTGTTGCTGGACATGACGCTACGTGACATCGAGCGCATTCTCTACTTCGAATCTTTCGTAGTAACGGATCCAGGAATGACAGACCTGGAGAAAGGCCAGTTACTTAACGATGAGNTGTACTACGAAGCAATGGACAAATGGCCCGATGAATTTGAGGCAAAAATGGGAGCTGAAGCCGTTCAAGCTTTGATGAAAGATATGGATGTCGATGCTGAAGTTTTTCGATTACGCGAAGAGATTCCAGTTACCAACTCAGAAACTAAGCTGAAGAAGCTGTCCAAGCGACTGAAACTATTGGAAGCTTTTGTCCATTCTGGGAATAAGCCCCAGTGGATGGTCATGACGGTTTTACCGGTACTGCCACCGGATCTCCGACCGCTGGTGCCACTCGACGGAGGTCGATTCGCAACTTCTGATCTTAACGATTTGTATCGCCGAGTGATTAACCGTAACAACCGACTGAAGCGATTACTGGACCTCAATGCTCCGGACATAATCGTGCGAAATGAGAAGCGTATGCTGCAAGAAGCAGTTGACGCTCTGCTAGACAATGGACGACGGGGTCGAGCAATTACCGGTTCAAATAAACGGCCACTGAAGTCGCTGGCCGATATGATCAAGGGCAAGCAAGGTCGTTTTCGTCAGAACTTGCTGGGCAAGCGCGTAGATTATTCTGGTCGTTCGGTCATTGTGGTCGGGCCTACCTTGAAGCTGCACCAATGTGGGCTACCCAAGAAGATGGCACTTGAATTGTTTAAACCCTTTATCTTCGGCAAACTGGAACGCCGGGGTCTTGCTACCACTATTAAAGCCGCAAAGAAGATGGTGGAGAGAGAGACAGCAGAGGTCTGGGATATTCTCGCTGATGTAATTCGCGAACACCCAGTGCTACTGAACCGTGCTCCCACGTTGCACCGTCTCGGTATTCAGGCATTTGAGCCTGTTCTGATCGAAGGTAAGGCGATTCAGTTACATCCTTTGGTATGCGCGGCTTATAACGCGGATTTTGACGGTGACCAGATGGCGGTTCACGTGCCACTGACCTTGGAGGCACAGCTGGAAGCCCGTACACTAATGATGTCAACCAACAACATATTGGCGCCAGCCAACGGCGAACCTATCATAGTACCTTCTCAGGACGTGGTGCTGGGTCTGTACTACATGACCCGCGAACGCGTCAATGCAAAGGGCGAGGGCATGGTCTTTGCCGATGCCAAAGAAGTACAGCGAGCCTACGACACTCAACAAGCTGACTTGCAAGCTCGAATCAAGGTTCGCATCACTGATGTTACTTTTAGAGATGATGCCGAAAACGAGACTAAAACTGAGATAGTGGATACCACCGTAGGCCGGGTATTGCTCTTTAACATTGTACCGGAAGGTCTCCCTTTCTCTATGGTGAACCAGAAGATGGCGAAGAAGCCTATCTCCCAAATTCTGAATGCCTGTTACCGAAATGTGGGTTTGAAGGAAACAGTCATTTTCGCTGACCAGTTAATGTATACGGGATATCAATTTTCGACCCGTTCCGGATCATCCATCGGAGTCAATGATTTTGTCATTCCGAAAGAAAAGGCAGCGATCATAAATCAGGCTAATTCTGAAGTGGAAGAGATAGAGAACCAGTTCGCTTCTGGCCTAGTAACTCAGGGTGAGAAGTACAACAAAGTCATAGATATTTGGTCGCGAGCCAACGACATTGTGGCAAAGTCCATGATGGAAGGGCTTTCAAGTGAGATTGTCGTTAACAAGGAAGGAGAAGAAGAGATCCAGGAATCATTCAACTCAGTCTACGTTTACGCAGACTCTGGCGCTAGAGGCTCCCCTGCGCAAATAAGGCAGCTGGCCGGTATGCGTGGTTTGATGGCGCGACCGGACGGTTCCATCATCGAAACACCGATTACTGCTAATTTTCGTGAGGGCTTGAACGTATCCCAGTACTTTACTTCTACTCATGGTGCTCGCAAGGGTTTGGCAGATACAGCCTTGAAGACTGCAAACTCTGGTTACCTGACTCGTCGTCTAGTAGATATTTCACAGGACCTGGTCATTACCGGACAGGATTGTGGCACCGAACAGGGTTTGACCATGACTCCCATAATCGAAGGGGGCGACATCATCGCACCTTTGGGTGATCGTGTGTTGGGTCGAGTACTGGCGACCGACGTGCTGGATGAAAGTAGTAGTGAGGTAATCGCTCATGCGGGCACCATGATTAATGAGCGCGTGGTGGATGCACTGGAAACTAGTGGTGTTGACGAAGTCTATGTGCGTTCCCCGATAACGTGTGAAACCCGTTTTGGAATTTGTAGCCAATGTTATGGAAGGGATCTGGCTCGTGGCCATCTAGCAAACGTGGGTGAGGCGGTTGGCGTTATAGCTGCTCAATCCATTGGTGAGCCAGGTACTCAGTTGACAATGCGCACCTTCCACATCGGTGGTGCAGCGTCACGAGCAACAGCTTCTGACAGTATTCAGGTGAAGAATAGCGGTAGTGTTCATCTACATAACATGAAGACGGTGGAGCACANCAAGGGTGAGTTAGTCGTAGTTTCTCGATCTGGGGAATTANTAGTAAACGATACGAATGGAAGAGAAAGGGAGCGCTACAAGTTACCTTATGGTGCTGTAATTACTCTGGGNAAAAAAGCTGAGGTTAACGCTGGTGATATCGTAGCGACTTGGGANCCNCACACTCACCCGATCGTTTCTGAGGTCGCCGGCAAGGTGGCNTTTGAAGCGATGGAAGAGGGGATTACTGTTCGTGAACAGACTGACGAGATTACTGGGCTATCTAGTATTTCCGTGATCGATCCGGCTGAACGAGCCTCTTCTGCTAAGGAGCTTCGACCTGCTGTGAACGTTGTGGACAAAAAAGGTAAGGAAGTCTGTTTGCCAGGGACAAACGTACCGGCTCATTATTTCTTGCCGGCGAATGCCATTATTGGTTTGAAAGATGGTGCGACCCTGAAGATCGGTGACGTCATTGCCCGGATTCCTCAGGAAGGGTCAAAAACTCGTGATATCACTGGCGGTCTGCCGCGGGTTGCAGATCTATTTGAGGCCCGTAAGCCTAAGGAACCGGCAATCCTCGCTGAAATTTCTGGTACTGTTAGTTTCGGCAAGGAAACCAAGGGAAAGCGCAGATTAGTCATTACACCGAAAGATGGTGTTAATCCGATAGACGGATCGGATCATTATGAAACTCTAATTCCGAAATGGCGCACCATGACGGTTTTCGAAGGGGAGCACATTGAGAAAGGAGAAGTGGTATCGGAGGGACCTCCGGCACCACACGATATTCTCCGCCTGAAGGGTGTCGAGCCTTTGGCGCAGTACATCGTAAATGAAGTCCAGGATGTCTACCGACTCCAAGGTGTGCGGATCAACGACAAGCATATCGAAGTCATTGTTCGCCAGATGCTGCGTAAGGTCGAGATTACTAAACCTGGTGATTCCAACCTGATCAAGGGAGAACAGCTCACCTACACTCAAATTTTGGAAATTAACGAGCAGTTAGTGAAGGATGGCAAGGAATCGGCCAAGTTCGAACGCATGTTGCTGGGTATTACCAAGGCATCACTTGCAACAGAATCCTTTATTTCTGCCGCATCTTTCCAGGAAACAACCCGAGTGCTCACTGAAGCCGCAGTTACTGGGAAGAGAGATTTTTTGAGGGGCCTGAAGGAAAACGTAGTCGTGGGGAGATTAATTCCTGCTGGAACCGGTCTTGCTTACCACGAAGCCCGCAAGAAAGCCTACGCTGAGGAAGCGAATCTGGATGCTATAACCGCGAGCGAACTTGAAGCCGCGCTTAGCGAGGCGCTTAGTGAGGNGNCTGAAACCTAGGAATTTCGCTGGTTCTAGGCGCGGAAACTGTTGACTGGAAGTTGCGAGATCATTAAACTCTCGCATCCTTTTAGAAGNCGTCTGGGNAGTTCCNANGCAAGCCTGTCAGGGCTGATGATCGACCACGAAGAAGGGNCTTAAATAAATTTATGGCAACGATTAACCAGTTAGTCCGNAAACCCCGAAAAAGCAAGGTTACCAAGAGTGACGTGCCTGCTCTGCAGCGTTCGCCACAGAAGCGCGGTGTCTGCACTAGGGTCTATACAACCACACCAAAGAAGCCTAACTCTGCGCTGAGGAAAGTCTGTCGTGTGCGACTGGTTAACGGCTACGAAGTAACTTCTTATATTGGTGGTGAAGGCCACAATCTGCAAGAACACTCAGTTGTTCTAATTCGCGGTGGTCGAGTGAAAGACCTACCTGGTGTGCGTTACCACACCATCCGTGGCTGTCTCGATACCTCCGGTGTATCTGAACGTAAGCAAGGTCGCTCCAAGTATGGAGCTAAGCGGGCTAAATAAGCAGTTGTTACAGTTTTAGAGCCAATTACACGCACACGGATTGTGCGACTCATCAAGGTTCTTAAAAAAATGATGAGGGTGAGTAAGGCTGGGTAATTGCCAATGTTATGTTATTGGTAAGAAATCCTGGATTAACCTGAATAAACATAGAGGTCGATTATGCCTAGAAGAAGAGTCGTGGCAAAACGTGAAGTTCTGCCAGATCCTAAATTCGGAAGTAAAGTCCTAGCAAAGTTCATGAACCACGTTATGGTCGATGGCAAGAAGTCCATTGCCGAAAAGATCGTCTACGGGGCTCTTGATATCGTTGCTGAAAAATCTGGTTCCGATCCCTTGGAAGTATTCGAAAAAGCTCTGGAAAGCATTGCACCCATGGTTGAGGTTAAGTCTCGCCGGGTTGGTGGAGCCACTTACCAGGTGCCAATCGAAGTTCGTGCTGAACGCCGCAACGCGCTAGCCATGCGTTGGCTCGTAGAACATTCACGTGCCCGTGGTGAAAAATCCATGGCGTTGCGACTTGCAGGCGAAATATCAGACGCTTCAGAAGGCCGCGGAAGTGCCGTTAAGAAGCGCGAAGACGTGCATCGTATGGCGGAAGCCAACCGCGCATTTTCACATTATCGTTTTTAATTGAATTTTATTTGAGGGTAAAGCTGTGGCTAGAAAACACCCCCTAGACCGCTATCGCAATATAGGGATTGCTGCGCACGTAGATGCTGGTAAGACGACNACCACTGAACGTGTTCTTTTTTATACTGGTATTTCACACAAGATAGGTGAGGTACACGATGGTGCGGCGGTTATGGACTGGATGGAACAGGAACAAGAGCGAGGAATTACTATCACTTCTGCTGCAACGACCTGTTTCTGGAATGGTATGGACAATCAGTATGATGAGCACCGTATTAACATCATCGATACACCGGGTCACGTGGACTTTACTATCGAGGTTGAGCGGTCACTACGAGTACTTGATGGAGCCGTAGTTGTACTTTGTGCTGCTTCTGGCGTGCAACCGCAGACAGAAACCGTGTGGCGTCAGGCCAACCGGTATGAAGTACCTCGTATGGTATTTGTCAACAAGATGGACCGAGCCGGCGCCGATTTTCTGAAGGTTGTCATTCAGATGAAAGAGAGATTGGGAGCTAATGCTGTGCCCTTGCAATTGGCCATCGGGGAGGAAGATGGCTTCAAAGGTGTTATCGACTTGGTGAAGATGAAGTCAATCATCTGGAATGAAGAAGATCAAGGCACCACTTTTGAATACACCGGTATTCCAGAAGAAATGAAGGTGCTAAGTGACGAATGGCGTGCAAAGATGGTTGAGGCCGCCGCCGAAGCCAATGAAGAGGTCATGGAGAGGTACCTTGAAAATGATGACTTAAGTGAAGAAGACATTATGAGAGGAATTCGTGAGCGCACACTAGCCAACGAAATCGTGCCAGTTTTATGTGGCTCAGCTTTCAAGAACAAGGGGGTGCAAGCCCTACTGGATGCGGTAGTGGATTACATGCCTGCACCTACAGAAGTAAAGGCAATCGAAGGCGCTAAGGAAGACGGCACACTGACTACCTGCGAAGCGGACGACGAAGCATCGTTTGCTTCGCTGGCTTTTAAGATTGCCACTGACCCTTACGTTGGAACGTTAACATTTTTCCGAGTCTATTCCGGTAAACTGAATTCGGGCGACACAGTATACAATCCCCTCAAGCATAAGAAAGAGCGAGTGGGACGGATGGTGCAAATGCACTCCAACTCACGGGAAGAGATCAAGGAAGTACTAGCTGGTGATATAGCAGCTGCGATTGGTCTCAAGGATGTAACTACCGGTGAAACACTCTGTGATAAGGACAATATCGTTACGTTGGAAAAGATGGATTTTCCAGCGCCAGTAATTTCGGTTGCTGTAGAACCAAAGAGCAAAGCAGACCAGGAAAAGATGGGTATAGCTCTGGGTAAGCTGGCGCAAGAGGACCCGTCTTTCCGGGTTGAAACTGATGAAGAATCCGGACAGACAATTATTTCGGGAATGGGAGAGCTTCACCTTGACGTACTAGTAGACAGGATGAGGCGCGAATTTTCCGTTGAAGCAAACATTGGTAAGCCACAGGTGGCTTATCGGGAAACCATTCGTAAGACGGTCGAGATTGAGGGCAAGCACGTCAAACAATCTGGTGGTCGCGGCCAGTACGGTCACGTCTGGTTGCGCCTCGAACCACTGCCCGTGGATGCAGATTATGAATTCGTCAATAAAATTGTCGGTGGTGTTATACCTAAGGAATATATTCCTGCGGTGGACAAAGGCGTACATGAACAGATGCAGAACGGGTGCCTAGCAGGTTATCCGCTACTAGCTATGAAAGTTACGCTATATGATGGTTCATTCCACGATGTGGATTCTAGCGAAATGGCGTTCAAGATTGCCGGTTCACTAGCGCTAAGAAAAGGTGCGTTGGAAGCTGATCCGGCGTTACTGGAACCGGTAATGGCTGTGGAAGTGGTTACCCCCGAACAATACATGGGTGATGTGATGGGTGACCTGAATCGTCGACGGGGCTTGGTACAAGGCATGGAAGATAGTGCTATGGGGAAGGTAATAACTGCCGAAGTTCCGCTATCAGAAATGTTTGGATACGCAACCGATTTACGTTCCGCCACCCAGGGTCGTGCGACTTACACGATGGAATTTGATAAATACGCTGAAGTGCCGAGTAACATTGCTGAAGGCATTATCAATAATATTTAAGTAAGTTAATAAGAAGAAAAGGCTGTGGTGGAGGAAAAATCGAGATATATAGGAATTCTCTCAATTTCTCAAAAAATTACGGCTTTTAAGATAAATTTTACGCCTAGACGAAAATCGCTCAAGGCCACAAAATATGCGGGCTTGAGGGTCTTTTTTCCTTGACTAAAGACAGTACGGCCTATAAAATTCGCATCCTTTTTGGCGTTTAAAAATTGAACGACAGAAGAGTTAGCGTTAACTTATTAATATATAATAGTTTTTGGGGTTTTATATAGATGAAGAATCAGCGAATAAGAATCCGGCTTAAGGCATTCGATCATCGTTTGATTGATCAATCTACCCAAGAAATCGTAGATACAGCCAAGCGCACCGGAGCTCAAGTTAAAGGACCTATTCCGCTGCCAACAAATAAAGAGCGATTTACTGTTTTGATTTCGCCGCATGTAAATAAGGATGCTCGAGATCAGTATGAGATTCGTACCCATAAGCGGTTGCTGGATATTGTCGAACCGACTGAAAAGACAGTTGATGCCTTGATGAAACTTGATCTGGCGGCAGGCGTGGAAGTGCAAATCAGCCTGCAGTAACTCGTTAAAAAAATAACCAGGCAATAGAGTGATCAGTCCTCCTTGCCCTTTTTAATAAAGTTTTGGTGCACTGAAATATCTTGTTTTCCATATCGGGAAAGCGCATAAGTGCAACGCGTCGGCGGCCACAGCGGGTAATAGCCCCCTGCACGATGAGGTTTATAACAATGTCACTAGGATTAATCGGTCGAAAGAGCGGTATGACCCGCNTTTTCACTGAAGAAGGCAATTCGGTGCCGGTTACGGTTGTCGAAGTTCAGCCAAACCGAGTTACACAAATTAAAACTCCAAAAAGGGATGGCTACAGTGCGGTACAGGTCACCACTGGTTCCCGCAAGGCTTCCCACGTTGCCAAGGCAGCGATTGGTCACTTTGCCAAGGCAAATACCGAAGCTGGCGAAGGTCTTTGGGAATTCCGTACCGAGAACGAGGACACCACAGAAATAGAGCTAGGCAGTGAGATCAAGGTTGACCTTTTTGAGGTTGGCCAAAAAGTAGATGTGACTGGCACCTCAAAAGGTAAGGGTTTCCAGGGAAGCGTGAAACGCCACAATTTCCAAATGCAGGATGCCACACACGGTAATTCTCTTTCACACCGAGCTCCGGGTTCGATAGGTCAATGTCAGACACCTGGCAAGGTGTGGAAAGGGAAAAAGATGGCTGGCCAGATGGGTAACCAGAAAAAGACCACCCAGTCACTAGAAGTAGTCAGAATTGATCTTGAGAACAATCTTATTCTCATTAAAGGAGCGGTGCCTGGAGCAACTGGATCTAAAGTTGTCGTCCGCCCAGCGGTCAAGGCAAAGGGGTGACTGAGCCATGGAATTAGCTCTAGCACTGCCTGGAAAGAAGACGGGCAAGGAAAAAATCTCACTTTCGGACAAATCTTTCAGCCGGGAATATAACGAGCCGCTGGTACACCAAATGGTAGTTACCTATATGGCGGGCACTCGACAAGGTACCGTTAAGCAAAAAACTCGTTCTGAAGTGCGCGGTGGTGGACGCAAGCCTTGGCGGCAGAAGGGAACAGGCCGCGCTCGTGCCGGGACTATTCGTAGTCCTATCTGGCGTAGCGGTGGTGTTACGTTTGCAGCCAAGCCCCAGGATTACAGCAAGAAACTGAATAAGAAAATGTACCGCGGAGCGATGCAATGTATTCTCTCAGAACTGATCCGACAAGAACGACTGATTGTCGTTAACGAATTCACAGTCGAATCCCACAAAACAAAAGACTTGGTAAACAAGCTTAAAGAATTCGGACTAGACAACGTACTAATTATTTCTGATCAAGTGCAACAAAACCTTTACCTTGCGGCAAGAAACCTACACAAAGTTGATGCACTGGATGTCTCAGGGCTCGATCCGGTGAGCCTCATTGGGTTCGAAAAAGTGTTGATCACAGTTCCCGCGCTTAAGAAAGTAGAGGAAATACTGTCATGAACCTTGAACGGATGTATACGGTAATTATTGGCCCTCATGTTTCTGAGAAAACTACCCTTATGGGTGAAAATGACAATCAATATGCCTTTAGGGTAGCGAAGAATGCTACCAAGCTTGAGATCAAGGAAGCAGTGGAATCTATTTTCAATGTGGTAGTCGATGATCTCCAAGTATTGAATGTAAAAGGAAAGGTTAAGAAAAATGTTAAGGGCAGGACTCGCCGCAAGCTAAGCTGGAAGAAGGCTTATGTACGATTGGAGACGGGCCATGAAATTGATTTTGCGGATATCGGGTAATCTGGGACAGAGGATGCAGCCATGCCAGTAGTTAAATGTAAGCCGACTTCTCCGGGGCGCCGTTTCGTCGTTAAAGTTGTGAACCCAGATCTTCATAAAGGTGGGCCTTGTGCACCTTTGACTGCGTCTAAGACAAAGACAGGCGGCAGAAACAACAAAGGGCGCATTACGCGACGTCATCAGGGCGGTGGTCATAAACAGAGGTATCGTATTATAGATTTCAAACGTAACAAGGATGATATCGAGGCAAAGATTGAACGACTGGAATACGATCCTAATCGTTCAGCAAACATTGCCTTGCTGCTATACGCTGATGGTGAGCGCAAATATATTATTGCGCCGGCCAAGGTGGCCGAGGGAGATACTCTTGTGTCGGGCGAAGAAGTTCCTATAAAGGTTGGAAACTGCCTGCCCCTGAGAAACATTCCGCTGGGTAGCACGCTACATTGTGTTGAGATGAAGCCAGGCAAAGGTGCTCAGATTGCGCGAAGTGCAGGTACTTCTTTACAGCTAGTTGCTCGTGAAGGAGATTACGCAACACTTAGGCTGCGTTCCGGCGAGATGCGCAAGGTTTTGAGTAGCTGTCGCGCCACCCTCGGTGAAGTTTCCAATTCAGAGCATTCTCTGCGTTCTCTGGGCAAAGCTGGCGCCAAGCGCTGGCGAGGAGTGAGACCGACCGTTCGAGGTGTTGCCATGAATCCGGTTGATCACCCTCATGGGGGTGGTGAAGGACGTACCTCTGGTGGTCGCCACCCGGTGTCACCTTGGGGCACTCCAACCAAGGGTTACAAGACCAGAGCAAACAAGCGAACTGACAACATGATAGTTCGCCGTCGAAATTCAAGTCGTAAATAAAGATAAGGGATAAAGGAATAAATTTGTGCCACGTTCACTAAAAAAAGGCCCGTTCATTGATTTCCACTTGATGAAGAAAGTGCAGGACGCGGTTGAGAAAAATGACAAGCGACCAATTAAAACTTGGTCGCGTCGTTCCATGATTTCCCCAGATATGATTGGGTTGACTATAGCGGTGCATAATGGGCGGCAACATGTTCCAGTTTTCGTCAGCGAGGACATGGTAGGCCACAAGCTGGGCGAATTTTCCTCTACACGAACCTATCGAGGTCATGTCGCGGATAAGAAGGTGCGCTAAATGGAAGTGATAGCGAAATTAAGGGGTGCTCGCCTCTCGGCACAGAAGGCTAGGTTGGTAGCCGATCAGGTGCGAGGTAAAGGAGTTGAAGAAGCCCTAGAGCTGTTGGCCTACAGCTCAAAAAAAGGTGCCGCCATTATAAAAAAGGTATTGAACACCGCGATTGCAAATGCTGAACATAATGAAGGCGCGGATGTGGATGAATTGAAGATATCAACGATTTGTGTTGATGAAGGTATGACGATGAAACGCACCTTGCCAAGAGCGAAGGGTCGCGCTGATCGTATCTTGAAGCGTTCATGTCATATAACGATTACGGTCGCTGATAGCTAGGAGATTCGGATGGGTCAAAAAGTACATCCTACAGGTATCCGCCTTGGCATTGTCAAAAAACATAGTTCGGTATGGTTTGCTGAAGGACGGGAGTATGCCGAAAATTTGTTGGTTGATTTACAGATAAGAGATTTCGTCAAGAAGCATCTTGCCAACGCCTCGGTTTCTAGAGTCGATATCGAACGACCCGCACAAACGGCCAAGATAACCATCTACACCGCTCGACCGGGTATTGTGATCGGCAAGAAGGGCGAGGATGTTGAAGCTCTGCGGCGGATATTGACAGAGAAAATGGGTATTCCCGTACAAATCAACATCGAGGAAATTCGCAAGCCTGACCTGGACGCGCAACTTGTCGCCGACAGTGTGGCTCAGCAACTTCAGCGCCGAGTGATGTTTCGTCGCGCAATGAAGCGCGCTGTACAGAATGCAATGCGGCAAGGTGCTGAGGGTATCAAAGTTCAGGTCGGTGGTCGTTTAGGAGGTGTGGAGATTGCACGTTCTGAGTGGTATCGCGAGGGTCGAGTACCGCTGCATACCTTGCGCGCAGATATTGACTACGCGACCTCGGAAGCCACCACTACCTACGGGATTATTGGAGTGAAGGTTTGGATATTTAAAGGCGAAATATTAGACCTCAACGAAGCAATTGAGTCTAAGCAGACTGCCGCCAATTAGAGGAAGAACGTCGTGTTACAACCCAAACGAACAAAATTCCGTAAGATGATGAAAGGCCGTAACCGGGGCCTGTCACATCGCGGTAGTAAAGTGGATTTTGGTGAGTATGGTTTAAAAGCTGTTTCGCGTGGTCGACTCACAGCGCGTCAAATTGAGGCAGCACGTCGTGCGATGACACGGCGAGTGAAGCGTGGTGGTAAAATATGGATCCGAGTTTTCCCTGATAAGCCGATTACACAGAAGCCACTAGAAGTGCGCCAGGGTAAAGGTAAAGGAAATGTTGAGTATTGGGTTGCCCAAATTCAACCTGGCCGCATTATGTTCGAAATAGAGGGGGTTGATGAAGACCTTGCACGGGAAGCTTTCTCGTTGGCTTCAGCCAAACTTCCATTCGAAACAGTATTTGTTAAGCGTACAGTGATGTAATAAGAGAGTTGACCAAATAAAGAGTGCCAAGCTTTTATCAACAGGATAATGGTTAAAAAGGCGATGCTGGTTATAGTGATGTTTAGCGAAATACAAAAGCGAAGGTAGTTTGATGAAATCAGATGAATTGCGAGAAAAATCGGTAGAAGAGTTGCAGGTGCAGCTCAAGGAACTATACAAGGACCAATTTAATAACCGCATGCAGAAGAGCACGGGGCAACTCGGTCAAACTCATCTTGTCGGTGAAGCGAGAAAAGATATTTCGCGTGTAAAAACAATTATTACAGAAAAAGAAAAAAGTGAAGGCTAACTATGTCGGACACTGAGATTCAAGAAAAACAACAANGCCAAGAAAAACTAGCGCGTACGGCGTCTGGCAAGGTTGTCAGCAATAAAATGGATAAATCGATTGTGGTGCTAGTCGAGCGTCGAGTTAAACATCCGGTTTATGGCAAGATTATTAAGCGATCAACCAAGGTTCATGCGCATGATGCAAACAACGAGTGCTTGCCGGGTGATGAGGTAACCATTAGGGAAACCCGTCCAATATCTAAGACTAAGAGCTGGGCTCTGGTTTCCATAGATGATCGGGCAGTGCAGGTTTAGGATTAAGAATTTATTCGTGAGGCGAACAAGCGACGGAGTGAATCGATGATTCAAGTGCAGTCTTACTTAGATGTAGCCGACAATAGCGGCGCTAGACGCGTAATGTGTATCAAGGTTCTGGGTGGTTCCCATCGCCGATATGCGCGTATCGGCGACATTATTAAAGTTACCGTTAAGGAAGCTATTCCGCGTGGCAAGGTAAAGAAAGGTCAGGTATTAACTGCGCTAGTTGTTCGGACCAAGAAAGGTGTGCGTCGAGGAGATGGTTCGGTGATTCGATTCGATGATAATGCGGCTATTCTTCTGAACAACCAGGAGGCTCCAATAGGTACGCGCGTATTCGGTCCCGTAACGAGAGAGCTTCGGACGGAGAAATTCATGCGAATTATTTCACTTGCGCCTGAAGTGCTTTAATTATTGTCGAAGCAGCTATAGAGACAAGAGAATTTTTGAAATGAATAAGTTAAGACAAGATGATGAAGTAATTGTTCTCGCCGGTAAGGACAAGGGTAAGCGTGGAACTATTTCCCGCATTGTGGGCAATAACAAGTTAATTGTTGCAGGTCTAAATATGGTAAAGCGGCATACTCGGCCGAATCCGAACCTAGGTCAGCCTGGAGGCATTGTCGAGAAAGAGGCTCCATTGCACATATCGAATGTAGCTATTTTCAATGCGACTGAAAATAAGGCAGATCGGGTTGGCGTTGAATTGCTGGGCGATGGGGCAAAGAAGCGCGTCTTTAAATCAAATGGTCAGGACATAGATTAAGTACTGGTGGTTGCCAATCATGGTTCAGCTTAAACAATTTTATCAAAATGAAGTAATACCTGCATTGTCCCAGGAATTCGGGTTTAAAAATAGAATGCGTGTTCCAAAAGTCTCCAAGGTGGTTCTTAATATGGGTCTCGGCGAAGCCGTTGCGGACAAGAAAATTTTGGAGAATGCAACGAATGACCTGGAATTGATCAGTGGCCAGAAAGTTGTTATTACCAAAGCACGCAAAAGTATTGCTGGATTCAAGATTCGAGAAGGCTGGCCCATCGGATGCAAGGTTACGCTGCGCGGTGAACGAATGTATGAGTTTTTAGAAAGGTTAGTTGGGATTGCCATTCCACGAATAAGGGACTTCCGGGGATTGAGCCCTAAGTCTTTTGATGGTCGGGGTAATTTCGCCATGGGAGTCACTGAGCAAATCATCTTTCCCGAGATTGATTACGACAAGATCGATAAGCTGCGTGGTTTGGATATAACTATTACCACAACAGCACAAAATGATAAGGAGGGCCGCGCACTGTTAACAGCGATGCGTTTTCCTTTCCGCGCAATGTCTACAGTAATTGATCAAACAAGGTCAAAACAGGAAGCACCGGTACAAGAAGTGACAACTGAGAAGGAAGCTTCTGAAGAAGACTCAGTAGAAGCTCCAGAGGTTGATTCAACAGAATCAGCGGTACAAGAAGTGCCAGCTGAGAAGGAAGCTTCCGAAGAAGACTCAGTAGAAGCTCCAGAGGTTGATTCAACAGAATCAGAGGAAGAAGAAGCACCAGTCGCGGAGAAGGCTACCGAAGCAATCCCCGCTGAAGCTGCAGAGGTGGAATCAATAGATTCGCTGAAACAAGAAGCGTCTGCTGAAAAGAATAAAGAGGAATCTTGATATGGCCAAATCTTCAATAATTGCCAGAGAAAAAAAGCGTGAACGTACTGTTCAAAAGTACGCGGATAGGCGTGCAGCGCTGAAAGCCATTTTGAAAGACGTAAATGCGACTGATGACGAAAAATGGGAATCTCATGTGAAGTTACAGAAACTTCCACGGGATTCTAGTCCAGTTCGCCAGCAACGTCGCTGCAGGATCACGGGTCGAGCTCATGGTGTTTATCGGAAATTTGGTCTTTGTCGTAACAAACTGCGTGAAGTTGCAATGCGCGGAGACGTGCCTGGCTTGACCAAAGCCAGTTGGTAGTTGGGAGAAGATATATGAGCATGTCAGATCCTATTGCAGATTTTTTGACCCGTATTCGCAACGCACAGATGGCAAAATTACCCACGGTAAGCTGCCCGTCTTCCAAGATTAAGGTGGCTATCAGCAAGGTGCTGGAGGATGAGGGCTATATAACCAGTTACNCCACCAATGAAGATGACGGCAAGCCGGTTCTCAGCGTTAACCTTAAATACCTTAAAGGTAAGCCTGTCATCGAAGAGATCAAGAGAGGCAGCCGACCGGGTTTGCGAGACTACAAGGGAGCAGACAATTTACCGAAAAATCGAGCCGGATTGGGTATCACTATTCTTTCCACTAACAAGGGTTTGATGACTGACAAACAGGCAGAGGCTGCCGGTATTGGTGGTGAGGTACTTTGCACCGTTTTCTAAAGGTGTACTAAAAAATTAGGAAAGAGTGATAAAGCAATGTCCAGAATAGCAAATGCCCCAGTAACCGTACCAAAAGGGGTTGAAACAACATTAACCGATTCGCAGATCTCGGTTAAAGGAAACAAGGGGAACCTAATTTTACCCTTGCATAACCTAGTGGCGGTTGCGCAGGATGGCGAGGAGCTTAAGGTTTTGGCAAAGGATGATTCTCGTGAAGCAAGCGCTATAGCGGGCACCTTCCGTTCGCTCATTAATAATATGGTTGTGGGAGTTACTGAAGGTTTCCAAAAAAAACTGGAACTACAGGGCGTTGGTTATCGTGCGAAGGCCCAAGGGAAAAAAATTAATCTAACTGTNGGNTTTTCCCATCCTATANATTATGAATTGCCCGAAGGAATTANAGCTGAAACTCCTTCGCAGACTGAAATTGTGATCTCCGGTACTGACAAACAGCTAGTTGGCCAAGTGGCGGCGGAGATCCGTGAGTTTCGTCCACCCGAGCCGTATAAAGGTAAGGGGATTCGCTACGTTGATGAACATGTGTACAGAAAAGAAGCGAAGAAGAAATAGGGCTTAAGGTATGAGTGCTAAGAAAACTGCACGCTTGCGCAGAGCGAAGCGCGGAAGAGCAAAGATAAACGAACTTCGGATGAATCGTCTTTGCGTGTTCCGTTCGCCGAAGCATATCTATGCTCAGATTATTTCTGCTACCGGTAGCGAAGTTCTGGTAAGTGCTTCGACATTAGAAAAGAGCAATAAATCCGGTGCTACTGGGAATATCGATGCCGCCGGTAAGATTGGTAAACTGATTGCTGAACGAGCAAAGAAAGCCGGAATCGAGAAGGTTGCATTTGATCGTTCAGGGTATGCGTATCATGGNCGTGTCAAGGCACTGGCAGAGGCTGCGCGAGAGAGCGGACTGGAATTTTAAAGGTTGAAATATGGCATTTAAAAAAGACGAATCGGGTAAAAACGAAGAAGGCCTGCAGGAAAAACTGATTCAAGTTAATCGTGTCGCCAAGGTGGTAAAAGGTGGTCGTATTTTTGGTTTCACAGCTCTGACTGCTGTTGGCGATGGTAACGGACGTGTAGGCTTTGGTCGCGGTAAGGCGCGGGAGGTTCCACTTGCAATTCAAAAAGCGATGGAATCCGCGCGTCGAAATATGATTACTGTGAATCTAGATGGACATACGCTGCAATACCCGGTCAAGTCTCGTCATGGAGCTTCAAAGGTTTACATGCAGCCGGCCTCTGAAGGCACTGGCGTAATCGCCGGTGGTGCGATGCGCGCAATCTTGGAATTGGCTGGAGTGCAAAACGTTCTGGCAAAGTGCTATGGGTCTACTAATCCGGTGAATGTTGTACAGGCCACATTCAAGGGGCTGCGCGATATGCGTTCACCGGAAGATGTAGCTGTAAAACGCGGCAAGACTGTAGAAGAAATCTTAGGTTAGTGGTCCATTAAAAAAAAGGTTTAGGACAATGACTAAAGGAAAACAAACAGTCAAAGTAACACTGCTAAAAAGCCCAATCGGCACCCTGCCTAGGCACAAGTTGTGCTTACAAGGGTTGGGTCTGCGTCGAGTGCACCAGTCTGTGGNGGTTGAAGACACTCCGGCAGTTAGAGGTATGATCGACAAGATTAGTTATATGCTAGCAGTAGACTAAGGAAATTCAGATGCAATTGAACAATTTAAGCCCAGCTCCAGGTAGCACCAAGACGAGCAAACGTGTTGGCCGAGGTATGGGCAGTGGTTGGGGTAAAACCTGTGGTNCTGGCCACAAGGGTCAGAAATCGCGCAGCGGAGGAACGGTTAAGCCAGGCTTTGAAGGTGGCCAGATGCCGCTCCAGATGCGTTTACCCAAGTACGGATTCAGTTCCCGCNTNGGACGAAGTACCGCGCAAATCCGTACTGCAGAATTGAACAAAGTAGATGGTGNTACTGTCAGTCTTGAATCCCTTCGAAAGGCCGGATTGATAACGGCTAGGATCAAGCGAGTGAAAGTCATGCTCTCAGGTAATGTTACCCGGAAATTAACGGTGAACGGGATTAGAGTCAGCAAGGGCGCTAAAGAAGCGATTGAGAATGCTGGTGGCAAAGTTGTCGAGGCTCCGATTGCTCAAAAAGCGGCCAAACTAGTCAAGAAAAAGACCGAAAAAGTAGAGGTGGATGTGGATAAAGCTTCAACCGAAGCAGAATCCTTGGAAGAACCCAAGCCACAAGCTGCCCCAGATGAAGCGTAAGCGTTTAGCTAAGAACTATGGCAAATAGACCCAACTTAAATCCTGAAAACATTGGCGCTGGCCTCGGTGAATTGAAGGCGCGTCTGTTGTTTTTGCTATTTGCCATTTTTGTCTATCGAATTGGTACACATATNCCTGTTCCTGGAATTGATCCGCTGCAGTTGAATGCATTTTTTAATCAGAACGAAGGGACTTTTGCAGGAATGTTTAACATGTTTTCAGGTGGTGCGTTGGAACGAATGAGTATCGTCGCACTCGGGATCATGCCATATATTTCAGCCTCGATCATTATGCAGTTATTAACGGCGGTTAGTCCGCAGCTGGACCAGTTAAAGAAGGAAGGAGAGTCCGGGCGACGCAAGATTACTCAGTACACGCGTTATGGGGCATTAGTGTTGGCGACTGTCCAGGCTACCGGGATGACTGTCGGTCTTTTATCACCGATGGCATACAATCCGGGGTTAGCGTTTAATCTGACAGCTATAATCTCTCTAGTAACGGGTGCCATATTTTTAATGTGGCTCGGGGAGCAAATTACAGAAAAAGGGGTTGGTAACGGAATATCGATGCTGATTTTTGCAGGCATTGTCGCCGGATTTCCAGCTGCAGTCGGGTCCTCATTAACTCAGGCTTACGAAGGTCAGATCAACGGAGTATTACTGCTTGTGGTCGGGATCATAGCCATAGGCGTGGTGGCATGTATCGTCTACGTGGAACGAGGCCAACGGCGTATCACCGTCAACTATGCTAAGCGACAGCAGGGCAGGAANCTCTATCAGGCCCAAGCCAGTCATTTACCATTAAAGATTAACATGGCCGGGGTGATTCCGGCGATCTTTGCCAGCTCAATTCTACTTTTTCCGGCTTCGTTGGGTCAGTGGTTCGGTCAGTCTGAAGGGTCTGAATGGCTCCAAGACATNGCCTTATTAATTGGCCCNGGACAGCCNCTGTACATAATTATTTTTAGCGCGATGATCATCTTCTTCTGCTTCTTCTATACTGCGCTGGTATTCAATCCTCGTGATGTAGCGGAAAATTTAAAGCGATCTGGNGCCTTTATTCCTGGAATTCGTCCAGGAGAGCAAACAGCAAAATATATCGATGCTGTCATTACGCGACTTACGATGTTTGGCGCCATTTACATTACCCTTGTCTGTCTGCTTCCGAATTTTATGCAGTTGTTGGCCAACGTGCCTTTTAATCTTGGTGGTACGGCATTACTTATTTCTGTGGTAGTAACCATGGATTTCTGGTCTCAAGTGCAATCTCACCTGATGTCTCATCAATACGATTCNTTGATGAAGAAATCAAAACTAGGAAACTATGGAAGGAGCGGTATCTAGTTGTCAGCTAGAGGATTTATACGATGAAAGTTAGAGCATCAGTAAAGAAAATTTGTCGAAATTGTAAGGTCATTCGACGCAACGGTTCAGTTCGAGTTATTTGTAGCGCCGAACCTCGACACAAGCAGCGNCANGGCTAGACTCAAAAAGATAAGAATGGAGTAAATCTATGGCACGTATTGCTGGGGTAAATATACCAGACAATAAACATATTGTGATTTCGCTTCGCTATGTCTATGGCATTGGTTCAACTAGGGCCAAGAAAATATGTGAGGCAACTGGCGTCGAACCATCTGCTAAAACGAGTGAGCTAAGTCCTGAACAGCTCGATGAGATTCGGGCGGAAGTGACTAAAGTCCCCACCGANGGTGATTTGCGCCGCGAAGTATCGATGAATATTAAGCGCTTGATGGATCTCGGTTGTAACCGTGGCATCCGTCACCGACGTTCGCTGCCGGTTAGGGGTCAACGCACTAAGACTAATGCCCGTACCCGCAAGGGACCACGCAAGCCGATCAGGAAATAATGAATCATGGCTATAGCTAAANCTACTAAGAAGAAAGAGCGAACAAATGTCCTCGACGGAATTGCCTTTATTCACGCAACTTTTAATAACACGATTATTACTATTACCGATCGACAGGGAAATACGTTGGCATGGGCTACTGCCGGTGGTTCTGGTTTCCGTGGTTCTCGGAAGAGCACTCCCTTTGCAGCTCAGGTAGCTGCTGAAAAGGCAGGCAAAGCAGCGATAGATCTCTACGGNCTGAAGAACCTAGAAGTAAAAATAAATGGCCCTGGTCCAGGTCGCGAGTCAGCTGTACGCGCACTAAACGGTTGTGGTTTGAAAGTCAGCAACATCACTGACGTAACTCCCATTCCACACAATGGTTGTCGACCGCCCAAGAAACGGCGTGTGTAAAAAGGAGNTATAAGTATGGCCCGTTATTTAGGCCCAAAATGTAAACTATCTCGTCGAGAAGGAACTGATTTGTTCTTGAAGAGTGGCGTACGCCCTATTGACAGCAAATGTAAGGCTGACGTGATTCCTGGACAACACGGTCAACGACGTAGCCGGCTATCTGATTATGGGATGCAACTTCGCGAAAAGCAGAAAGTACGACGTACTTACGGAGTGCTGGAAAGACAGTTCCGCGGTTATTACAAAGAAGCCGCTCGCCAGAAAGGAGTTACTGGTGAAAATTTACTGCAATTGCTTGAATGCCGTCTAGACAACGTAGTTTATCGAATGGGGTTTGGATCTACCCGCGCCGAAGCACGACAACTAGTATCACACAAAGCTATTAGTGTTAATGGTGATTTAGTCAATATTCCTTCCCATCAGGTTTCGGAAGGCGACGTCGTTGCAGTGCGGCAAAAATCGAAAGAACAGTTACGAATTAAATCTGCGATGGATTTAGCTGCTCAGCGCAATGAGATTGATTGGATCTCGGTAGACACTGGCAAAATGGAAGGCCAATTTGCTCGTAGACCAGATCGGGCTGACCTGTCGCCTGAAATCAATGAAAATCTGATCGTCGAACTCTATTCCAAGTAGAGATAATCATATAGAGGGTGTATTACATGCAAATTTCTTTATCAGACTTTCTCACGCCACAAGTGATCCATGTTGATGAACTTGACAAGTATCATTCTAGGGTGGTCCTAGAGCCGCTAGAAAGGGGCTTTGGGCACACTTTGGGTAATGCACTGCGCCGAATCTTGCTTTCATCCATGCCTGGATGCGCTGTCGAGGAGGTCCAAATTAATGGTGTTGTTCACGAATACAGCACTATAGAAGGAGTGCGTGAAGACGTCATTGAAATTCTTCTAAACCTCAAAANGGTCGCAGTAGTACTTAATGGTAAAGACGAAGCAGTATTGAGTTTGTCTAAGAAAGGTTCTGGTATAGTCACCGCTGGCGATATCACCGAAGACCACGACGTTGAGATAATCAATTCGGATCACGTGATCGCGAACCTGAACGATAATGGCGAGTTGAATATGCATTTGACCGTGCGTAAGGGTCGGGGATATTTGGCGGCAGACAACCGTGTTGCCGAAGATGACGAAACCCGTACGGTAGGGAAGCTATTACTGGATGCTTCCTATAGTCCTGTCGTTCGAATGTCCTATTCGGTTGAAAACGCCCGCGTAGAACAAAGAACTGACCTAGACAAATTAATCATCGACTTGGAGACGAATGGCACGATCGACCCAGAAGAGGCTATTCGCTGTGCGGCTACTATTCTGCAGCACCAGTTGAACGTATTCGTTGATTTGCAAAGCGAGATCATTGCAGAGCCAGAAGAGCGAGAGGACGAAATCGATCCGATTCTGTTGCGTCCGGTTGACGACCTCGAGCTTACGGTTCGTTCAGCGAACTGCTTGAAAGCGGAAGATATTTACTATATTGGTGATTTGATTCAGCGAACCGAAGTCGAATTACTAAAAACTCCTAACCTGGGTAAGAAGTCACTAACTGAAATTAAAGATGTACTTGCTACGCGCGGCTTATCTCTTGGNTTACGCNTGGAAAACTGGCCGCCATCCAGTCTGAAATCTGACGATCAGGCTGCGTAAGCGAGTGATTTGAACTAGTAGGGTATTTTGCTATGCGTCACCGACACTCTGGTCGTCAACTAAACCGAAATAGTTCGCATCGGACAGCTATGTTTCGAAATATGACTTCGTCNCTGGTTGAACACGAAATCATTAAGACTACATTGGTTAAAGCCAAGGAACTGCGGTCTGTTGCAGAACCGCTTATTACTCTGGCTAAGAACGATAGTATTGCCAATCGGCGTATCGCTTTTAATCGGACTCGAAACAAAGCAACCGTTGGGAAATTGTTCGCTGAACTAGGTCCACGCTATGNGGATCGCCCGGGAGGTTATATCCGCATTCTCAAATGTGGCCTGCGCACCGGTGACAAGGCGCTGATGGCCTACGTGGAGCTAGTAGATAGGCCAGCCAGCAGTAGCGATGACTTTGATGATGATATAGAAGTGGCAGAAGAAGAATAATCCCCTAAGAGCCTTCTCCACACTTAAACCCTTGGAACTAAACTTTACCCTTCGGACAAGGAAGATGTGCGGAGTTTTAATTCGCGCAAGCCGGTTGCTCAGCCTAGCTTTTTTTATCACTATGCAGGCTATTATTCGGCACTCGTAGGGATATGTTGCTTAGAACCGTTTTCCATGAATCGTCTATCTGCCCGCGATTATTTTGACCTTTTGTTGCTCTCCGCAATCTGGGGCTCTTCATTCCTGTTTTTACGCATTGCCTCGCCAGTGCTAGGCCCGATATTTCTCATCGAGATGCGCGTATTGAGTGGTTTTCTAGTNCTATTTCCACTGTGCCTGTTACTGGGCAAGTATCGCGAAGCACTCCGACACTGGAAGATGATCTTCGTAGTAAGCCTGACCAATATGGCAGTACCCTTTTGTTTGTTCGCTTACGCCGCGTTGAATACTAGTGCTGGATTACTTTCAATATTAAATGCCACCGTACCATTTTTTACTGCGATCATTGCGTTTGTATTCTACAAACAGCGTCTTCCCTTGCTGGCTATTGGAGGCATGTTGATGGGTTTTCTTGGGGTGGCTGTACTGGTCTTTGATCCTTCGAGGGTGGACTATGGTGTGGAAGCCAGACTCGCTGTTCCTGCTACACTCCTTGCGTGTGTGCTATATGGTGCAGCCTTGAATCTCGTTGCTCACAACATGCGGGGAGTGTCCGGCATGGCTATTACCACCGGTAGCCTATTTTATTCTAGCATTCTGTTAGCGCCTTTAGCCCTATGGCACCAGCCCGAACAAATGCCGCAACNATCAGTATGGTTCAGCGTATTAGCGCTAGGGGTACTATGTACAGGATTTGGTTTTATCCTGTTCTACCGTTTAATTGCCAGAATAGGATCCCAACGAGCTATCATGACTACGTATTTAATCCCGCTTTTCAGCATACTGTGGGGAAACCTGTTTCTTGCAGAAAACATAACTTTAGTTATGCTGTTCGGATGTATGCTTGTGCTTTCTGGTGTAGGCATGACCACTGGAAAACTGGCGCAAACAAAACCCCCAGCCACTCTACGGTGACTGGGGGTTTTGTTTGCATCGCGGGTTATTAATGCGCGCCGATAGATTCAGGTGCTGCGCCAGGCAATGCCACGGCTGTTAGCTTTGATCCTGTCTGCAGCATGAAATACTGATGTCCATCATGTGCCCACGTACTCATCCCGTAGCGGCTGCGTGCAGGTACTTCAATCTGTGCTTCGGTTTCACCAGTAGCCTTATTTACGGCATAAAGCATTGGTGTACCATCGGTACTAGTATCTGAGTACACCAGCATATTTGGTGTAACTACCATAGGCACTAGGGCGCCGGTTCCGGTGTTCGGCACATCAAGATCAAGTTCATCAATCACTCGCTGAACTCTGTCCGGTGTTTCGCCAGTTGGAATTACCCAGGCATGTTCACCGGTGTTCATGTCGATTGCTGTAATGCGGCTGTAGGGGGGTTTGTAAAGAGGGATACCCGCTGGATGACGGGGTGCTCCGGCACCTGGGCCATCGGCATAACGCGCAAATGTAGTCCCAGTAGGTGCATCGTACTGCAAGTCAGCTTCCTCGCCGGGGACCAACTGAATCGGGCTACAAGCAGTATGGGATGAAACGTACAGGATGCCCGCGGTTGGATCTGCTACTGCCGGTGCTGTGATGTTTGCTCCACCACCTCCGCCCGGACAAAACATAGCTGCACGCTTACCCGAATCATGGCCACGTTGAATCGGTGGATTAAACAGTGGCCCCATTTGGTAATCGGCAAAAGCGGTGATTGCCTGCTGACGGAGTTCCGGTGTCCAGTCAATCAAGTTGTTAATGGATACACCTTGCATGTCGAAGGGAGCGGGCCTAGTTGGGAAAGGCTGTGTCAACGACAGGCTTTCTCCAGGGACGGTTGAGGCAGGAACTGGTCGCTCCACGATTGGCCAGATTGGTTCCCCAGTCAGCCTATTGAAAGCATAAACAAAACTTTGCTTCGTCACTTGCGCTATCGCAGGAATTTCTCCTTGCCCGGGTACGGTTACATCCAACAACACGGGTGCAGTAGGCGTGTCATAGTTCCATATGTCATGATGTACCATTTGGAAATGCCAGGCTCTCTCACCAGTGCTCGCATTAAGTGCAATCAAGCTGGTACTAAAGAGGTTATCACCCGGGCGAAAACCACCGTAGTAATCGATTGTAGCGCCATTTGTGGGGATATAAACCAGGTCAGCCTCGATATCGGCGGAGATGGGCGCCCATGACGAAACATCACCAGTCCATTCCCAGGCATCGTTTTCCCAGGTTTCATGGCCATATTCGCCGGGACGCGGGATTACATTGAACTTCCATTTAAAATCACCAGTTTGCTTATCGTAAGCTAGAATATCACCTGGAACGTTTTCAATGCGCGATTGGTTATATCCTTGCTCAGCGGAGTTGCCTATGATCACCGTATCATTTACTACAATTGGAGGAGAAGATGCAGTGATATAACCGGTCTCCAACGGAATTCCCTGATAAGGGTCATAGGGATGGCCGAGGTCGGCCAACAGATCCACAACACCTGTTTTAGGGAAACCATCAATGGGGACTGGTTGTCCGAATCCTTCCAGTGGCGCACCAGTTTCGGCATCAAGAGCGGTCAGGAAGAATCCCGGTGTAACCATGTATACCACACCACGACCATTTACCTCTGAATAACCAATACCCTTACCATAATCCGATCGCATGGAATATTCCCAGCGTCCCGTGTTCGGTAATCGGTAGGACCAGAGGGTTTCTCCGGTTTTGGGGTCAATAGCGACTACGTGTCTACGAGATCCGGCGACTGTATAGAGAATTCCGTTGATATAACTGGGAGTCGAGCGGCCGCTAACGGCACCTAAGCTCGCACCATCCCACTCCCAGGCAATTTCTAGCTCCTCGAAGTTATTAAACGTAATTTCGTCAGCAGTGGAATAGCGAGTATGGGCGAAATCATTCCCAAGCGTTAACCATTCAACGGAGTTCTGGGCTAGCAATCCACCGGATGCTCCCAATGTTAACACCGTCAACGCTATGATTTTGAAGCGTTTCAGAATGTCTATTTTTCTTCTCATTTTTTGCCTCACGATTGACTTGATTATCAAAAAATCTTGATTAATCTTTTGCATATTTGAATGTACTGGTTGCCTGTGATCCTAAAGGAATTAGAGCCATTAAAAATAGTTTAAAATCAAATGGTTATAAATTCAACAATTGATATAGGCTTGTTTTTACTACATTCCAGAGCCTACCCGATGCTCCTATCGATGTCTATGTCGAATCAGTAACACTTATTGTCAAAATAAGGGTAGTTTCGAGCTTCTGCGTTCGTAATAAAATGGGCTTATTTTTATAATCCTGGCATCTTAAAACCAACACTTTCCAGTTGGTCCTGGAGGCTGGCCTGTTGATCGGTCGTGAGAGGTAACAGGGGAGGGCGAACTCTTAGCCATTTCGAATCTCCACTATAAATGGAGGTGGCAGTTTTTAAGGCAGGAATCATAGGAAGACTCTGGAAGATTTGCCTGATTTCATTGAGCCTTGCCTGCCTCTGGCCGGCGTCTTCGGACTGCCAGTTGTCATACAGGTCTTTGATAGGAGAAGGATTGACATTAGCAGTAGCGGAAATACAGCCAGCGCCGCCAAATTGCATGTTCTGCAAAAGAAAGCTCTCGGAACCACAAAAAACACGAAAGTCATCTATGGCCAGTTCGTTGAGCGCTGCGGTATTACTCCATTCGCCGGAGCTGTCTTTAATGCCGACGATAGTGTCCGGATATGCGGTAACCAGTCGCTCGATGAGCCCCAACGAAATTGGGATCTGGGAGACTGGTGGAATGTTATAAAGATAGATACGCAAACTCTCTTCCGCTACTCGCTGGATCACTTCTGAATAAAATGCGAACAACCCATCGTCGGGCACATCTTTATAGTAGAAAGGTGGCAGCATGAGTGTGCCTCCACAGCCAAGAGCAACAGCGTGAGCAGTCAGCCGTACTGTGTCACTGAGGGCACAACCACCTGTACCCGGCATCATCAGCGCTGGATCAATTCCATGATTTACCAGCCCATCAAGCAACACAAGTTTTTCCTCGGTAGACAACGAATTCGCTTCGCTGTTAGTGCCAAATACGGCAAGACTGACTCCCTGGCTAATTAGCCATTGGCAATGAGCGATCAACCTGCCTTCATCTGGTAAGAGATCCTCTGTGAAGGGCGTTATAACTGGCGCGAGAACCCCGTTAAATTTATTCAAACTTGCTTCTCCTTTACGGCTGGATAAAACATATATCTGCAATTTGCTGCTTTTGCATTGGCCTATGGGGGGAACTCGAAGTAATGCGTTTATTCAGAGCCATTCTCAGGATCGGTTGTCGAAGTGCTTGTCAGAAAGCTGAGTATAAGCATGGGCCAGATGCCGACGTGTATCATTAAATCAGCGGTGTTAAAAATGTAGCTCCAATACGGGATGTGTTGAATGTCAATGAAGTCGATAACGTTTCCATATACCAAACGATCGAGAATGTTACTGCCGCCACCCCCAACGATGAACCCGAAGCAAATGTATTCATAGCGATTTATTTCTTTTCCGAACCAGAGGTATGCAACTACTGCTATTAACAAACCGAAGCCAATGAGCCCGAAAATCCAGCCCATGCCTTGCAGTAGGCCGAATACCCCGCCATAGTTACGAATATGGGTGAAGTGAATCAGCGTGTTTAGCTCTATGGTAGTATTTAGAGGGATCGCATTGTTAACCCAGATGCCGATGAGTTGCGATATTACCAATACCGTTATTACGATGGTTCCAAACAGTGCCATGTTTCTAGTTTTAACAATCAAGCCGCTTCTCTCATGTAGACTAGGGATCGCCGGCGCGTAGAATAGCATAACCCCATTAATAGCCGGAGGGCTTCAGATAGGTGATATCAGAACAACAAAAGCAAGAACGTGATGTAGATGCAAAAAAACACGTTCATGAACAAAGTTATCCGCGGCGTTTGCTGGTTGCCAACTCCTACCTCATACTGAAAAAGGGCCATCGCTACTTGCCTCCTATCGTGCGAGCTATACTGGGGTTGGTACTCGTCGTTCTTGGCTTCCTGGGTTTTTTGCCGATACTCGGTTTTTGGATGATTCCCCTTGGGCTGGCGCTGATTGCAACCGATATCCCTCCCTTCGGGCGTTGGTTAAAACAAAGGNTACGTCATAANCGACACAACAAAAAACGAACTTAACNCGACGCTATTCCGCTTAGGATCTAACCAAACTGAAGGGTTGATCGGCGTATTGGATAATCCGGCACCTTCCCCCAGCCTCGAATTCGATTATGCTATGGGCGCAATTGTGCATGAGAGGTGGTGTCCAGAGCTGTTCCATGGGAAGGTTTTCCATACGACATAAAACGGCTTTNATTAGCGCTCCATGGCTTACGANCGCTATCTGNTTTTGATGAAAATCGGCGGCAATCCCTTCTATGGTTTCAATGGCTCGTTGTTGCAACTCATAAAAAGTTTCGGCACCTGGTAGATTGAAAAGGTGTGGTTCGTGCCAGAAGTGTCGAAATGAATCTGCGTCTTTCAATTCGACATCTTCGTACAAGTGTCCTTCCCAGGGACCCATATTTATCTCTCGGAGCGAATCCATGAATTTAATCTCACCTTTGTGATGAGGAAAAATATGTTGTGCCGTTTGTCTAGTCCTAACACTGCTGCTGCAAAAAATCTGATCAAATTTCAGGTCTCGTAACCGCTGGCCCAGCTCTCTGGCCTGTTGTATACCAGCCTCCGTAAGCTGTGACTCTTTCTGGCCTTGAACTCGTCGCTCTTCGTTCCAGTTGGTTTGCCCGTGCCGTATCAGATGTAAATTCATATATGATGTTTTTCAGCTCACCCTGGTTCGGCTAACGGCGTCGAGCCATCCGGCATACTGTGACTCTCGCCATTTATTGTCTTTTGTAGGAGAGAAAGCTTGATCGAGTTTCCATTCAACACCTATTTTATCAAGGTCTTCGAACAACCCGATTTGCAATCCAGCGACGTAGGCTGCACCTAGTGCAGTAGTTTCTGTTATCAGCGGTCTATGCACTTCACAGTTAAGAAGGTCTGCGAGTTTCTGCAACATATAGTTGTTATTCGCCATGCCACCGTCCACTCGTAATGTCTGCAGGGCAGCTCCGTCCGAGATAATAGCGTTTACCAAATCTTTCGTTTGATAGCACACTGACATAAGCGCGGCCGTGATTAATTCTTTCGCCTGTGTGTCTCGTGTCATGCCGAAGAGCGCTGCTCGGGCATGAGGGTCCCAATAGGGGGCTCCCAATCCGGTGAATGCCGGCACCAGATAAACACTAAGGTCGTCACTGCTGGCTTCCGCGATTGCCTCGGAATCAGCTGCATGCTCGATTAATTTCAATCCATCCCTGATCCATTGCATGGTTGCTCCTGCCATAAAAATACTACCTTCGATGGCATAGCTTACTTTGCCTGAGAGTCGATAAGCGACTGTGCTGAGCAAGCGATTACTAGAGCGCAGTATTTCATTGCCGGTGTTCATAAGTAGGAAGCAACCAGTCCCATAAGTGCTCTTTGCCATACCAGCATTAAAACATCCTTGTCCGAGCGCCGCTGCCTGTTGATCGCCAATGATACCTGTTATGGGGATGGGGCAACCAAAAAGAGCCGCATCGCTAACACCGAAATCCGCAGCACAATCTTTGACTTCGGGTAAGATGGCAGCAGGAATGTTGAAAAGCTTAAGTAATTCCGGATCCCATCTTTGCTGTCTAATGTTAAACAACATGGTTCTTGATGCATTGGTAGCATCTGTGTAATGGCTCTTGCCTCCGGTCAATCGCCAAAGTAAATAGCAGTCGATCGTACCAAATGCTAGTGATCCCTGCTCGGCGAGCTTTCGCGCGTTGGGAACATTATCGAGTAACCAGCGGAGCTTGCTTGCTGAAAAATATGGATCGATTAATAAACCAGTCTTTTNCTGAATTGTTTCTAAGTTCCCCTGACTGTTAAGTTCTTCACAGTAGTCACTGGTTCTTCGATCTTGCCATACAATTGCACGATAGATGGGTTTACCCGTCTGACGATCCCATACCACAGTGGTTTCGCGTTGATTGGTAATGCCGATACAGGCTATATCNTTGAAGCNTATATTGGTTTGCTTGATCGCGGTATAGCAGCTCTTAAGGGTGGTTTCCCATATTTCAATAGCATCATGTTCAACCCAGCCATCCGCAGGGAAGTGNTGGGTAAGTTCATGCTGCCCGGAGCTAACTGCAATGCCTGATTTATCGAATATCAGTGCTCGGGTGCTGGTGGTTCCCTGATCNATTGCGAGAATATATTTGTCCATAGGAAGTCTCGACTGAAGAGTGTGTTGCGAAGTAACNATTTGCTTCCAATCCTGTATTCAACTTCTCTGACTCCGTAAATCTACAGATAAGCGATTCTGCGACAATGGTACACTAAGTTTATGCTTGATTGAGGAGCGTCGCGTTATTTCCTGCATANCTATATACATGCAGTCTGCCTTGATAATGACTTAGCTCAAAGATTTGGAAATTACGCGTACCTAGCGATTGTCTTTCACTACACTCCTCGAAGGTATTGGGATAGGCTTGCCTCCTAATCTCAAATCTGCCTGAAACAGGAGACTGATATCATGAAGCTGGCGTCCGTATACCATTTCATTTGTNTGTTATTGGTGCCACTGGTACTAGTGCAGTCTTCTGAATTGACAGCCCAGGAGCGTCCNTATCCCGATGCTCNCAGTGGTGGAAATTACATGCATAATTTNTATTTNCCNCCATCTCCAAGTGCNACACCTTGGGCACCGGACTGGTCTCCTGANGGTGAATGGNTAGCGGTTGCTATGCAGGGNTCCATCTGGAAAGTGGATTCGGCTACCGGCGTAGCCNATGAGTTGACTTATAGTGAGGCCTACCTTTCCTCNCCAGATTGGTCACCAGATGGCCACTGGATAATCTACACAGCGGATTATGAACATCAACGCATTCAACTGGAAATCCTAAACACAGAAACGGGCAAGACGCATAAACTCACTGACGATCAGGCNATCTATACTGATCCTGTATTCTCTCCTGATGGATCTCGAGTTGCTTATGTATCCACCAACCCGAATGGTTACTTCAACCTCTACGTTCGTGACATTGTCAATGGTCAGTGGGCGGGAGAACCGGTAGCAATCAGTGAGGATAATAATTACGGAAATAATCGTCTATATTTTGGTAGCTGGGATATGCACATTGCACCTGCTTGGTTGCCTGATGGAGAAGAGCTATTGCTGGTGTCAAATCGTAACGTGCCGCTTGGTTCGGGGAATGTGCTCCGTGTGCCTGCTATCAAGAATGGGATTCAGCAGGCTACAACCGCGCTGGAAGAACAGACCTTATATCGAACCCGTCCAGATGTTTCTATTGATGGCAAACGGTTCGTCTACAGTTCTACCAGTGGAACAGCGGATCAATATAATAACCTCTACGTGCAGCCGACTGTTGGCGGAGAACCCTACAAATTGACATTTTTCCAACACGACGCCTTTCATCCTCGCTGGTCGCCTGATGGAGAATGGATTGCTTTTATATCCAATGCGTCGGGCCTGCCGCAATTGATGCTTCTCGAAACGTATGGTGGCAAGTTGCTTAAAGTAGATATCACCGAGCAGCATTACAAGCAACCTATGGGGATATTAAAGGTTAGGGTAGAAANTGGAAGCAATGCCGAGTTAACCCATAATCGTGTGCACCTAACTGCCAGTGATGGAAAGTTTTACACCCCAAACAATGCCTATGCCCGAGCTTCAGGCAGAGGGGATATGATCTTTCATAACTCCGGGAGTTTCGAGGTCTATCTGCCTGAGGGGGAGGCNAGACTGGAAGTAGTGAAGGGCTTCGAGTTCTACCCCCAAAGCATAAATACNNAAATTGTCGCTGGCGAAGTTAATGAGATAAATATCACCTTGGAGCGTATGACTGATATGGGAGCAAAGGGCTGGTATAGCGCTTCTACCCACGTGCACGCTAACTACGGTGGTAATTTACATAATACTCTGGAAAACCTAATGATGATGTCCCGTTCCGAAGATCAGGACCTGGTACTGGAACAAGTGGCAAACAAAGATAACCGAATTCTTGACTATCATTATTTCGAGTCGGGGGGTGGGCCTCATTCGATTTCAGAGCCGGACCAACTTGTAGTTGTTGGCCAAGAGTTCAGGCCTCCGTTTTACGGCCATGTATTCATGTTCGGGTTAAAAGAGCACCTTATTTCTCCCTTCGTTACTGGTTATGAAGGAACAGCTATCGAGAGTCTCTATCCCAGCAACACAGACATGTTCCTCAAGGCCAAGGCCCAGGGGGCGGTAACGGGTTATGTGCACCCTTTCCTCGGAGAAAATGATCCCTTGCTTGGGAATCTTGGCGGCGGCAAGGGCTTTATCGTTGATGCAGCGTTGAAGACCACTGACGCTCTCGAATGGTCTGATGCCAATCGTGCTGGCTTTTTCCCGTTATATGCTGTTTGGAACAATGGTCTTCGTGTGACGGCTACCGGCGGCGAAGACTCCATCAGTTCACTGCAACGCAGCAAACTTTTAGGTTCGGTGCGTACCTTTGTTTATACCGGTAATCAAGGACTGGATATGCATGCTTGGTTCGAAGGATTGAAAAGGGGGCGCGCGTTTGTGAGTTCCGGGCCTTTATTGGAAATGGAAGTGGGAAATGCCATGCCTGGAGACACTGTAGTGCTGCCTTCAGAGGGTGGTAAAGTCTCGGTGAATGGGCGGCTGCGCTCGCTGACTGAGCTCCGTGAATTAGTGCTCGTGTGCAATGGGCTGCAGGAGGAGCGCTTTCCTATTCGGGGCGATGGTAGGAGCCTAGATATATCGTACGAGCTTCAGGTGGAAAGGTCTGGCTGGTGTCATCTGCGTACTGAAGGTAGCCCCGAAGATCGGTTCCCTATGGACGTAAATTATGTGCAGGCCTTTACTAACCCTGTGTGGTTTCAGGTTGGGAACCAACCAATACGAAACCCGGAATCGACCAACTATGCCCTGCAATGGATCGATAAATTACAGGAACTTGCTGAAGCTTGGCCTGGCTGGCGATCAGAGGCTGAAAAGAATCATGTGTATAGCCAGTTTGAAGAAGCACGACAGGTTTACCGATCAAAATTGGAATAGGATCTTATTATTGAAGGGCCCCAAATTTTGGTAAGCTCGGGCGGTTAACCTGCGGTGGCCCTTCTTCGCATTAAGGCAAGATGAATGGTGATCCCGCAAGCTAAGGGATTGGGTACTGATTGATTAATCAAAACACAATGTCTCCAGGAGTAAATCATGCAAACCATGCTACACATCATTAGCAAAATATTAATAGGCGGACTGATGTTGTTTCCGAGCTATATTATTGCATCGGTACCAGATGCCACTATTTATGGTCCGATTGTCACAGAGCCTCATCCATCCCTTAACTCCATTTATAGTGCTTCCGCGATCGAATTAATTAATAAAGGTTACATTGAGGAAGAATATTTCATCGAGGGTACTGCCAATCGTTATTCCAGTGCCGAAATGGAAAACAGCGAAATCATAGATAGTGGTCACCGATACAAAACGCGCCTGATCGTTAGGCGACCCCAAGCTGCGGAAAATTTCAATGGTGTTGTTGTAGTGGAGTGGATAAATGTTACCGGCGGCGCGGACAAGGATATAGACTGGTGGCAATCCGGCCATCATTTTGTGCGCAGCGGCTATGCCTTTGTTGCGGTATCAGCCCAGCAAATGGGTATTGACACGATGAAAGAGTGGAGCCAGGAGCGCTACGGCAGTTTGGACACNACGCATGACGGTATTGTTAGCGGCGATGCGCTTTCCTATGACATTTTCTCCGCCGTAGGTAAAACCATTAACCGTATAGGTGAAACCACAGCCGATGGCGGCGTTGATATTCTGGGCGGATTAAAAGCAGAAATGATACTGGCAACGGGTCACTCGCAGTCTGCCAGTCGCTTGGCCATCTATCTCAACAATGTTCATCCGCTTGAACCTGTCTATGATGGGGTGATGGTACACGGGGGAGGTGGGCGAATTCGTGATGACCAGGAAGTCAAAATTTTTAAGATAATGGCGGAAACTGATATGCCGAGGCGAGCGGCCGCACCGCAGCCGAACACTGAGACGTTTCATCAATGGGAGATAGCAGGAAGTTCCCATGTCGATATACCATTTGAAATCGAATGGTCGAAAGTAAGGTTGCTGAGAGAAGGTTTGCCAATGGTTGATCCTGCTCCGCGTGATCCGGGATGTGAACTACCAGCCCATAGCAGAGTTCCTTTTCGTGACGTCATGAACGCGGCGTTTGAACACCTTGTTCGCTGGGTGAGAGAAGATATTTCTCCACCTGCTGCTGACCCGTTGCAAGTGGCTCGTATGATGCCAAATGTAACCTTTGCCAGGGACGATTCTGGGAACATACTAGGGGGTATTCGCCTGGCAGCGCATGTTGTGGCGACAGCTAAAAATACAGGAATGAATAGCGGGACAAACGGCTTCTGCTTTCTATATGGCTCCCACGAGCCATTCGATCAGGCAACAATAGATCGACTCTATCCGAACCAAGAAGCCTATGTGAACGCGGTAAAAGAAGTTGTCAGCGAGAACATTGAGGATGGGTATATTCTGCCATATGCGGCACAACGCACAATCAGCGAGGCGGAGGCATCTGATATCGGTCGTTGAGCTCTGTGTCTATTTAAATTTAGCAGCTAAAGCGCTGCAACGTGCTGACCACTGTTCCTTGAAAGAATCCTTTTCGTTATAAAGGTTCGCATCCAACTTGATTTTCAGCTTGAGACGAGTCTTATTATTTGATTCTAGGAATCGTGCAGTAACTTTACTCTTGCAGCTCGGGTTTAAGCTGTCGCTCCAGCTAAATACCAGTTTGTTAGGGATATCCAGTTCGATGTATTCACCAGTGTATTCGATTTCAGTGCCTTTACGATTAACCTTAAAAGCAAAATCTCCGCCTTTCCTTACTTTGTTTTCTAGACTGACGACATGCTCCTGCTGAACCTTGGGGCCAAACATCCATTCGCCGATAAAGACTGGTATTAACCAGTAGTCAAATACTTTTTGATTGGTGGCGTTAACAGTTTTGGTGAGATAGATATTGGTGGTTTTGCTGATTGGGGCTGGAGGTAGCGATTGTTCCCCGAACATGGGGAGCTGATCATTGACCATTCTGCGAGTCCGTTGCGTAGGGGTTTTCCGGCAACAGGTTAGTGGCGAGACCAGCCCTGCGAGTTGAAGCTTTTTGGCCATAGTTGTTGGCGAGATAATCAAGGATAGAGTTTTCAGTGGCTTCGGATAACTCATGTAAGCCCTGTGTTTCCTGCATCCATACAATTCGACTTTTCCATACTGCCCGATTTCCCGAGTTTTGCGTGATAAGCAAAGTCGAATGGCATTCAGTGCAGTTAGCCTGCACCAATTCCCAGCCTTCACTCATAATTAGTCCCGTTACTCGATCACTTTCTTGGGCATGACTCAGCTTGTCAATGCCGATTGGCATCGCCGCGACCACTACTGCTAAAAACATGAGCCGAGTTAAATTTAACAAGAGACGCAGCACCTATACGGCCTGGACAGCTATTCGATGGCAGGCATTATTGAGATAGCCACGTGGATTCCATCCTGGTACTACCATCGGTTGTGAACGACCCTGTTCGTCCATTGCTCTGGACCAGATTTCATAGTAACCAGGTTCTGGGAACTGTACCCAGGATTGCCAGTGTTGCCACGCGAGGCGATTGCTGACTGGGCGCAGCGCGGTGGGCAACCAAGTTGCACCGAAATCAATGGAAATAAACACTGCGCTAACCTGATTGTCGCCAGCCCAAGCGTGCCCTCGCACAGTTAATCGCTGACGATAATCGTGAGAGACTCCGGACTGGGGAAACGTCGTGAGGGATTTTACTATCATGGATTCAATAATACGCATGTCCTCATTAGCCACCCGACTACCCGGAGCAACTGAGACAGAGGGGACAGAGTAGGAGGGTGCGGCCATTTTTTCACCATCATGAACTCGGTCTCTCACTACGAGTCGATTCAGCCATTTACCTGATACTGACCCTGGCCAGCCCGCACACACCATACGTAGTGGATACCCATTCTGCAGAGGAATGTCTTCGCCGTTCATTGCCCAGGCTATGAGAGATTCCCGTTCCATGGCTTTGGCAATGGGTACGCCGCGAGAAATCGGATCGAGTCCAGGGTTACCACTGGTGTGAGAGTCAGCTCCGTAGTAACCAACGTAAACCGCATCTTGAGCAACTGAGCAATAATTCAGGACATCTCTGAGCCGCACTCCAGTGAAGCTAGGGCAGCCTACAGCCCCCGTCGTCCATTGATTGCCGCTAGCAGCCGGGACGAATTCATTTCTGCCATTGCCCCCACATTCTAGTTGCAATTGCAGTGTGACTTCTTCAAAGCGTGCTTTGAGATCAGCTATTGTAAATGTGGTAGGTCGTAGGCAGGATTCCCCCCCAACCTCCAGTTGCCAAGATTGAGGATCGGTATTTTCAGGGAGCAGACCATTATTGCGGATAAACATGTAGCGGTTCGGAGTGATATCATCATCCAACAAATGCGCCGGGGTTTCTGCGTTGACTGGGCGATCATTAAGAATGATTAGTCCTTCTTTGCCTTCGATCCTATCAGGGGCATTGTCGGCGGCAAATGCTGCGGGAATGAGGCCGGCCGGCAAGAATCTCCCATAAGGAATAGCAGTTCCAACAGCGGCGGTCATTGCCATCAACGCGCTATTGTTAAGAAAACCGCGACGAGTTAATGCACTGGTCCTCCTGCCCCAGAGCAGACGATCTGCCTCTATCGGATCCTTGCTGTAGAGCTTATTTATTTCGTAATTTGTTTCTTTCTTCATCGCCAATTTTTCCTAGAGCCACAAGGAGATGTATTACAAGTAAAACAATTAAGGAGGATAACGCTCGCTTGGACTAATACAATTGCAGCGAGGTTATCAAATATGCTGAATAAGGTCCAAGTTGAGTCTGACTTAAACGGGATTAATGAGTTTCAGCAGGAAACGGTCTGTATTCCTGTTATCGACTGTTAGGAACTTAGACCAATTCCACGAGCCATTAGTGATGCTGTTATTGAAATAAAAACGAGAAGCACCAGCTCTATCCTGATAAGCATCTGGATTGATCGCGGTACGGGAATCTCTCGGTTCTTGGCCCTGTAATTTCTTACAAAGAATAGCGATGGAAAGACAGAAAGCAAGGCAATGAAGGCAAACAGACCCAGTTTGAGCAGGAATAAAGGATTAAGTGCATAGAATTCGGCGGGTTTCCCTACCCAAAGCCAAAGTACCAGACCAAAAACAAAAGCCAGGACTGCACTCAGACTATAAATTGCATTCACTTTTGCCAGATTATGGGCATCTTCATCCTTAATAACGGGTTTGATGGCCATGTTTTTTATGATGAGCGCGCCCGCGAGACTAAAGATGGCCAGGAAATGCAGATATCGGAAAAGCGTGTATAGCATGGGCTAATGATACTGGAATTGGGGAAGTTGAGCTTAAATAAGTGCGGTAATTGGTAAAACCTTGGTATGCTTCAGCGTTCTACACGTCGGGTCGGATACAACTAATAACTGAAAGAACAAAGGGCTGGAGGAAATAATGTCTAGTGACATAAATACACCCCAAAATGGAATGGTAAAAGATGTAGAGCTGAAATCCAGTATGCGCAAAGTTGCCATTACGGCTCTGGCGGGGACCAGTATCGAATGGTATGACTTCTTCTTATACGCTACGGCAGCCGCGCTGGTGTTTCCATCCGTATTTTTCCCAGAATTTTCTCCAACCACGGGCCTTATCCTGTCATTTTTGACCTTTGCTGCCGGATTTATAGCCAGGCCGGTAGGTGGTGTCCTGTTTGGCCATTTTGGAGATCGTATTGGGCGCAAGCGCACACTCGTCATTGCTCTAATGGTTATGGGAGTGGCCTCAACAATGATTGGGCTATTGCCAACTTACGCGACAATTGGCGTTGCTGCACCGATCATTCTGACGCTACTGCGTTTTACCCAGGGTCTGGCGATTGGCGGCCAGTGGGGTGGTGCCATGTTGCTTGTCACCGAGAGCGCTCCGGCGGACCAACGTGGTTGGTATGGCGCTTATGCGCAGGCAGGAGCGCCGGTCGGAGTCATTCTGGCAAACTTGGCCTTTATTATTATAAGCAGATCGGTCTCGGATGAATTTTTCATGGCTTGGGGTTGGCGCATTCCCTTCTTAGCAAGTGTTGCATTAATTGGTATCAGCATGTACGTGCAACTAAATCTGGAAGATACCAAAGCCTTTAAGGAACTCGAGGCGCAGAGAGAAAAACGCCAGTTCGATGCAACAGACACCCACCAACCCGTGAAGCGCTCCCCGGTGCTAGAGGCAATTCGCAAATATCCCAAGCGAATAGCATTGGCGGCTGGAGCCTTTTTGTCAGTCCAAGTGTCCTTCTATATATTGATTGCTTTTATCATCAGTTATGGAATCGACCCGGACGGGGCAAATGTGAGCCGAAACACCATGTTGGCTGCTCTGCTGATAGCCTCGGCACTCCAGATACCCGCCCAGTTTTGGGCCTCAGGGTATTCTGATCGTCATGGACGACGCGGTATATTCATGCTGGGTGCCATTCTCACCGGAGTCTGGGCATTCGCCCTGTTTCCGTTAGTGGCCACCGGTAATTTTTTGCTGATAGTACTGGGTATTTGCGGCGGGCTAGTATTTCTAGGCTTCATGTACGGGCCGCAAGCTGCGTTTTTTACAGAATTATTCAGCACTGAAGTACGCTATTCAGGTGCTTCTCTTGGTTACCAGCTAGGGGCCATTCTAGGCGGAGCGTTCGCCCCAACTATTGCCGTATATCTGTGGAGGGAATATGCCATAGTCTGGGTTTCAGTTTATATTGCTGTAGCTTCAGCTTTGGCCCTGCTATCAGTATTGATGCTAACGGAAACCTACAAAACGAGTCTGTCTGCTACCGAGTAGGGAAAATCAGTATTGCAGGTTTAGTTAACGTTACAAAGAGGAAGAGAGATTGGGCATAAAGGATTGTCACAACACCGCTGACTTTCGCCAATTGGCTAAAAAAAGACTACCGGCACCATTGTTTCACTATATCGATGGCGGTGCTGACGATGAGGTAACACTACGGCGTAACACAGAAGCTTTCGACAATTGCCGACTGATACCGAGTGCGTTGGCAGATCTCACGGGAATGGACCTTAGTGTAAATGTGCTTGGCCAGGACATCGATTGGCCGGTGTTTTGTTCACCCACGGCAATGAGTCGTCTGTTTCATCATGAAGGTGAGTGNGCGGTCGCTCGCACAGCTCACAAACATAAAACTATGTATAGTCTCTCTTCACTGTCCACTACCAGTATAGAGGAAATTGGAGCCAGCACGTCAGGGCCAAAATGCTTTCAGTTATATATCCATAAGGACCGCGGGTTAAGCTGGGATTTTATTGAGCGATGTAAAGAATCGGATTTTTCAGCGATGTGCCTTACCGTGGATACGCTGGTGGCTGGCAATCGGGAGAAGGATCTCTACACAGGCATGGTGATTCCGCCAAAATTTACGTTGAGGAGCTTGCTAAGCTTTGCTAGCCATCCAAGTTGGAGCTTTAATTATTTGCTTAGGAAGAAATTCGAATTGGCCAATGTCGCTGGCAAGATTCAGGAAGGCACCGGTAAGCTGACTTCAGTAGTGGGTTACATGAATAGCCAGTTCGATCGTTCGATTACTTGGGAAGACGCGCAGCAGGCTATACAGCGGTGGGGCGGACCGTTCGCCATCAAAGGCGTAATGTCAGTAGAAGATGCACAAAGGTCAGTAGATATAGGGGCTAGCGCTGTAATGATCTCCAATCACGGAGGCCGGCAACTAGACGGTTCTACTGCGCCCTTCGATCAATTAGGCCCTATAGTGGACGCCGTTGGTGACAAAATTGAAGTCATTGTTGACGGTGGTGTACGACGCGGTACTCATGTGCTTAAGGCGTTGGCCATGGGTGCCAAGGCCTGTATGATAGGCCGCGGCTACCTCTATGCCCTGGCTGCTGGAGGTGAGGCAGCCGTTGATCGAGCACTTACTCGTCTGCGTGATGAAATAGAACGCGACATGATTTTGATGGGCTGTTCTTCTGTTAAAGAACTTGATCGCTCCAGATTACATTTCGACTGAAATGTCAAAATAATTGGGGATAGTAAGCCTTGGTACTTAACCATGTTCGTTGGGGGTAATAGTGACGTCATCGTCC
>NZNL01000031.1 GCA_002694855.1 Gammaproteobacteria bacterium
GGAATTAAGAGCCATTATTGATACTTCGAAAGGAACAATAGAAGTAAACTTGAACGAACGCGCTGCCCCCACCACTGTGGCCAATTTTGTCAACTTGGCTATACGTGGTTTTTATGACGGGCTAACGTTTCATCGCGTAGAGCGAAATTTCATGATCCAAGGGGGAGACCCTCTCGCTACCGGAGCAGGAGGCCCGGGTTATCAATTTGTGGGTGAGATTTTGCTAAAGCATAATCAGCCCGGAATTATCTCCATGGCAAACTCTGGCCCGGGGACAGATGGCAGTCAATTTTTTATAACACACTTGGCTACTTCCCACCTCGATGGCTTGCATTCCGTGTTCGGCAAAGTCATTTCTGGGCAACCTATTGTGAATCAAATAAGGCGTAGGGATGTTATTAATTCAATCACGATAGAAGGTGATCCATCAGCCCTGTTCAGGAGAAGGCAGGAGCAACTAAGAGAGTGGAATCAAGTTTTAAATGAAAAATTTCCGAACCTGAAATCGGTATTTGTGCCAGTGGCTAACTAGTTAGTTATACCTGACAGTACCTTTTTGAAGGGCTTTACCGTTACTTGTTGGTAAACACCAGCTGTTACATAAGGATCCGCGTTCGCCCACGCTCGAGCTTGGTCCAAGCTGTCGAATTCGGCTATTACGAGGCTTCCACTAAAACCAGCGTGTTCTTGCTTGTCANTATCGGTGGCTGGGTGGGGCCCAGCAAGCAGAAGTCGCTGCTGTTCAACCAATTGATTGAGGCGTTCAAGGTGTGCAGTACGGGCTGATTTTCGCTTTTCCAAGCTATCCTCGACGTCCTCGCTCATAATGGCGTAATACATTGTATGGGTCCTGGAATTAAATAGACTCTTTGTTGGCTGGCTCCGTTGGATCTTCTTCAACGTCTATATATTTGGCAAGCATAGGCATCTGGCCAAGAACGAAGGTAAACGTCAAAATAAGGTTGCCGAACACTTTGAACTGTATCCATAACGCCTCGCTTAGGGTGAACGCTACAGTTAAGTTTATAGCACCCAACACTATAAAGTAGTAGATCCAAATAGTATTCAGACGCAACCATAATTCTGTTGGCGCATTCACGGCATGACCCATCATGTGCTCGATAGCCGGCTTATCGCCAACAAATCGTGACCCCAAAAAAATACTAGCAAAAATCCAATTTACAATAGGTGCTTTCCATTTCAGAAAATCAATGTTTCTGAAAATTATGGTTGGAATACAAAATAAAACTACAGCTACCAGTGTGATCCATTGAAACTTATCCAAACGTTTCTGGATAAGGTAAAGAGATCCGTAAACAATAACGGAAATCACTAGCAAGAACTCGGCAGCACTAAAAATGCCTCCTACTTCATGCTGTAAACCTGCAATGGTGACAACACGCTCGTCCATTGACCAGATAATGAAGAACACTACCAAGGGGATATAATCGATAAATTGCTTCATGATTTTTGTTGGTTCAGGCCGCGAGCACTGCCAAATTCTGTGTATTCCACATGGATGTTAAAGCATTTTGCTAATAGTGTCTGCTTCTTGAAGATCAGTCCTTAGGAGCGCCCCTTCTTACTTTAAGAGAGATACCTGCAAACACTTCATGATCAGAGACCCGCTTTACATGTATTTTGTATTAAAATCGCACTCTTTTTAGAATCACTCATCTCCGCGGAAGCCAAGAATCTAGGAAAACCAGAAATAATGGCAGAATTTTTACAATTGCATAGACATAACCTTGACGCGCGTGTCATTAAAAAGGCTGTTCAAGTCCTGTTAAAAGGAGGTGTAATCGTTTATCCCACCGATTCCACCTATGCACTTGGGTGTCNCATCGGTGATAAANCTGCTCTGGAACGTATTCGCCGNATTCGNCAGNTGGACTCGCGNCATAACTTTACCCTNGTTTGCAGTGATCTGTCCTCGCTATCGATTTACGCAAANGTTAACAATAGTGTCTACCGCATCCTTAAAGCCTATACTCCCGGACCATANACCTTCATTCTCAANGCTTCAGNNGAGGTNCCGCGGCGCCTCATGCATCCNAAACGAAAAACNATTGGATTGAGGGTTCCTGATAATGCAATTAGCCAAGCGATCCTTNANGCCNTTGGGGAACCGATTATGAGTACTAGTGTCATTTTGCCGGATCAAGAGGAGCAACTTTTCGACGCTTATGAGATAAGGCTTAAGATTGATAAGCAGGTAGATTTGATTATTGATGGGGGTGTTTGTGGGCCAGAACCTACTACAATGATTGATTTGGTGGAGGGTGTACCAAGAGTGTTACGAGTGGGTAGGGGGGATCCTAAACCATTTGAGTAAACACAGGTTATAATTACAGATCTAGAAGGGCTGTTCAGATTCNGGGTATGNGCTCTGCCNCNGNGTTACAAGCAACGGGTTCAGCTTAGAAAGGGAGTACAAATTGTCTACAGTGGATTCGCAACAACGTGTATTGTCAGGGATGCGCCCAACAGGGCGCTTGCACTTGGGCCACTTGCACGGAGTCCTCAATAATTGGGTGAAGTTACAACATGAATACCAATGCTTCTTCTTTGTAGCCGATTGGCATGCATTGACCACTCATTATGGTGATCAAAAAATTTTTGAAGAGAATGTGATTGACATGGTCATAGATTGGCTTGCAGTGGGTGTAGATCCGGGCAGTGCCGCTCTCTTCGTGCAATCCAAGATTCCTGAACACGCCGAGTTACACCTGCTTTTATCTATGCTGACGCCTTTGGGTTGGCTGGAACGTGTGCCAAGCTATAAGGATCAGCAGGAAAAGCTGCAAGAATTGAACCTAGATACCCACGGTTTTCTTGGTTATCCCTTATTACAAGCCGCGGATATTCTTATTTATCGTGCCGGGCTTGTGCCAGTGGGTTCCGATCAAGTTGCTCATGTGGAATTTACCCGTGAGGTTGCTAGGCGTTTTAATCATATCTACGGAAAGGAACCTGGGTTTGAAGAAAATGCGAAAGCTGCAGTGCGCAAGATGGGCAAGAAATCTGCTCAATTGTATTCTAACCTGCGTTCTGCATACCAACAGCGAGGCGACCATGAGGCGCTGGCAAAGGCGCAAGCTTTATTGAAGGAACAGCAGAATATCTCAATAGGTGATCGCGAGCGCTTGTTTGGCTACCTTGAGGGTGGTGGAAAAATGATTTTGGCAGAACCTAAATCGCTTTTAACGCCGGCTTCTAAGATGCCGGGGCTGGATGGGCAGAAGATGTCTAAGTCCTATAACAATGCAATTGGTCTGCGCGAACCACTTGAGGACGTGCGAAAAAAGATCAGTACTATGCCAACTGACCCCGCACGGGTGAGGCTATCGGATCCCGGTAATCCTGAGAAATGTCCAGTGTGGCAGTTACATGAAAACTATTCCGACCCAGAAATAAAGGCCTGGGTTGTGGAAGGCTGCAAAACCGCGAGTATTGGTTGTTTAGATTGTAAGAAACCGGTGATTGATGCCATTGTGGCTGAGCTTGAACCGATTCAGAAAGAAGCCCAGCAATATGAGCATGATCCAGACCTAGTGCGCTCGATAATCATTGAAGGGTGCGACACCGCCAGAGAATCAGCCCGTGAAACGTTGAGTGAAGTTCGCACAGCTATGGGGCTGACCACTTGGTAACATGGATTACTAAGTGAGCTTTTAAGAAACTTTTGAGGTAAAATTTAGTCCACTACAGCGCCATCACGCACACGCAGACCATAAGATTGACGAAACCTGGTACCGACACTGATACGGAAAATCTTGAGCCACGAGAAATTCTCGGTACTCCCTCAGGAAACCTATCCAACTCCGCACAGCAACAGGAATTACCACTTGCTTTCATCGCTGGTGAGCCGATTACAGAAATTCCCAAGGATCTATATATCCCGCCGGATGCCCTCGAGGTGTTTTTGGAAGCTTTCGAGGGCCCATTAGATCTACTGCTTTACCTGATTAAACGCCAGAATATTAATATACTAGAAATTCAAGTAGCGGAAATCACCAATCAGTATATGGCTTACGTGGAGTTGATGGAGGCTAGCCAGTTCGAACTTGCTGCAGAGTATCTAGTCATGGCTGCAATGCTGGCTGAAATTAAATCCCGCATTCTGCTTCCGCGCCATGAAGATGAAAAAGCAGAAGAAGACGATCCGCGCATGCAACTCATTCGCCGGTTGCAAGAATACGAGAGATACAAGGAAGCAGCGCAAAACATTAACGAATTATCAAGAATGGATCGTAACTATTATCTAGCGGCAGCTGCATTGCCTGTTATGGAACGTATAAAGCCAGATCCTGATGTTGATCTGCAAGATCTNCTTATGTGTCTTTCACGTGTGCTGCGGCGTGCTGATATGTTNGAGCATCATCANATTCAGCNCGAGACTCTCTCGACAAGAGAGAAAATGTCTGAGATCTTAATACGCATCTCTGAACGTGAGTTCGTGCCACTAGTGTCTCTACTGGTTAGGGAAGAAGGACGGTTGGGGATAGTGGTGACTTTCTTGGCAGTGATGGAATTGATGAAAGATTCGTTAATTGAATTAGTGCAGGTGGACCCATTTGGGCCTATCCACCTGAAATCGAGAAGTTAATTAGGGTACCTAGGTCGAACATTAATGGCTGATTTAGATAACAAGGTAAAAATGATAGTGGAAGGGCTGTTATTGGCTGCTGGAAGGCCGCTTACGTTGGACAATATTGCGCTGGTTTTCAACGAAAAAGAGCGCCCTGATAGTAAGGAATTAAAGGCCGTAATGCATGTAATATCCGAAGAATGCAATGACCGTGGATTTGAATTGAAGGAAGTCGCTTCAGGATATCGATTCCAAGTAAAGCAAGAGTTGAGTGAATGGATTGCAAAGCTGTGGGAAGAGAAATCGCCACGCTATACCCGAGCTCTACTTGAAACCCTAGCCTTGATAGTTTACAGGCAACCTATAACGCGTGGTGATATAGAAGAAATCCGAGGCGTGGGGGTCAGCCCAAATATTATACGCACACTGCTTGATCGGGAGTGGGTTCGCGTAGTGGGGCACCGGGATGTGCCAGGAAGGCCTGCCATGTTCGCAACGACCAAGCGGTTCCTTGATTACTTCAATTTAAAGAGCCTGCAAGAATTGCCCCCTCTCTCTGAAATTAAAGATCTTGACAAATCAGGGCAAGAGATTGGCCTTGATGATCTCGTTACTCGTCGTATTCTTGATCTTCCTGAAGAAGCCTTCGACGAAAATAGCTACGAGCCGACNGCTGTTGAGGACGACGAGTTGTTGGCGGAGAAAGAAGCTATCGAATTGTCTAAAAAACCNTTGGATGAAATCTTGGGAATAGGTTTATCTGAAGAGCTTCATGAATCGGAAGAAATCTTGGGCGTCGAAGAAACTGATACAGAATCAACAAGCTTCGCTGTAGTGGGTGTCAGTGACACCTCAGAAACACCTGTGAAAAAGGGAGAGGAAGACAAATCGAGTCTTGAGGCTGCGGACGATGAGGCAGCAGTGGATCAGGGCGCTACCCTAGCGAAGTATGAAGACAATGACCTAGAAAATGANCTTGATACCGGAAATGAAGAAATACAATTTGTCAGCAAAGAGACCATTGACAAATTTTAGCTNTAAGCTCTGTTATTCCTTTTGACTCGTACCCACAAAGCAGCATGATGTCTGAAAAGTTACAAAAAGTTNTTGCAAGAGCGGGATTTGGCTCGCGNCGCGAAATTGAAGTATGGATAGGAAAAGGCAGAGTCAAAGTTAACGGCAGGATTGCCGTCATCGGCGATCGTGTAGAAGACACTGACAAGATTATCGTCGATGGTAAGAAACTTGTAACCCCGTCCAGACACCGCAAAGACCGCCGAATATTATTGTATAACAAACCTGAGAATGAAATTTGTACACGAAAGGACCCGGAAGGAAGGCCCACAGTCTTCGATAAACTGCCGGTCGTAAAACGCGGTCGCTGGATATCCNTTGGTAGATTGGATATCAATACCAGNGGGCTGCTTCTTTTTACATCNGATGGNGAGCTTGCAAACAAACTGGCCCATCCGAGCTCTCAGATCGAACGGGAATACGCGGTGCGAGTNATGGGGCAGGTGACTTCTGATATGGTCCAGCGTATGCATAAAGGCCTCCTTATTGACGGCCATCTGTGTCGTTTTACCGATATTCAGTATTTCGCAGGTAAAGGAGTTAATCGCTGGTACCATGTTGTTACTATGGACGGCAGGAATCGAGAGGTACGTAAACTATGGGAATCTCAAGGATTAAAAGTTAGCCGTCTAAAACGTGTGCGTTTTGGCCCTATTTTTATTCCAAGTGCTGTCAAACGAGGGCAGTTTCAGGAATTATCTGGGAACGAGGTAGATAAGCTTCTGCGATTAGTTGAACTCTAATGGGACAATAAAGTCGAGGTGGTGATTGAATATTTTATCTTTGAGTCTGAAGGTTTAACTCCCTAGCATTCAGCGTTTGGCCGTGCAGTGTTTTCGCTTCTGAGCTCAGTAGGTACAGGTAAATAGGCATCAGACTCTCTGGACATGGCTGNAGTCCCGGATCTTCAGCAGGGTAAGCTGCTTGGCGCATTTTTGTGCTGACAGCACCCGGATTTAGGCTGTTTACCCGTATGTTACTTGTGTTTTCCAATTCGGCTGCGAGAGTTTGCATCAGTCCTTCAATAGCGAATTTCGATACCGCGTAGGCGCCCCAATAAGCTCGGCNCACTCGTCCTACGCTCGATGAAATAAATACTATCCTCGCGTCCCTGGATTTGCTGAGAACAGGCAATAATGCCTTGGTAAGATAGAAAACAGCGTTTACATTAACCTGCATCACTTTTTGCCAATCCTGGGCTGGGTAAAATTCTAGCGGAGTACGGGCACCGAGCAAGGCAGCGTTATGTATAATTCCGTCTAAAGCGCCTACATGTTTGGCTACCGATTTTGCCAAGTCGCTATACTCTTCATCTTTGGCAGTTATGAAATCCATGGGATGTAGGAAGGCTTTCCCTGGATGCTTGCTCTCGATTGTGTCATATACTGTCTCCAGTTTTTCCTGTGACCGACCAAGTAAAATTACTGTCGCTCCGTAATCGGCAAACGTGGTTGCGCAGACTTTGCCGATTCCATCACTCGCACCTGTAATTAGAATTGCTTTCTTAGATAAGAGGTTGGCTGGTGCTTGGTAGTCAAACATCGTGCTAGGTGAATTTAAGTGTGTTTAGCAAAGGCTCGGTTTGTTCGGCAGACCGGAGAATAAAGTCGGCATGCCACTCCTCTATTTTGGTATTAGCCGGCAAGTAACCATATGCGGCAGCTATCGCAATAACATCGGCGTTTTTTGCCGCCTCAATATCGCGGATATTATCGCCTATATACACCGTTCGTTCGGTATCACGGTCCAGCTGCCGACAGGCCAAAAGAATAGGTTCTGGATGAGGCTTTCGATTGGTAACATGGTCTGGGCAAACCAGTACCTTACAGCGCTCTATTAGATCCAGTTTTTCTAGTAAAAGTTTTGAGTACTTTTCGGGCTTGTTAGTAACAATCCCCCAAGGGATGTTTGATGCATCGAGATTGTTTAATAACTCTAATATGCCCGGGTAAGGCGAGGCTTCGGTAGTTTTTAACTGCGCATAGTACAAGTCCAAAAGGCGATGATTGAGTTGAAGGAATTCTTCATGTTCTTCAGTGATCTCAAAAGCAAGCTTTACTAGAGCGCGAGCACCATCAGAAACAGTTTGGTAAATAAGTCCGGAATCGATAGGTGGCTTATTACGTTCTTCTAATAACCGTTTCACTACTATTATAAAATCTGGCGCAGTATCGATTAGAGTTCCATCTAGATCGAATAATACACATTCTATTGAGGTATCAAGCGCCACAACTAGTGCTCCAGTTTGTAATAACAGGCTATATAGTTAACGTCGATACTTTTCTGCAAAAAGTACCGCTGACTAAATGGGTTGTACCCTAAACCAATTTGATCAAGAAGNTTAAGATTTTNGTNTCGACTCCAGTTTGCGAGTTCTGAGGGTTTGATGAATCTNGAGTAATCNTGNGTGCCTTTNGGAAGCAATTTAAGTAGGTATTCACCGGCAATAACGGCAAACAGATAAGCCTTGGGNTTACGATTGATGGTGGAGAAAAAAANTAGNCCGCCNGGCTTAANNAATTGAGAGCANGCTTGCACAACNGAGGATGGATCGGGAACATGCTCTAGCATTTCTAGGCAGGTAATTACATCGTATTGCTGTTCACATTCTCCCGCAAGTTGCTCTGCTGAACTAAATCGGTAATCTATTTCAAGTTTGCTTTCAAGTTGGTGAAGTCTCGCCACTGATAGTGAAGCTTCCGCAAGATCTATCGCAGTAACTTTTGCTCCATGATGTGCCATCGCTTCTGCGAGGATTCCACCGCCGCAGCCGATATCCAAGACTTGCTTGTCGGCGAGACTCGCCTGACGATTAATGTAGTTTACTCTTAATGGATTTATCTCATGGAGTGGACGAAACTCACTGTTTGGATCCCACCAGCGAGCCGCCAGGGCTTCAAATTTTTTTATTTCTAGCTCGTCAACGTTTTTCATGAAGATCACTAGAGTCCGCAGCTAGGATTCGTTCCTGCCAATTTAGAGTAGTCGTACGCAGCAGCGCCTCATCGAGAGTTTTCAAACTGCCATTATCAAGAATGGCTTTTCCGCCGCACCAAACGTGGGAAACTTGGGAAGATTTGGTTGCAAAGACAAGGTGTGACAGAGGATTATTGTGGGGCAAGGTGTTGAACTGGTCCAGATTTACTGCTGCAATATCAGCAAATTTACCTACCTCTAGGCTGCCAATCTTTTGCTCAATTCCAAGTGCCTTCGCGCCATTTATTGTAGCCATTTCCAATACTTGGTGAGCGGGCAGTTCACTGGCGTCACCAGCTACGGCTTTTCCAACTAACGCGGCGGTGCGCATCTCACTGAACATGTCCAAGTCATTGTTACTGGCTGCGCCGTCAGTGCCTAATGCAACATTTACAGAGTTGGATAATAGTTTTGCGCTTTCACAGAAACCGCTCGCTAATTTCAGATTTGATTCTGGGCAATGAATAACACTAGAGCCTTGTTCCGCGAGTAACCAGATTTCTTCATCGAGTAATTGGGTAGCATGAACACAAAGCAATCGCGGTGTGATTAATCCGAGCTCCTTAAGCCTAGCTAAAGGGCGACGTCCATTTTTGGCTATTGAGTCGGTAACTTCCTGAGCAGTCTCATGCACATGTATATGAATTGGTACATCTAATTCTTCCGCCAAAACTGCTAGCTTTTTTAGGGGAGCATCAGAGATAGTGTAAGGTGCATGTGGCCCGAAAGCGGTGTAAATTAAATCGCTATTACGGAAGTCATCGTGTAATTGAGTTGCTTTTTGTATGTACTCCTGCGCATCGAGTGCCCATACGGATGGGAAGTCCAATATTGGGCTGGCGAGTTGTACCCNAATGTGTGCATCTAGCGCCGCTTTTGCCACTTCGTCAGGAAAGAAATACATGTCAGCGAAGCAGGTGGTGCCGGATTTGATCATTTCGGCGATCGCTAGGCGGGCCCCTTGGTGTACAAATTTCCGATCAATGAGCTTGTTTTCAAGTGGCCATATTTTCTCTTCAAGCCATTGCTTAAGCGGGATATCGTCAGCTACACCTCTGAACAGAGTCATGGGCGAGTGGCCATGTGCATTCACCAGCCCCGGTATGAGCACGTGTTGGGGAAGCTCAATATTCTGCTTGGCTGTAATGGTCGAACGAGCCTCTTCTTGACTGCAAATAGCTGCAATTTTTTTGTCTTTGATCGCAACCACATGATCATCAAGAACGAGCCCGGCTGGGACGACGGGTATAATCCATTTTGCGTGTATGAGTACGTCTGACTGAAGCGTATTTTTAGTATTCAAACTTGGTTCTTTTTTGCCTCAATTGAGCTTCTTATAGCAGTCAGGCGCGGGTCGGGTTTGTAAGATCCAANACGNCCGCGATTATACCTTCAATTCTTCAAAATAGCGCCCTTTTGTACGACTTTTGAAAAAGGTCGCAAAATATTGATAAATAAAGATTTATTTAGTAAAAAAAATGTTCTGTAAGATGTATTTTACAGCTTGATTTATGGTAAAATATACCCATTGCTCTAAAGGCGGTTTGTGGGAGAAATTTAGTAAAATTCCTTTTCTTTAGGTTCGTCTATTAAGTTCGATTTTTAACCCCCTTCGAGTGTAAAAATACACGAGAATCGGCCGTTACAATGACTAATGTTTAGGAAATTTTCTCTCAAAAAAAAGCGGCTACAAGTCTCCGTTATGCCGGCTTCTTTGTNCCCTTCCCTTTCTTTTAGGAAAAGCTAGTTTATGTCTGAATTTGCCAAGCAGGTCCTGCCTGTCGCATTAGAAAGCGAAATGCGCGAATCTTATCTTGCTTATGCGATGAGCGTGATCGTAGGCCGTGCTTTGCCCGATGTAAGAGATGGACTGAAACCTGTGCATCGCCGNACTCTATTCGCGATGAATGTATTGTCTTGCGACTACAATAAACCTTACAAAAAATCTGCTCGCATCGTCGGGGATGTTATTGGTAAATATCATCCCCATGGAGATACGGCCGTGTACGATACTATCGTCAGAATGGCTCAAGATTTCTCGCTGCGTTACCCNCTTGTGGACGGGCAAGGTAATTTTGGNTCTATCGATGGNGACNCTGCTGCAGCTATGCGTTATACCGAGATCCGCATGGCCAAGATTGCCCANGAACTTNTGGNAGATCTAGATAAGGAAACAGTCGATTTTTCNCCAAACTACGACGGCACNGAAGATATACCAGATGTATTGCCTACTCAGNTACCAAATTTATTAGTTAANGGTTCATCNGGTATTGCNGTTGGTATGGCGACTAATATTCCTCCGCATAACCTCAATGAGGTGATTGGTGGAGCAATCGCACTTTTAGATAATCCAGATATNGAAATCGATGAACTTATGGAGNATGTACAAGGCCCNGATTTTCCAACCGCAGGTATCATTAATGGAAAAGCAGGGATAGTTGCGGCTTATCGGACTGGTCGTGGCCCGATATACATGAGGGCCCGAGCGGAAGTTCTCGATGATGAAAAAACCGGGAAGCAGACCATCATTGTTACTGAGATACCTTATCAGTTAAATAAATCAAAACTGATCGAAAAGATTGCTGAGCTGGTTAAGGAAAAGAAAATAGAAGGCATCACCGAGCTGCGGGATGAATCTGACAAAGATGGGCTGCGAATTGTGATTGAATTACGTAAGGGGGAGATAGGCGATGTTGTTTTGAACAACCTGTATGCCCAGACTCAGATGCAGTCTACGTTTGGGATTAACATGGTTGCTCTAGTTGATGGGCAACCAAGGTTGTTAAATCTTAAAGAGATACTTGATGCTTTTGTTCGCCATCGCCGTGAGGTAATTTCTCGTCGTACGTCGTTTCTGCTGCGCAAGTCTAAGGAAAAGGGCCATATTTTAGAAGGGCTAGCGGTTGCGCTGGCCAATATCGACTCAATCATTGAGTTGATTAAGAGCTCTCCGAGTTCTAACGAAGCGAAAGAAAAATTGTTGGCGGGTTCCTGGAAGTCTGACAGCGTGTTGGAGATGCTAGATGGAGTGCATCCGAATGCTTGTCGCCCCGAAGCGCTAGATGACCGTTACGGGCTGCAAGGTAAGAAATACTTTCTGTCGCCAAACCAGGCACAGGCAATTCTTGAACTAAGGCTTCATCGTCTGACTGGGCTGGAGCGACAGAAGCTTATTAATGACTACAAAGAATTATTGAAACAGATTACTGATTACCTCGATATTCTAGAGAACCAGGCGCGGTTAATCTCAGTGGTACGAAAAGAGTTAGAACAAATTCAAAAAGAATACGGAGATAGTCGTCTTACTGAAATTGTCGTGTCTCAACAAGATCTAACTACGGAGGATCTTATTTCTGAAGAAGACCGCGTGGTGACAATATCGAAAGGAGGATATGCAAAGACGCAACCGCTTAATGACTACGGAACGCAGCGTCGAGGAGGTACTGGAAAAGCTGCTGCATCTGTTAAGGGCGAGGATTTTGTTGAACATCTATTGATAGCAAGTACTCATGATACGCTACTATGCTTCAGCAGCGTTGGTAAAGTTTACTGGCTGAAAGTGTTTCAGATTCCGATCGCGAGCAGGACTTCCAGGGGTAAACCAATCGTTAATATTCTTCCTCTTGAGGAAGGGGAGCGTATTACGAGCATGTTGCCGGTAACCGAATATACGAACGATCACTACGTATTCATGGCAACTTCGAACGGCACGGTAAAGAAGACTGTTCTGACCAATTTTGCGCGACAGCGCAGTGTTGGTTTACGAGCAATAGAGCTCGATGAAGGTGACGAACTTGTTGGTACAGCCATTACTGATGGAAGCCATGATGTCATGCTGGTTAGCACCAGCGGCAAGACCATTCGGTTCAAAGAAATTGATGTGAGGCCCATGGGACGCACCGCGCGTGGTGTTAGAGGTATAAAGATGGGAGGCGAGTACCGTATGATAGCTCTGATTATTCCGCAAGATAATAGGCAAATATTAACTGTGAGTGAAAATGGTTACGGCAAACGCACTCAAGTGGAGGATTTTCCAGTATACGGTCGCGGAGGCCAAGGTGTCATCGGTATACAAACAAACGATCGAAACGGTGGCGTAGTGGGAGCCGTACAGGTCTCGGATGCTGATGAAATCATGCTGATTTCTGACAAAGGTACACTGGTGCGAACACGTGTTAAAGAGGTTTCTGTTCAGGGTAGAAATACTATGGGCGTACGGTTGATAAGACTAAAAGAAGGTGAAAAACTCGTTGGCCTGGAACAGGTTGATGAACCACCTGGCGAGGAAAGTGACCTAACCAGCAGTGAAGAAATCAAGTAGCCCGAATAAATTTCAAATGGATTCCAGTTTCAAAATTAAATTTACCTAGAACAATCCGATTGCTTCTGTCTTTAATTAAACTGGCTAGTGATAAATCTTGAGTATACCAATTAAAATTGCTTACCTCGGTCCCGAAGGCACATTTTCCCAAATGGCTGTAATAAAACATTTTGGTAACGATTGTGAACAGCGCGATTGTCCAACCATTGACGATGTGTTTTTTGCAGTCGGAAATGGTAGGGTCGATTTCGGAGTCGTGCCGGTCGAAAACTCGACAGAAGGAGCAGTAAACAACACCCAAGATTGTCTTATCGACAGTGAGGTAAGAATAGTGGGAGAAGAAATTTTGCCCATTGAGCACAACCTTATGTTCTCTAAGGTCGCGGAATTTGAAAATTTTAGCGCGATTGCTTCGCACAAGCAGTCTTTGGCTCAGTGCCGCAAATGGTTGCAGGAAAACTATCCGAAAATCCGGCTTATCGAATGCGGGAGTAATGCAGAAGCCGCAAAACTGGCGCAAGACGATGCGTCAATTGGGGCCATAGCTAGTGAACTGGCAGCCAGTATTTATGGCCTGGAAGTCAAACGGTCAAAAATACAAGACTTACATCATAATAGGACCCGGTTCTTGGTGCTTTCAAATTCCGAGACTGAGCCGACTGGAAATGACAAAACTAGTATATTAATTTACACAGAAAATAAACCTGGAGCGCTATTCAGAATACTAGAGCCATTTGAAAATCTACAAATTAGTTTAACCAAGATAGAAACACGGCCTTCAAAAAAGGAAGCCTGGGCATATGTATTCTTTATAGATTTCGAAGGACATATTAAGGATGCCAAAGTGCAGAATTTATTTAACAGACTAAACGCATCTACCGCTGAGATTAAGGTACTGGGTTCTTACTCAATCTCGTTAAGTTAACTTGCCAACCCTGGTTATTTCCCAGGTAATGTACGGAATGTCATCGATCATTAATAAATCAATACTTATCATTGGCCTAGGTTTGATAGGGGGCAGTATTGCGCGTGGCTTAAAAAAAGCAAATCCAAATCAGTTTATAGCAGCAATTGACAACAATGAAGAAACCCAAAGATTAGCGATCGATCAAGGGGTTATTGATCGGTCTGGCGAATTTGATATTTTATGTAAGCAGTCAGACATCATAATCCTTGCTTTGCCTCCTATAGCCACCATAGAGGCTATCCCAATGGTCTCCGCTTGTGCAGGGATAAAAACTGTGGTGACAGATGTCGCGAGCGTTAAATCGGCAATCATAGAAAGTGTCAATAAATTAGATCAGACTTTCGTAGAACGCTTTGTGCCGGCCCACCCGATTGCCGGTTCAGAACAGAGTGGGTATAGGGCATCAACCAATGACCTCTTTGTAAATCGCAACGTGATTTTTACGCCTCAGCTAAATAACGATTCCCGTGCGGTTTCGTTGGTCAACGATTTGTGGCGCCAATTAGGAAGTAGGGTGCTAGGCATGAGCTTCAAGCGTCACGATGCTGTGCTCGCAGCTACCAGTCATTTGCCCCATCTTTTAGCTTACGCAACGGTTGATGTACTGGCAAAACAAGAACAAAGTGAGGATATTTTTCGTTACGCCGCTGGAGGATTTGCTGACTTCAGTCGGCTAGCTTCCAGTAATGCTAGGATGTGGTCAGATATCTTTACTAGCAATTCCGAAGAAACTCTTAAAATTCTCGACGTCTATATTGATAATCTACAACAACTGAAAACACTTGTTGACGAAAATGAGCATGATCGGCTTATAACGATTTTTACTAATGCAAAAAAAACGCGCGATAATTTTCTAAGGCATCACTTTGACAATGGATCACNTCTGTCAGCTGAATTGAGCAAAGTACAATTNAATATTGAACCGGGANCCNAGATAGCAGGTAGATTGAAAGTTCCNGGTGACAAATCTATCTCNCATCGTGCCATCATCTTAGGNNCGATNGCTGAAGGTGTGACGCAAATTCAAGGTTTCCTCGAAAGTGAGGATACTNTGNGCACAATAGCGGTTTTNAGAGAGCTGGGGGTCACAATTATCGGGCCTGAAAACGGAGAACTGACAATCTTCGGTGTTGGTAAAAATGGTTTGAAAGCGCCACGAATACCACTTTATTTCGGTAACTCCGGTACTGCTATGCGCTTACTGACAGGCTTACTGGCTGCACAAAAATTTTCCGTAGAATTAATAGGTGATGAGTCGCTGATGGAACGGCCCATGGGGCGTGTAGCAGAACCACTACGAAGCATGGGAGCAATTATAAAAACCGCTGACAACGGTAGGCCCCCCATACGGACACAGAGCTCGGTGCTCTCTGGTATAAGCTACGATATGCCAGTTGCTAGTGCCCAGGTAAAATCATCTCTACTATTAGCAGGTCTTTATGCTAAGGGAGAAACTACTATCACCGAGCCATTCCCCTGCCGCGATCATACGGAACGTATGCTGGTCGGCTTCGGTTATCCGCTGGTCGTTGATAAAACGAATCAGAGTGTTACTGTTTCTGGAGGGGGCTTGCTTCGCTCGGTCGATATCGATATACCAGCGGACATTTCGTCGGCAGCATTTTTTATGGTTGCAGCGGCTATTTGTCCGGGGTCGAAACTGATTCTCCAACATGTGGCCGTAAATCCTACACGCATTGGTATTATCAACATACTGCAAGCAATGGGTGGTGATATTAAATTGACAAACGAACGAGAGGTTGGAGGAGAGCCGGTTGCGGACATCACCGTCAACTATCAACCACTGTTCGGAATTGAGGTACCAAAGGATCAAATTCCCCTAGCAATCGACGAATTTCCAGCAATCTTCATAGCCGCCGCCTGCGCCAAAGGAGACACCGTTTTGCGTGGAGCCGCTGAATTACGGGTCAAAGAGAGTGATCGTATTGAAGCCATGGCGAATGGCCTAGAGACGTTGGGCATCGACAATGAGGCTTATGAGGACGGGATCCGGATTACTGGCGGTCAACTGGATGGTGGGTACGTTGACAGCCAAGGTGATCACCGTATCGCTATGGCCTTCACAATAGCTGGGCTGCGGGCAAAAACACCTGTGATCGTGGCAAACTGCGCTAATGTGGCCACTTCTTTTCCTGGTTTTGTTAAGGCAGCCCAGACAGTTGGGATAAAGGTCCAATCCCATCGATCTGAATTATGACTAGCATTCCCGTTATTACTATTGACGGGCCCTCGGGTTCAGGTAAAGGGACTGTGGCCGTGAGAATCGCCGAAAAATTGGGTTTCACCCTACTCGATAGTGGGGCACTGTATAGGTCGGTTGGTATTGCCGCTCTTCGGGGTGGAATAGATTTAAGAGACCACCAGCAGATAGCGGAGTTAGCTCGGCACCTGAATATCGAGTTTGGTGTTTCTAGCCCTGATTCGGTATGGTTGGATGGAGAAGATGTTTCTCTAGAAATTCGTACTGATATTGGCAGCGAATTAGCTTCTCAAATTGGAGCAATCCCCGCTGCCCGTGAAGCCCTCTACGAGCGGCAATTGGCTTTTCGGAAGGCACCAGGCTTAGTGGCTGATGGCCGGGACATGGGGACTGTTGTCTTTCAAGATGCAATAATCAAAATATACCTTACCGCGAGACCCGAAGAAAGGGCGCAAAGGCGTTATAAGCAGTTGATTGATAAGGGTATTGATGCTAGTCTACCCGACCTTTTGCGAGACCTGAAAGAGCGGGATGCTAGGGACAGCGAACGCCCAATATCCCCACTGAAACCAGCCAAAGATGCTGTTGTTTTGGATACCACGGATCTTCATATAGACCAGGTAGTGGAGCAGGTCTTAGATCTTGTTTCTGAACGATTGGTGAGCTGGCGCTCTTAAAAGAAACCGTTTCAAGGTCGCATTACCAGTACTAACGGCCATGAGACAAACATTAAATACCCCACTGATACTGGACAGTGGTCGTCTATAATATGCATTAATAAATATATTGTAGGCCTATGAAAATAATGGATTTAGTAATGAGCGAAAGTTTTGCGGATTTATTTGAACAGAGCTTAACCGAAATAGATATGACCCCCGGTGCGATAGTCATCGGNACCGTAATCGACATTGATACGGAATGGGTAACAGTGCACGCTGGCCTTAAATCCGAAGGCGTGATCCCCCGCGAACAGTTTCTTGACGAACAAGGTAATCTCTTACTCGAGATAGGTGACGAGGTCAAAGTAGCTCTCGAGGCTGTCGAAGACGGCTTCGGCGAGACTCGCCTATCTAGGGAAAAAGCGAAGCGTGCCGAATCTTGGATGGAGTTAGAAGAAGCTCATGAGAATAATGCGATTGTAACCGGAGTCATAAATGGAAAGGTGAAAGGGGGTTTTACCGTTGACTTGAATAATATTCGCGCTTTCTTACCGGGGTCGCTAGTAGATGTGCGTCCTGTGCGAGACACCCTCCATCTCGAAGGCCAACAGCTTGAATTTAGGCTGATAAAGTTGGATCGGAAACGTAACAATGTCGTAGTTTCCCGTCGCGCGGTACTGGAATCTGTGAGCACTGAAGAACGCGATGCCTTACTAGAACGATTACAGGAAGGTATGTCAGTCAAAGGAATTGTAAAGAATTTAACCGATTATGGTGCTTTTGTTGATCTTGGCGGTGTTGATGGCCTGCTTCATATTACCGACATGTCTTGGAAACGCATCAAACATCCGAATGAGATCGTCAATGTTGGTGATGAGGTTGACGTCAAGGTGCTTAAATATGATCGTGACCGCAATCGTGTTTCACTTGGCCTGAAGCAGCTCGGGGAAGATCCTTGGGCAGCTATTAAAAATCGTTATCCAGAAAAATTAAAGGTCACGGCAGTGGTTACAAATCTTACAGATTATGGTTGTTTTGCTGAACTAGAAGAAGGCGTAGAAGGGCTTGTCCATGTATCTGAGATGGACTGGACAAATAAGAACATACATCCATCAAAGGTGGTTCAGTTAGGCGATGAAATTGAAGTCATGATCTTGGATATTGATGAAGAGCGACGTCGCATTTCCCTTGGCATCAAACAGTGTTTCCAAAACCCATGGGATGGATTTGCGGAGAAATTTAAGAAAGGCGACAAAATATCCGGAAATATCAAGTCGATAACCGATTTTGGTATATTTATTGGGCTGGATGGCAACATTGATGGTTTAGTGCACCTGTCGGATATTTCATGGGATGAGCCGGGCGAAGAAACCGTGCGAAATTACAAAAAAGGGGATGAAATCGAAACAGTAATTCTGTCTGTTGATCCAGAGCGTGAACGTATTTCTCTTGGTATCAAGCAATTGGAAGATGATCCTTTTATGAACTATGCATCCGAATATGAGAAGGGCAGCATCGTAAAAGGGATGGTATCTGCGATCGACGCTAAGTTAGCGACCATCACTCTCCAGGAGGGCGTCGAAGGTTCGCTGCGGGCATCCGAAATCAGCCGCGATAAGGTGGAGGATGCGCGTAATTCTCTCAAAGAAGGTGATGAAATTGAAGTCAAAATTTTAAGTGTGGATAGGAAGAATCGTGTATTAAGTCTGTCTATGAAGGCTATTGAGATTGATGACGAAAAAGTGGCCATCAAGGAACACAAGAGCCAAGAAGCCAGCGATGTTTCCCCAAGTACTATCGGTGATTTGATAAAAGCAGAAATGGACAAGAGTTAGCCTGAAACCGATTACAGCCGATATGAAATTAATTTGAACTTTGTGGTAGGCTTTAAGTACCCGAACACATGACGCTCTGAATAATAATTATATGGAGTAGATACAGGGGTAATCTATGACTAAATCTGAACTAATAGATCATATAGCAGGGAAGCAGACCCAATTGTCATCGAAGGATGTTGAATTGGCGATAAAGGCAATCCTTGAGAATATGTCTCAGGTATTGTCCGGGGGAGGTAGAATTGAGATTCGAGGATTCGGTAGTTTCTCACTTCACTATCGCGTACCTCGCGTAGGCCGAAATCCAAAAACAGGCACTCCAGTTGCGCTAAGTGGCAAGTACGTACCTCATTTTAAGCCTGGCAAAGAACTGCGTGATCGGGTCAATAACAGCATGTTGGCTGAGAAGCAGCAATTTTTACAAATTCACTGATAAAGACTTTAATGGTAAAGCGGCATAGCCTTAGGGGTTATGCCGTTTTTTTGTTTCATAGAGACTAAAAAGCCATTAATCTCATTAGTTTCTCTAAAGCAGAAGCCACGGAAAAACAAATGCGTAAGATTGGAAATATACTTTCTAGCTTGTTTCTAGTCGTGGTCTTTGCGGCTAGCATTACGTTTTCCTATTTCAATACAGACCCTATTAGTGTCGCGTTCGGAAGCTGGCGGTTCCCTGCGCAGCCCGTTTCGGTCTGGATAATTGGGGCTTTTGTCTTAGGGGGTAGCATTGGATTGCTATTGGGTCTAGGTATTTTTCGCCAATTAAAATACAAGGCTAATATTCGAAGGTTAAACAGGCAATTGGCCGAAGCGAAACAAGAAGTTAGTCAACTCAAAGCTATGCCCCTCAGGGATCTTCAATAGTCATGGAAAGCCTAGTCATATACTTGATATTGTTATTGGCAATAGTTGCTGGCTGGGTGCTTGGAAGATTTACAGCGAGGAATAGAAAGGAGCAAACACGCGATACCGGGGATATTTTTGAAGATTATTTCGTGGGGCTTAACTATTTGTTGAATGATGAGCCTGATGAGGCTATCGATACCTTTATCAAGGCGCTCGAGATAAATAGTGAAACGTTTGAAACNCATTTAGCGTTAGGCGCTCTTCTTAGAAGGCGGGGTAAGGTCGATAAGGCNATAAAGGTACACCAGANCCTTCTGGCAAGGCCNGGNCTTGAACCGAGCTTTTCCGATTCTACGCGCCTACAACTAGCGGTTGATTATATTTCCGCAGGATTACTGGATAGAGCCGAACGCCTTTTGGATGATATNTTGAGTGAGAATTCTCCGGCTAAATGGGACGCATTAAGGCATTTAATTACTATCTATCAGACGGAAAAGGAATGGGAGAAAGCTATTAATTGCTCGGCCATGCTCTTGGCTAATTCAGCTTATAAGAAAGAAGCTGAATTGAAGGCTGCAGCCGCACACTACTGTTGTGAGTTCGCCGAACAATTCCTGAAAGAAGAACAACCTAACAAAGCAAGGGAATTAATCAAACGGGCTTTTAGTTTCGATAAAGATAATGTTAGAGCATCGCTACTTCTTGCCCGTATTGAGCAGCTCGTCGGCAATTTCAAATCAGCTACTAAGTGCTTGATAAAAGTACGAAAGAATAATCCTGAATTTATTAGCCAGATACTAGGTCCTCTGGCTGAATGTTATGAGCAGCTGCAAAATATGCCAGAGTACGAAGAACTACTTTCCAACTCGTTGCCGGATGGCCCGGACGTTAGCGTAGTACTAGCACTTTCGCAGCTGGTTAAGAACCGTGCAGGCGATGAGGCTGCTATAGAATTTCTCAACGACTACCTTACAAAGAAACCGTCGTTGACAGGNCTTGTAGANTTATTGCGTTTACAGATTCCGAAGGCCGGTGCGAAAGTGGGAAGTAATTTGAGCCTCTTACAGTTAACGGTAGACAAAGTGTTGCGCAAGAATCCAGCCTACCAGTGCAATCACTGTGGATATGAGTCGCGAAATCTCTATTGGCTCTGTCCAAGTTGCAAGAAATGGGACAAGATTAAGCCCATAATGGAATCAGGCAGTTTCTGATCTGCTCCCAAAACGGTATACACAGAGTCTTTTAGTGTCAAAACGAATTATCATAGCTTTGGATTTTGAGACGGCCCATCAGGCACAAAAGCTATTGCAACAACTTGATCCCACCCTTTGCCGGGTCAAGATTGGCAAGGAGCTTTTCACTACTGCCGGTCCTGCTTTGGTGAGCAGTGTGATTTCCGATGGTTTTGACGTGTTCCTAGACTTGAAATTCCATGATATCCCTAACACCGTTTCGCGGGCAGTCAAGGTTGCAGCTGATCTTGGTGTTTGGATGCTAAATATACATGCTTCCGGTGGCTTCACTATGATGGAACAGGCGCGGTTGGCTCTAGAGGGGCTGGGCACTGAGAGGCCAATGTTAATCGGTGTGACCATATTAACAAGCCTTGTGGCCGAAGACTTGTTGCAAATTGGAATCAACCGTAGTCCTGAGGATCAGGTTAGTAAGCTAGCCTTGCTCTGTAAGGATGCAGGCCTAGATGGTGTGGTGTGCTCGGCAGCAGAGACCCGAACTTTGCGAGGGTTCCTACCTCAGGATTTCTGCCTTGTGACTCCAGGCATTAGGCGTCCCGAAGACAGTGCGGATGATCAGAAGCGTGTTGTAGGGCCCGTAGAAGCTATCCAAAATGGCAGTAATTATCTCGTCGTTGGTCGTCCAATTACCCGGGCCGACAAGCCGAACGACGCCCTCAACGAGTTTAACTCTGCGATAGCTGGGGTCAGTTAGATTCTTTGCGAATCTCTCTCGATTCTTCAAAGGAAATTGTTAGCGGGAATACCGAATATCGCTGATGCGACCGATACAGCAAATTGCTATCGCTTCGTTGTAAACACGCGCGGTTATAGATAACTAAACAAGCCATAAGCCGCTTTGAAAGTACAACGAAAGTAACTGTTTTTTATGCTGAAAATCTAAAAATATCGATATAATGATCAGCTTTACAAAAATACTCCGGGTTTAATTCATGTCGAGACTGNCATTGTTGGTTGCGATTTTTCTAGCATCTTTTTTGCTGACCGCCGTTCTTAAGAAGTTAGCGTTTCGTGCACGCCTAATTGATTCACCCGTTGCCCGCAGCGCTCATACTGTACCTACACCCTCGGGCGGGGGGTTAATAATTGTCCTATTGTTCTCCATGGTTGCTTCATATTATTTTATAGGAGGAGCGATTCCGCTTCGGGAGTTCATGGCTCTTACCGGTGGAATGGTGATCGCAATGGTAGGCTTGCTGGATGATCTGAGCCATCTCGATATACGTTGGCGGGTACCAGCACAATTCGCGGCGGCGATATGGTCGGTATGGTGGTTAGGTGACGTTCCACCGATCGATATGGGGGGCGCGATCCTGGAATTACAATGGTTGTTAAACGGTTCGGCTGTGGTGGCATTGGTTTGGTTGCTAAATCTCTATAATTTTATGGATGGCATTGACGGTCTGGCGGGATGCGAACTGATTTTTGTAAGCGTATTATCATTAATTCTTGCTACAAATAGTGGCGACCAAGTACTCACGCTTTTGTCGGGAGTGCTTCTCGCAGCGGGTGCTGGCTTTCTGGGGTGGAATTGGGCACCGGCCAAGATTTTTATGGGAGATGTAGGTAGCGGGTTTGTTGGCTTCACCCTAGGTATATTCGCCCTGTTTTCGATACATCACGGCACCATGACAGTGTGGACCTGGGTGATATTACTGGCGGTATTTATAGCTGATGCCACAATCACTGTGATACGCCGCTATGTTAGTGGTGAAAAATGGTTTGAAGGCCATGCAACCCACGCGTACCAAAATGCAGCTAGAAGCTATAAAAGTCACAGCAAAGTGACGATAACAGTGATATTGATTAATTGCATTTGGCTGGCACCTTTAGCATGGCTTTCAGTTAGACAACCCCAGGCAGGGGCTTATCTAGCTTTGATTGCGCTATTTCCTCTGGTTCTGCTCGNAATCAGATTAAAGGCAGGGAAATCAGTAGAGGTCGCTTTATTATCACTATGATGTTAGGTTGGCCACAATCGCTATGTGATTTAGATCACCTAAGTCGATGGGCAGGTAAGTTACTGTGTAGGCTCCTAAGATAGTAATAACAACAACATCAACATATTAGGGAAATAGCATGCACTTATATAGAATTCCATTGTCCCGCTCCCTCAAACAGATACTAATGATGATAGCCGACAGCGCGTTGATCGTTGTGGCGCTAGCTTTTTCATTTTCGCTGCTNGGTAAAGACTTCTTTGTTCTCGACCAACGCACCTATTTTTATTTAGGTATCGCTACGGTCCTTAGCATTATTNTTTTCATACAGATCGGACTGTACAGAGCAATTTTGCTCTATATGGGATTGCAATATGGTTTTGTCGTATTACAAGGAGTTACGATAGCCACTTGTTTGCTTGCAGCCTCCTATTTTCTCTCACAAACACCTCTGTCAAGCGATTACTCGATATTGCCGATCTTCTGGATGATTGCACTTTTGTTTATAGGCGGCAGTCGCTTTCTNGCGAAAGTAGGGTTGCAGACGCTGATTCATAATTTTCGGCCCAAGGAGCCGGTGATAATTTATGGCGCTGGAAGTTCTGGTATGCAACTGTTAGTGGCACTCCAAAGTGGTGACCAATATTTACCGGTGGCGTTCGTTGACGACAGCCATANTATGCTTGGCAGTACGGTGCATGGTATTCGAGTCTACAGCCCCAANTCTCTCTATGGTTTGATTGAAAGTTATTCCGTTCGACAAATTTTGCTGGCCATCCCCTCTGCTACCCATGCTGAACGTAAGGAAATTCTGAATCGACTCGAACATTTGCCGGTTCATGTCAAGACCGTACCAGACTTATTCGATATGGTATCAGGGAAGGTAGGTGTCGACGAAGTNCGTGATATAGATATTGAAGACTTGTTAGGCCGCGATATAGTGCCACCCAACCCGGAACTTTTGGGTGCTTGTATNACAGGGCAATCGGTCATGGTAACTGGAGCTGGCGGATCCATCGGATCAGAGTTGTGTCGTCAAATTATTAACATCAATCCGGCTCGACTTATCCTATTAGATACTTTCGAATATGGCCTTTATGAGGTTGAAAGAGAGGTCAAGGAAAAGTTAAGCAGCATAGAAAATGGAGATAATATTGAAATTATTGCGTTGCTGGGTTCGGTCTGTAATCGNGCTCATATAGAAAATGCGATAAAGAGNTTCGAGGTTGATACAATTTATCATGTGGCTGCCTATAAACAGGTACCTATGGTAGAAAAAAATATTGTNGAAGGAGCNCAAAANAATATATTTGGCACCTTGGTATCNGCTCAAGCAGCTGAAGCATACAAAGTTAAAAACTTTGTGCTGCTCTCTACCGACAAAGCAGTGCGTCCAACCAATTTCATGGGCGCCACGAAACGATTTGCAGAACAGGTGCTGCAAGCGATTGCGCAGCATGGTAATGGGACAAAATTTAGTATAGTTCGTTTCGGGAACGTATTGGGCTCATCCGGATCTGTTGTTCCCTTGTTCCGCAAGCAAATCAGTACTGGTGGACCTGTGACTGTAACCCATCCAGAGGTTACNCGTTATTTTATGACCGTACAGGAAGCGGCCCAANTAGTGATCCAGGCAGGATCTATGGCAACTGGCGGTGACGTTTTTGTGCTAGATATGACTGAACCAATTCGTATTGTTGATTTGGCGAAAAAGATGGTGCATCTGATGGGTTACGATATTAGGGATGAAAGCTCTTATCGAGGAGATATTGCCATTGAGTACACAGGTCTGCGTCCAGGCGAAAAACTCTATGAAGAATTACTAATTGGTGAATTCGTGACCGGGACTGAACATCCAAAGATAATGCGTGCTGAAGAAGAAACGCTTTCTTGGGACATCCTCCGGCCTATGCTAAACCGGCTAGATAAAGCTTGCCAGGAAATCGANCTACAAGAGATACGAACTGTNTTAATGGAAGCAGTTGACGGGTTTGAACCTAAGGAAGAGGCTAGTGATCCTCTATGGGAGGTNAATTTNTCCTCTGCNACCACGGNTGCCGACAGCCNACAATCGGTTCANCAAAAAGTGACTCCGCTATTTAAAGAATAGGTCTTAGTCCCCACGTCGCAGAGTGGTTATGATGACAGGTTCGAGCGGGACGTCACTATAGCCGCGGACATTACCTGTGGCGACCCGAGCTATTTCGTCTACTACCTCCATACCTTCAATAACTCTGCCAAAGGCNGTNTAGCCNTATCCTGAAGGGCTTGAATTTTGAAAGTCGAGGCTGGCGTTGTTAACTAAGTTAATAAAAAACTGGGAAGTTGCACTGTCTACGACNCCTGTTCGAGCCATTGATATAGCGCCTCTCGCATTGGAAATGCCATTATCGGCTTCATTTTTAATGGGGTCATAGGTGGNNTTCTGCACTATGTCAGAATCGAATCCACCACCTTGAATCATAAAGCCATTGATTACGCGGTGGAAGATAAGACCATCGTAGTAACCGTTATCCACATACCTAAGAAAGTTTTCAACGGTAATTGGTGTTAAATCAGGCCTCAATTCGATCTTAATAGTTCCTTTCGATGTTTCCATAATTACAACAGGGTTATCCTGGGCAATAATGGAACTGCTAAAAGTCAAAAGGGCGGCTAGTACAAACGCTCGCATAACTTTTCTCCTAGAAGGCGGCACAAAAACAGTTCGCTACTATACATTATTTCTTTGTGGCTTAACCATATGTGAGCGAATNACNCNCGTGATATAGCAATGATCGTAGAAAAGNCCATAGGGATTGGAAATANAGGGATTGAATATGGCTGCCCAACCTGGACTCGAACCAGGAACCAAGTGATTAACAGTCACCTACTCTACCATTGAGCTATTGGGCATTCGTAAAATCAGCGGAGCAGTATACTTTCGAATTAAGATTTGATCTAGTAGGTTAAGAAAACTCGTACCTCTTAACATTTGTGTCTAATCCAGCCNGCCGAAAACCAGTTTGCCCCCAAAAAGCGTGGCTACGACTCGTACTTGGTTAATTTCACTGGAAGGAACGTCNAATAAGTTGTGATCGAGCACAATTATGTCAGCGAGTTTTCCGATTTCGATGGAGCCTGTATCCGCTTCGAGAAAGTTAACGTAGGCGCTATTCAACGTATAGTTTTCAATNGCTTGCGCTAGNCTGATTTCCTCATTTTCACCTAAAGGCTTGTCNGTTTTACCATTGGGGTCTANGCGTGTCACAGCTACCTCTATNCCATCTAACGGATTAGCAGAGGTAACATACCAGTCGCTCCCAAAAGCTACTCGCGCGCCCGTGCGTTGAACGCTGCCAATNGGATAAAGTAATTTTCCNCGTTCCTCACCNATGCGTGGAATAGTCAAATCAGTTATATATCCGTCTTCGATAGCCCACAATGGCTGAAAGTTGGCTACCACANCAAGTTCGACAAACCTCGGTATGTCTGCAGGACTGAAAAGTTGAATATGGGAAATGTGGTGACGGTTGTCGTGTTTTCCGTTCGTTTCTCTAGCAATTTGTAGAGCATCGAATGCTGAGCGAATNGCNCGATCTCCAATGGCATGAAAATGAATCTGGAAGCCAGCTGCATCTAAGGCGGTGACCGCCGCATTCANAAGNGTAGGTTGATTGAGTAGTTCCCCAGCGAATTGATCATCCCTGTTTAAATAAGGCTCTAGCAAGGCAGCAGTCTCCGTCTCTATTACGCCATCCTGCCAGATTTTAATGGCGGTATTGCGGATATAAGGAGTTGATTCGTCACGGGCCTTTAGAAAAGCCGGTAACTGCTGCTCCAGTGATATTTCATTTTCCCAATACATGGCATTGATTACGTGCAGATTTAGTTCTCCGCGTTCCTCTAAGGCGCGATAGGCAGGTAGGCCATAATAAGCATCTCCAGGGGTTAGCTTGAGAATGGCATCCTGTACGGCCGTGATTCCAAGGCTATGTAGATGATCACGCGAGTAAGCTAGGCCAGCTTCCAATTCCATTTGAGTTAATTCGGGTTCTACCATATGTACCAGATTCATGGCAGAGGTTTCTTGCAAACTGCCTGAAGGCTCTTTGCTATTCGGATACCGGTCTATGCGACCACCGACGGGGTCCTGACTCTTAGCTGTGATGCCTGCGAGCTCCAGCGCGCGCGAGTTTACCCACATCGAATGTCCGTCAGACGATTTCAGTGCTACCGGCCGGTCAGGCACTATCTCATCCAAGAGGGTTTTGTCAGGTAGCCCAGAAGGTGCAAAATTGGTTACTAGCCAGCCGCCACCACGAACCCATTCCCCTGGCTCATTCTCAGCGCACTGCTTTATGTGTTGTTGAAGCTGCGTCACACCTTCTATGTCAAAGAGGGCACATTGTTGGTAGCTGACACCACTATGCACTGGGTGTATGTGTATGTCCTGAAATCCTGGTAGCACCATTTTTCCGGCAAGATCAATCGTGTGGGTTCCCTCTCCCTGCCATGGCTTGGCATCCTTAGTCTTGCCTACCCAGATTATTCTACCGCCAGTGATAGCGACAGCTTCTGCCCAGCTTTGCTCAGGGTTTACGGTGTACACCTTTCCATTGAGCATGAGTAATTCGGCGTCTCGTGTAACACTGATTGACGCAGGGTGGTCAGATTCTGAGCAAGAGAACAGGCTAAGTACCAACAAAAGGTTTGTATACCGCATCAAGCTAGTTGGAAGTGATATTTCGGATGGTTTTTTAGGTGAGTTAGGCATATTAGTTTTCAGCTTTATCATAGTTAGCATCTCCCTCACCAAGTAAATTATTACTGCAGTTCCAGCTATGTGCTCATTAACCCTTGGTACCATTGATGAAAATTTAACACGTCGTGTTCCTGCGGGGCTAGATGACCATGTCTATGGGGCAATGCAGAGAGTCCACGCTGGTTAATTTCACACACTTGGGCATCTTGCTTCAATATGAGGTTACCAAAGTCGATGGCCCGTTGAGGATCAAATGTTGGGTCATCCATTGCCTCTGGGCTGAACAGCCACTCACATATTACTTCGGTTGTATCGGGCGTTAAGGGCTTTATTGAAACCTGACGCACATAATCTGAGTGCGCGGCAATAAATTGATTGGGTAGTAGCGTTAAGTAGGTATGTCCAATGGTAATCTCTTCAGGACTTAAACTAGAGAAAACTGGAGCTACTGCCTTAGAATCGGTTGTCCATGACTCTACTCCCTCAGCGACTGCATCTGGAATATTGGCCGTGGGATCAATTGTTTCGGTAGCAAGATTTTGTTTATACAAAGGGACAATTTCGCAAAGCTCTGGATGTGTCCCTGGGCAGTGGTAGCACTCAAGGTAGTTCTCCCAGAATATTTTCCAATTACAGGCTAATTCATAACGATGGGAATGAGCTAACTGTAAAGTTTTTAATGGCCAGTTATCTAGAATCGTAAAATCGGGGTCAGCATTTTCGCCTAATAAAGTGGTAGGTTTGTTCGCTAAATTAATATAAATATTGCCNCCCCAANCTACGCTATTTACAGGNTAAAGNCCNAGGNTCTCGGTCTCGGTTTTGCTTTGCTCCAAAAACGGTGTTGCTTTTAAATTCCCATCAAGATCGTAGCTCCACTTATGATAGGGNCACAGTATGCGACCTNCAGTNAAGCTGCCTACCGGNTGAGAGCATAGTTCTGAACCTCTGTGNCGGCAGGTATTGTGAAAGGCTCTTAATTCNCCTTCGTTATTGCGTGTTACNATAANTCGTTGAGTACCAAGANCCANAATTGAATAATCACCNGGCTTAAGAATTTTTTCTTCGCGGCACACGTNAATCCACTGNGCATACCAGATAGCCTTCAATTCTGCTTCCATTACGGATTGGTCCAAATAATCGCGTCTNTGCAGAGACGGCTGAATGTCCTGNAANGNAAATNGCNTGNATTTTGATNATGGCTNATTTTNCACAGTCTTATNNCCTTGATTTNATTTTNGNANCNATTCCNGGANGNNCTGNCGNNGNNANGTATTNAATATAATGGCNTAATCTTAAATCAGNTAGNCANCTTTNCGGTAGCATACTATANGGGAGGCNANATAAGTTTAGAGANNTGNNNGNGNACTAGTNTNGCGTGATNAAANTTNNTGAAAACNGTGCCAAAGCNNAATTTTCTNCGGTAAGCTTTTATAAGGCCTTGAATTATNNTAAAAAANNNNGCCANATTANGCTATTGGNCATNCTGCTAANAAGATAACATGTTGAGTTTATGGTTACTCTTTGGACTANGTCTTCTAAGTTGTGANCTGTACGTATAATAATGAGAAGAGCTAATTTGNCCNNCACTCTCTACGTTTCGCAGNCCAATCTGTTGTACGCTTAGGGGTTTGCTTTCAGNGGACTTAAGTTGGAATGACTAAGCGTTTCNAAATTCACGCTAAATTCAAACCTGCTGGGGATCAACCNGCAGCGATNGCCCAGCTANTCGAAGGTCTGGAAGACGGTTTGCATGCCCAGACCCTGCTCGGGGTTACCGGTTCNGGNAAGACNTTTACCATTGCTAATGTTGTCGAGACCGTGCANCGACCNACCTTGGTTATGGCGCCTAATAAGACCTTAGCGGCTCAGCTTTACGGNGAATTCAAGGAGTTCTTCCCCNGTAACGCNGTCGAATATTTTGTTTCCTATTACGACTACTATCAGCCAGAAGCATACGTGCCTTCATCGGATCTTTATATAGAGAANGATTCATCAATTAATGACCACATTGAACANATGCGCCTGTCTGCTACGAAAGCANTNCTTGAGCGTTCNGATGTCATCGTTGTGGCTTCAGTTTCAGCTATTTATGGCCTTGGTGATCCNGGTACCTATCTGCAAATGGTAATTCACCTCGACCGCGGTGACAGTATTGATCAACGTAACTTACTTAAACGTCTCACTGACCTTCAATACACCCGCAACGATATGGAACTGCGGCGTGCCACCTATCGAGTGCGTGGTGATGTTATTGACATTTATCCAGCTGAATCGGAACGAGATGCAATCCGGATTGAACTATTTGATGAAAAAATTGAAAAACTTTCCTATTTTGATCCCTTAACCGGCTCTGCTATTAGAGAAGTTCCCCGGCTCACTGTATTTCCGAAGTCCCATTACGTTACACCAAGAGACAGATTATTGGGAGCGCTTGACCATATTAAGGCCGAACTTAAGGAGCGCTTAGATCAACTCTACAAAAGTAATAAACTGGTAGAAGCACAGCGTCTTGAACAGCGCACAAAGTTTGATCTGGAAATGATCCAGGAACTGGGGTATTGCTCCGGCATCGAGAACTATTCACGATACCTGTCAGGCAGGGAGGCGGGAGAACCACCGCCTACTCTGTATGATTACTTGCCAGCTAATGCATTAATCGTTGCGGATGAGTCCCATGTGTCGATTCCTCAACTTGGGGCAATGTATAAGGGCGATCGATCTCGTAAGGAAACATTGGTTGAGTATGGTTTTCGCCTACCGTCGGCATTGGACAATAGACCATTACGCTTCGAGGAATGGGAGATGTTGACTCCGCAGATCATTTTTATGTCTGCTACTCCGGGCCGCTACGAGGAAGAGCACGAAGGACAGCANGTTTGTCAGCTTGCGAGACCAACTGGNTTAATAGACCCTGAACTGGAAGTACGCCCTGCTTCTACCCAAGTGGATGATTTATTATCGGAAATCCGCCGAGTAGCAGAGGAGCAGGAACGAGTGTTGGTTACGGTTCTGACCAAACGTATGGCCGAAGACTTAACAGATTATTTGGCGGAACACGACGTGCGTGTTCGGTATCTGCACTCTGATATAGAGACGGTAGAGCGGTCAGAAATATTACGAGATCTTAGACTGGGAAGTTTTGATGTGCTGGTCGGCATAAATCTATTACGAGAAGGATTGGATATCCCAGAAGTATCTCTGGTGGCAGTGTTTGATGCCGATAAAGAAGGGTTTCTCCGCTCGGAGCGATCGCTAATTCAAACAATTGGTCGAGCAGCTCGTAACATTAATGGCAAGGCAATTCTCTACGCTGATGAGATAACCGGCTCTATGCAAAGGGCGATTGACGAATCAGATCGACGCCGCAACATGCAACTACAATTNAATGAGATACACAACATCACGCCTGTTGGGGTGCAGAAAAAAGTCCTCGATGTTATGGAAGGAGCCTATGTATCGCCCACCAATCGCATACGCCAGCGTGGCCGTAACGCCACAGAGAAAATGGGGGCCTATAACCGGTTGGATTTTACTGACCCGACCATGGTGCATAAGGAAATTGACAAACTGGAAGAACAAATGTACGAGCATGCTAGGAACTTGGCTTTCGAGGAGGCAGCAGCTACCCGGGATACTATTGCAGAACTAAAAAATCAGCTTTTAAAGCAGTAACTTAAACGCANGATATGATTAGAAACAATCGACACTGAGAAGNTTAGTTCCGTATAATCGGAAGTCTTCTTTGTCGAGATCGAGTCCGAGGGCCTCATTGAGATAACCCTAGTAGCAGGCGCGTAGCTCAGTTGGTTAGAGCGCTACCTTGACATGGTAGAGGTCACCAGTTCGACTCTGGTCGTGCCTACCAAATTCCTTAATGGGATTCAGGCAATGAAAAGTATTTTCTATATCGCATTATTCGGATTTATCTTAACAAATTTGAATTCGAATCAGGCAGAAGCCCAAGCGCGGATACCTGGCTGGAACCGGGTTGCGCCACCGGGTGGACATCAGAATGACCCCCAGTTAGTTCGGCCAACTGGCGGTCCAGTGGTACCCATTTTCGAAGGATGGTTTCCCAACCTTGATGGAACTTTCCAACTTTGCTTTGGCTACTTCAATACAAATACCCAAGAAACTTTTGATATTCCTATTGGCCCAAACAATTTCATCGAACCAGAAGAGTTCAACGGTTTGCAACCAACGCACTTCATGCCACAGCCCGATGGTGGCCGCAGACATTATTGCGTCCTGAGCATAACAGTACCAGAGGATTGGGGAGATCGTGACGTGAGATGGACGTTGCTTGATGAGCGTTCCGAGCAGGCATTCAGCTCTCCTGGGCGATTGAAATTCAGTACTTATCGTCACGATGAGCCACTGCAGCCTTCACGAAACAATAGCCCTCCTAAAATTAGGTTGACGGCCGAAGGCCCAATCGCTGAAGGACGTGTTGGTTTTGGTAGAGGTATGGTGTCGGAGGCTCGTCAAGCCATGGTGGGAGAGCCTATAACACTGAGAACTCGGGTGCGTCGTGATAATCCGTTTAGGGCCGATGACAGCAGAGCAATTCGAATCAGATGGTTTAAATANCAGGGGCCAGGTGATGTCATATTTACGCCNAACTGGAATTCCTGGAAAGAAGAAACCNTAGGCTGGNTTGATTCTGCGGACTGGCTTGCATTTGATTCAGCGTATGGNCAGTCGGATACNCAAGCCGTATTTAGCCAGCCAGGAGAATATATCGTTCAGGTACAGGCCTATAATGATTCAGGTCGTTCAAATTATGAGGCGCAAGATTTTGAGTTCTGGTGCTGTTGGACAAATGCTTTTATCAAGATTAATGTAAACTAGTGGCTGCAAAAGAGTGATAGAAGGTAGGGTTCTGTGNAACTGTAACGATATTAATAAATATCAATGACGAGAGAATTATAGGTATGAAACAACTAATCGATTGTGCATCCCACAGCTGGCAGCATAAANACNATGGTCATCTACTTGCTTTCGGAAGTTTTTTNGTACTTATTTTTATAGCCTGGCAAGTATCTTTTTCCACTGTTATTGCTNAGGAAATTAGCCATTCTCCTACTTTCTCTAATGAAGTTGTCAGAATTCTTCAGGAGAACTGTCAGCAGTGTCACCAGCCTGGTGGAATTGCGCCGATGTCTCTTGAGACCTTTGAACANGCAAAAGTTTGGGCCCCACGAATTAAATATAATGTTAATAGACGGGTTATGCCTCCTTGGCATCTCGATCCAACCATTGGAATCCAGGANTATAAGAATGATTATTCTCTAAGTGANGATAATATTGACACTNTAGTAGCATGGGTTGATGCAGGCGCTCCCGAAGGTGACCCAGCTAATCTTCCGCCTCCGGTAAGCTGGCCTAATTGGCTGGAGTGGGAGCTCGAACCTGATTTAGGGCCTCCGGATATGATATTCGAAACAGGGCCCATTGCTATACGTGCTGAGGGCGGAGACTTCTGGCCGTCAGTGGATGTTGAGTGGCCTGCGCTTGTCGAACCACGTTTCCTTAAAGCGNCGGAGATTCGAAATACAATCCAGGGACGGTCTGCTCTGCATCATAACAATGTTTCATTAAGGCTCGAGCAGGGTCCATCTGGCCGTGTAGTTGGTGCAGGAGCTGGTAAAAGGTGGGACTACTTTGGCGAGGATACTGGANTTAAGTTCAGTCCCGGNCCCGGTGTTATTAACTTTGGGGCTCATTACTTCCCAATTGGAGAGGAATTTGAAGATAACATCGAAGTAGCGTTCTGGTTCCATCCGGAGAACGACCCTCCTCAGACAGAGGCGAATGTGGAGATTCATCATTTGATCGATCAATTTGAACCTGGGCAGCCGAGGGCTAGGGATATATTGATTCCACCTCATGGTACCCAGACGATGTACCGGACNTGGGTTTTAGATGAGCCNGTTATGTTGAACAGCTTCCGNGGTCATATGCATTTACATGGCATCGCTATGTCGATCGAAGTAATTTGGCCAGGGAGGGTGAGGGACTATTATGGTCCAGGNGCAAATCGTCGAGATGTTATTGCGTCTATCAATAATTATAATCACAANTGGCAAACNTCCTTCNTTTTTGCAGATGATGCTAGNCCNNTACTTCCTAAAGGCGCGGCCATAGTNATGCGAACTCACTTCGATAATACCGAGAACAATCCTCTTTCAATAGACCCTGACCAATGGGTAGTCTTCGGAGGTCGGAGTGTAGATGCTATGTCTCACTTTCATGTAAGCGTCACTTACCTAGAAGAAGAGGAATACAGCTCACTGCTAATAGAGCGTAAGTTGCAACTCGAGGAAAGAAAGCACCGCGATGGTGATTTCGGAACTGCCCTACTTAGTATTCATCCGGATGAGCGGGCTGTGTTAGAGAATGTTGGGGGAACAGCAGCGCCTTGAGATAGAAACATCCAGAAACCGGACAAAAATCAAATTTTTGTCCGGTTTTATTCTGAATTGGGTTTCGTAGTTATCAATCGTCTAGTTTGGTCTCTCCGTTACTTCCAGTGGCACCATCATATGTACGAACTCATTATTTTCCCACATCACATATGGTCCACCTGCATAAGGATCCCTTGGGAGATCGCTCATAAGGCTCGCTGGCATCAATAACATGAGATGCGGGCCTTCCTGAACCCATGTGCCAACGGATTGATCTGTATTAAAAGGATCATTGTTGTCTACTGCTTGATCGCCCTGAAGCATATATGAGACTCCAAATCCTTTAGCTTCTGAATCATAAGGTTCCTGATTTATATAGGCTTGCAGCCATTCTTGCCATGCCTGATCTACACACATTGGGTTAACATTTTCATTGGGAGGTGTACCCGGCATACAAGTCCAATCGTTAGAGCCTTCTNTAAGCACGCTCCCATCGGCGGCCAAAACTGTAGCNTCCGANCTAATATTTGCTGGCGCTGACCCTGTTGCTATCTCTATTATTTCTTGNNCTGTTTTCTCATTNGTTTCACTAGTGCAGTACGTCAANAAAAGGACTGTTGATANCAGATATATAGTTTTCATAGTGTATTTTTACCTCCACGGTTGTAAGAAAAATTGCNTATTTAATTGGGTTGTCATTCATGAACTCAACAATAACACTTGCTAGTTCTTCTCCTTTCTCTTCCTGCAGGAAGTGTCCTGCTCCTTCAATTGTTACATGATTTTGGTTTTGTGCTCCGGGAATATCTCTTTGAAAAATAACGTGACCGCCTGCAGTNACCGGATCTTCATTACTAAAGGCAGTTAAAAAAGGCTTCTGCCAGCGTCGAAAAACTTCCCATGCCGCANCATTGGCAACAGCTCCCGGGTAGTCAATCGAAACAGGGACTCGTTGCGGCATTATCAGAGGGCCTGCTTTGTAAGAAGGGCTAGGAAAAGGCGCATCGTAGGCGTCTTTAATAGAAGGGTCGCCGACATTGGTGGCAATCATAGTGCCCGTAGGAATATCGCCAGCATCGATCATTCTCTGATTCATGGCTTTCCATTGCATGAAGGCCCCGGAGGTGGGTGTGGAATTGGTCGTGGGTGCTGACAGCCCAGTATTACTAACAACCACACGTGCGAAGCGAGCTTCATTTTCTGCTACAACTCTAAGACCAATCAATCCGCCCCAGTCTTGTCCAAAAAATGTGGCATTCTGCAATTCTAGTCGTTCGACTAATTCAGTCATCGCATCCACGTGAAAAAGATAGGTATGGGTATCCATATTTATCGGCTTGTCCGAGCGACCAAAACCAATCAGATCGGGAACGATGGTACGGAACCCAGCCTCAGTGAGAACCGGTATCATCTTACGATATAGGTAGGACCATGAGGGCTCGCCGTGAATCATTAGAATCACTTCACCGTCCGCCGGACCTTCATCCAGATAGTGAACGCGGTAGCCGCGAATATATAGATAGTTAGGTTCGAAACTATAACCTGGCAGGTTTTCGAATCGGCTGTCAGGTGTGCGTAAAACACCTGGCCTGATTTCATCTGCCATGATAATACTTGGAGCTAATGTAGCGATCAGAAAGGCGATGGTGAGGATTTTCTTCATAGTTTTAACCGTATAGTTTATCCGTATAAATGAGAATTGATTATAAGATAAATGCTTGGGCTTACAATGCCCAAAAATTAGCATAGCCAACAATGGAATATATGTAGTAAAATCAAAGGGATAATTGCTTCGAGGCTCGGGCGTGACATGGTGGACCTAGCCAGTGTGACTCTAGTTACGTCTATCATTCTATTGAAGTACTAAATTTGGTTTATAAATCGTGTGCTAAAGCAAAATGTAGTTTTAGCGATTGAGATTATTGACGGGAATAGTTGAGGAGAAGATGCCTGAAATCACTCTTCCAGATGGTAGTAAACGAGATTTCAACAATCCGATTACGGTTGCTGAAATAGCAGAATCAATTGGCCCCGGACTTGCCAAGGCTGCTCTGGCTGGTAGGGTAGATGGAGTTCTGGTTGATACCTCCTACTCCGTGGTTGGAGATGCTGAAGTCGCGATCGTTACCGAGCGCGACGAAGACGGGATTGAGGTCCTCCGACATTCCTGTGCCCATTTGATGGCACAGGCTGTGCAGCGCTTGTTTCCCAAGGCCCAGGTTACTATAGGTCCAGTCATAGAGGATGGGTTCTTTTATGATTTTGCCTTTGAACGACCATTTACACCGGAAGATCTCGTGGAGATTGAAAAGGCCATGGGAGTCATTGTTAAGGAAAATCTTCAGGTCGAAAAATCCATTATGAACCGTGACGATGCTGTGGCGATGTTTAGGGAAATGGGAGAAGACTATAAAGTTGAAATAATTGAATCGATACCGGGTGACGAAGACTTGTCCTTTTATCGACAGGGAGAATTTGTCGATCTGTGTCGTGGCCCCCATGTTCCAAGTACCGGTAAGTTCAAGGCATTCAAGCTTACAACGGTGGCTGGTGCATATTGGCGAGGTGATTCGGATAATGAAATGTTACAAAGGGTCTATGGCACTGCGTGGGCCTCAAATAAAGAACTGAAACTTTATCTCAAACGTTTGGAAGAAGCTGAAAAGCGTGATCACCGCAAACTGGGAAAACAATTAGGTCTTTTTCATTTTCAGGAAGAATCACCGGGTATGGCTTTTTGGCACCCGAATGGGTGGACCTTGTACCAAACCATCCAGGGCTATATGAAAATAGTCCAGCAAAAAAATGGTTATAAGGAAATCCATACACCCCAACTGGTAGATTACAGCCTGTGGGAAAAGTCTGGTCATGCGGCAAAGTTTTCAGAAGAGATGTTCACTGTCGAATCGGAAAATCGGACCTANGCCATCAAGCCCATGAATTGTCCATGTCACATCCAGGTGTATAACCAGGGACTCAAAAGCTATCGCGATTTACCACTTAGGTATGCCGAATTTGGTTCCTGCCACCGCTATGAACCGTCTGGAAGCATGCATGGACTAATGCGCGTCCGCAGTTTTGTGCAGGACGACGGCCATATCTTTTGTACAGAGGAACAGATTCAGTCTGAAGTGGCCGATTTTATGGNGTTGCTGTTTGNAGTTTACCGGGATTTNGGNTTCGACGAAGTGATCCTTCGTCTTTCAACTCGCCCTGAAAAACGCGTTGGATCCGACGACCTNTGGGAAGATGCGGAACAATCTCTGAAAGAGGCNCTNAANGCTACCGGCCTTCCCTGGGAGTTGATGCCAGGAGAGGGTGCTTTTTATGGTCCCAAGATAGAGTACTCCTTGAAAGATTGCATGGGTCGGATACAACAATGTGGCACTATACAGGTAGATTTCTTCACCCCCGGGGCGCTCGACGCCCGCTACGTTGCGGAAGACGGCAGTCGTAAGACTCCTGTTATGCTTCATAGAGCGGTACTAGGATCTTTCGAGCGTTTCATCGGCGTGTTGATCGAACATTATGCCGGTGCGATGCCGACCTGGTTGGCNCCAGAGCAGGCCGTGGTCCTTAATATTACCGATAAACAGTCCGAATACTGCTTGAAACTGGAAGAATCCTTGAATAATAAAGGGTTTAGAGCGACAGCAGACTTGAGAAATGAGAAAATCAGCTTTAAAATCCGCGAGCATACTTTACAGAAAATTCCTTATCTTCTGGTAGTTGGAGATAGGGAAGTTGAATCCGGTACAGTGGCAGTTCGCAAGCGTAATGGTGAGGACTTGGGAGTAATGACATTCGATGACTTTTGTAAGCACTTAAGCCAGGATGTTTCCCGTTTTGGCCGAATTGAGAAAAGCCNCGATGCCGAGCATTAGGTTTTTATATGAGGATGAAATCGTAGTGGGGTTTGAGCGCTTGCTCACATCATGAGTGGTAGTACCAAAAAGCCGATAATCAACGAATTTATCGAGGCTGATAAGGTTCGTTTGGTTGGGGCAAACGGNGAGCAGATTGGGGTATTACCAATTGAAGACGCTAGGGCCGCAGCGACAGATGCTATGCTGGATTTGGTGCTGATAGCACCGGATTCGGATCCACAGGTCTGTAAGATCATGGATTTCGGCAAGCACGTATTTGACGTAAAGAAACAAAAATCGCTGAACAAGAAAAAACAGCGACGAATACATGTTAAGGAAATCAAATTTAGACCAGGGACGGAAGAAGGGGATTATCAGGTAAAACTACGCAACCTGATACGTTTCCTGACAGATGGGGACAAGACCAAGGTATCGCTAAGATTCCGCGGACGAGAGCTTGCCCATCAACATCTTGGGCAGGAGCTGATAGAGAGAATTCGAGATGACCTCTCTCAGTATGGTGCCGTGGAACAGGAACCCAAGATGGAAGGTCGGCAAATAGTCATGGTACTGGCGCCGGTCAAGAAGCGTTAACAACTATGCAAAGGGTCAGCATCTATTGGTCCCTTGGGCTAATGGATACTGGCCTTTGTTGTTAGCTAACAATCAAGGNCCTCTTTGAGGTAAATGCGAGTAACTAAAAATGGTTGGAAAACTGAAAACCCACCGTGGTGCTGCGAAACGNTTCAAGAAAACCGGCTCCGGTTTCAAGCGCAAGAGCGCATTCAAGAGTCATATCCTGACCAAAATGACTACCAAGCGTAAGCGGCAGCTGCGTGGAACAACATCGGTTCACCCCGCTGATGTTCCTGCGGTCAAGCGCATGCTGCGCGATGTTTGACGCTGTTAGGAAAGGNAATAAATTATGACTCGAATTAAACGAGGCGTCGTTGCCAATCGCCGTCACAAGAAAGTTCTAAAAGAAGCCAAAGGTTATTACGGCGCCCGTAGCAGGGTGTATCGTGTAGCCAAGCAGGCTGTTATCAAGGCGGGTCAATACGCCTACCGTGATCGCCGGGCAAAAAAGCGGGTATTTCGTTCTCTGTGGATTATTAGGATTAATGCTCAAGCCCGTGAAAACGGTATTAGTTACAGTCAATTGATTGCCGGTCTGAAAAAAGCGGAAATTGAAATAGATCGACGTGTTTTGGCAGATCTGGCTGTTCACGACAAACCAGCATTTACGGCGATAGTAGATCAAGCAAAAGCCTGTTTGGCAGCTTAACAATTTTTGTGGAAGCGGCTTATGGTTGATACCGATTCCCTACTCACCGATGCATTACAAGCAATAAAAGAGGCGAGCGATGAAAAATCGCTTGAGTCGCTGCGCGTAAGGTTTCTCGGAAAAAAGGGTAGTTTCACAGCGATGCTGAAGTCTCTGGGTAAACTGCCACCCAAGGAAAGGCCTGCAGCGGGCGAGGACATTAATCACGCTAAACAGCGGCTGGAACAGGCCATCGAAGCCAGAAAAAAACTACTGGTTGCTGAATCCCTTCATTCAAAACTCACCGAAGAAGTAATCGATGTTACGTTGCCGGGCCGTCGGCAGAATAAGGGTGGACTTCATCCGATTACGATCACATTGGAACGCATAACAGAGATTTTTGAGAGTGCTGGATACAGCGTAGCGGTGGGTCCTGAATTAGAAGACGACTACTATAATTTCGAAGCCCTTAATATACCTCCTCACCATCCAGCCCGGGCTATGCACGATACCTTTTATGTTAGTCCTGACAAGGTCTTGAGAACTCATACCTCTCCGGTTCAAGTTCGTGTCATGGAGACCGGAGAACCACCATTCCGGATGATTTGTCCCGGAAAGGTATATCGATGTGATTCTGACCTCACACATACCCCAATGTTTCATCAGGTAGAAGGCCTGTTGGTCGACGAAAAAGTCAGTTTTGCCGACTTGAAAGGCACTGTCGAAGAATTCTTGCATAGTTATTTTGAGGCTGAGATGCCGGTGAGGTTCAGGCCCTCCTATTTCCCTTTTACTGAACCTTCAGCCGAGGTTGATATGAGGTGTGTTAGGTGTGAAGGTAGTGGTTGCAGAATTTGTGGCTATAAAGGCTGGCTCGAAGTTATGGGTTGCGGCATGGTTCATCCTCGGGTGCTTGAAATGTCCAATATAGATACTTCACGATATAACGGATTCGCATTTGGCATGGGGGTAGAACGTTTGGCAATGCTCCGTTATGACGTTAGCGATCTAAGAACCTATTTCGAAAATGACCTGCGGTTTCTACAACAGTTTAATTAACGAGCGATAATAGCGAATGATTTTCAGTGAATCATGGTTACAGGAATGGGTGGATCCAAAGCTAGATACCCAGGATCTCATGGATGAACTAACGATGGCTGGACTCGAGGTTGATAGTTCAGGGCCGGTTGCTCGTCAGTTTTCTGGAATCGTTGTTGGAGAAGTGGAATCGGTAGAATCTCATCCTGATGCGGATAAATTAAGCGTTTGCCAGGTCAATGATGGCGGAAAGTCTTTTCAGGTAGTCTGCGGAGCTACTAATGTCAGGAAAGGGATTAAAGTTCCATTTGCAAATATTGGGGCTGAAATTCATAGCGGGGAAGATAAACCATTTCGCATCAAATCGGCCAAACTTCGCGGTGTTGAATCGAAAGGTATGATCTGTTCTGCAGAAGAGCTAGGTCTCGAAGACAAATCTGAGGGGATTCTTGTTTTGCCAGATGATGCTCCCAAGGGTTTGGAGGTTCAAAAGTATTTGCAACTTAACGACACAAGTATTGAATTAACGCTGACACCTAACCGAGGCGATTGCTTAGGTATGTTAGGGTTAGCCCGGGAGGTAGGTGTAATATCCGGGCAGCCGGTTTCAGAGCCTGAAATTCCTCTTGTCGTTCCTACCGTGAGTGACGAGCTTCCAATTCATATCGAGGCCAAGGATGGGTGTCCGCGATATCTCGGTCGAATTATTCGAAACGTTAATCTTAATTCCGAATCTCCGCTGTGGATGCAGGAAAAGCTTCGGCGGTCCGGGCTGCGTAGTATTGATCCAGTCGTTGATGTTACAAATTTTGTATTGATAGAGCTCGGCCAGCCTATGCATGCTTTTGATTACTCAAAGCTTGAAGGTCATATTAATGTGCGAATGGCAAAGGAAAATGAAAAATTAGTTCTTTTAGATGGTAAAGAAGTAAATTTGTCTTCAGAAATCATGCTAATTGCAGATAGTAACAAACCGGTTGCTATGGCCGGAATTATGGGCGGCTTGGCGACGTCTGTAACAGAATCCACTAAGGATGTATTTCTGGAATGTGCGTTCTTTGANCCNGTCACTATAGCNGGNAAAGCGCGNCGGTATGGTATGCAGACGGATGCATCTNATCGTTACGAGAGNGGAGTGGATTACAATCTCCAGCGTAAGGCGATGGAACGTGCAACNTCATTGCTGCTTGAAATTGTTGGNGGGGATCCTGGTCCGATNACAGAGGCAGTNGGCAACCTCCCCGAGCCGGTNAAAATTGAATTGAAGATTGNNCTAGTCTCGCAAGTTCTTGGCATAGAGATCACCAAAAAAGAGATTATCGATATCCTTTCCAGATTAGGGTTCTCCATTACCAATAAAAACNNAGANTCGATAACCNTAGGTGTCCCCTCATTCCGGTTCGACGTTACCCTNGAAGCTGACCTTATCGAAGAAATCGTCCGTATCTACGGCTACAACAAGGTGCCCTCAACTTTCCGGTTCGGAGCCCAATCTCTGGCATCTAAACCTGAAGCCTTGGTGCCTCTGCAACGCATCCGACATCAGTTGGTGGCCATGGGTTATCAGGAAGTAGTTACCTACAGCTTTATTCACCCTGAACTGTCCGAACTCGTTTGTGGAAACGAAATTCAGACGGTTTCTCTGGAGAATCCAATCTCAGAGGAAATGTCGGTAATGCGAGCCAGCATTCTTCCCGGGCTGTTGAATACGGCGCAATACAATGCGAATCGGCAGCAAGATCGTATAAGATTATTTGAGACTGGCCTGGTTTTTACAGGAAATACTGGAGATTATGAACAAATCAATCGCATAGGTGGCCTTGTTTCGGGAAGTCGTTATCCTCAAAACTGGAATAACACCGATGATGTTAACGATTTCTATGATGTGAAAGGCGATGTGGAATGTATCTTAAGGCTGGGTGGTGACAATCGACATTTTCGGTTTCAACCAGTAGAGTTTGGATGCTTCCACCCTGGGCAATGTGCACGAATAGAGTCCAAGGAAGGGGGTCTGCTTGGCCACCTTGGGGCTCTGCATCCGGCGATAGCTCGGAAACTGGAGCTGGATACCGAGATTTTTATGTTTGAACTCGATCTTGATGCGGTCCAGATTGGGGAGTTACCGATAGCTAGTGTGTTATCGCGGTACCCGGAAGTCAGCCGCGATTTGGCAATAGTCATAAACGATTCTGTGCCTGCAGAAAAAATACTGACGATCGTACGCGCCAATGCTGGTGAGCTTCTAACAAGCCTGCGAATATTTGATGTATATCAAGGAGATGCAATTGAAAAAGGCAAAAAAAGTATTGCTTTGGGCTTGACGTGGCAGCATCCTTCGCGCACTCTTAGTGATGACGAAATAAGTGTAATAATTAGTAGTTGCGTCAACGTACTACAAGAACAATTTAATGCGAAATTACGCAATTAGCCGGGGATTGGACTATGACGGACGGAGCACTCACAAAAGCCGACATGGCAGAACGCCTGTTCGAGGAATTAGGGCTTAACAAGCGCGAGGCGAAAGAGGTAGTTGAGCAATTTTTTGAAGAAATCCGCTTGTCTCTGGAGCGTAACGAGCAGGTGAAGTTGTCCGGGTACGGTAATTTCGACCTCAGAGATAAGAAGCAGCGCCCGGGTAGAAATCCCAAGACTGGCGAAGAAATACCGATTAAGGCAAGGCGGGTAGTTACTTTCAGGCCAGGGCAGAAACTTAAGGCAAGAGTGGAAGACTATGCTGGAAACGACGAATAGCGAGGAATTACCTCCTATTCCGCCAAAACGCTACTTCACAATTGGGGAAGTGGGTGTGCTCTGTGCTGTAAAACCTCATGTGTTGCGTTATTGGGAAGCTGAATTTCCTCAGCTAAAACCGGTAAAACGTAGGGGAAATCGGCGTTATTATCAGCGCCAGGATGTAGTTTTGATCCGACAGATCAAGAGCTTGCTTTATGAACAGGGATACACGATTGGTGGTGCTCGACAGAAAATGAGCGACAATCCTGAAGAACTAGCGAGGCCTAAAGTTGATGCCAGTGAAATCAAGCCACTAATTAAAGAACTCGAAAAAGTAATAGCTCAACTCTAAGTGCGGAAATGTCAATTCCGCTGCAGTACACTTCAATATTCAAACTTATTCAGATAATTTAGAACAATCGGGGCGTAGCGCAGCCTGGTAGCGCACTTGACTGGGGGTCAAGTGGTCGTGGGTTCAAATCCCGCCGTCCCGACCAATTTCCTATCCATACAAGTCCAATGTCCCCAATTGGTTACTGGCGCTGATACTCACTGTGATGAAAATCCTCCCACCCAAACCGGGCTTGACCAGGCGACTGCATCGTTGGCCTGCTCGACCTTGAAATAATAGTAGTCGCCTTGATCAGGATTATCGGTATCAGTGAATGCAAAGTTCACGTCGCGTGTGCCACCATTGATGACCCGGCGGATGGTGATATTGTCGTCGGGATAGTCTGCTTGCGGAATATTTCGAGTTAACCGGCCATCGACTATATCACTAAGTGAAATTTCAACTCGGGTGGCCGGGATGGTGGCATGGACACGATAGAAAGGTGGTGCGGATCCGCTCTCAGTTGTTTCTTCAAGGTTTAGTGTAATGGTGGCGTCTGCTTGCACATCTGACAGACTAAGCCGAATGGAACTGGTATCGCCGCGGGTGTGAGTGCTGAAGCGTACCGTGTTGCCAGCGCTAGCTATTGCTTGAGTGGTAGGGTTTACAAAATCCATAGCCGTTGCAGTCTTCAGTTCAGCTCCAGTCACTGTCATTTCTCCGCGCCAATGTCGCCATCCACGAGGTGCATCACCGTTGAAATGAGGTGTGGGATCGGAGGTAAAACTCAATAGCAATTCCTGTTCACTGCCTAGAGAGTCTTCCAAAAGATATTCCTGCTGCCATATTTCTTCATCATTTTTGTACAGTTGCACCGACTTGATAGGGCCAGTACCAATAGCGCGGCCACTAATGATTCGAGTCTCACTGTAGCTGCCTCGCTGACCCATGGTAGTGCCATTGACATCCATCTTCAGAATGATACGGTCACCCGTTGTGGCGTAAGTGCGCTTGGCTTTCATGCCGTCAAAGATCGCATCTCTTGAACGCTCTGGCGCCAGCACTGCACCCAAGCCACCACGTTGTGCCAGAGAATTCCTGTTGGGTGCCGAGTAACCCGGACGAGAGAGGTGGTCATCAGAAGCGGCAACCACACCAACTTCATGACCATGTGACAGATAACTCTGCATGAACCACTGAAATGAACCGTGCATGGACATTATCTCGATGATGGGTTCGAGTTGCGGGTCAGACTGGCGGAAGTCGCCGGGATTATGCGCATGGGGAATCACCACGATGTTGTCTGCGTCGTAGCGTTCATGTAACTCGGCATAGAGTGCCGACAGCACGGGATAACTCAGCCCCGAGACTGGCATCTGATCCTTGATCTCGCGAAACAGAACATTGTGATGCCCTCCAAAGCGAGTGTGTCGGGTCCACTCCCAACCCAGGTAGGGTATGAACTTCCCCGGTTCATCGTATTCGGCGCTGGTCTTGCGAATCAGCTCCCATTCTCCGGCATCAAGCCAGACATCGTGTTCTGAGTGAGTGACGAAATCCAGGCGGGCATCATCGCGAGCGAAACGCATAAAGTAGTCCACGGTGCCGATGCCTTCTGAATAACCCGAGTGACCATGGGTATCGCCCCAATAAATTCGATACTCAGGATCATCTTCAACCAGAATTGGATTGCCGATGCCAGTGAAGCGGCCATCGATGCTGCGTAGTGAAATCCAATGGGGGCCAGGTTCAGTCACACTCAAATCCAGCACGGTTATGGCATCGCTACCGGCTGTGGTGGCCACCACTTCTTCATCAATTAAAATCTCAAATGCCGGGATTGCACCCGTGGCGCGATTGAAAAACTGGTCTTGCGCACGTACTGATAACTCGAAATTCTCACCGGGTTCTACGATGCTAGGTCCGAAGCCGTGTACACCAGCCGCTTCGCCGCCAATGATCTCGAAAGGTGTGATGGGCAGAGAGAGCCATTCGCTGGACCCGTCCAGATCGACATAGAGTGGCAGTGGCATGCGTTCACTCTCGAATGTGGGCAGGCGAATACCGGGGCCGCCCTGGCGTTGGTCGCCATAGGTAATAGTTACACTTGACCCTCGGTCAAGCTCCCCTGCGACCAGGCGAAAGGCGATGGCCGGCTGCGGGGAACGGAAGCCACCGTGGGGACCGGATGCCATAATTGTTTCCGGTTCGAAAACCGCATCATCATCGGTTGTTTCGATTGAGATATAACCGGCTGCAGAAGGATCCTCAGATTGGAATACGCCGAAATTTGCTGCGAAGTGCCGCGCTACCCAGAAGCCTCCGCCAATCGCCATGGATCGGGTGCCGACCCGCCAGGTTTGACTCAGAGTGTCCATAGTGCCAGCAACAAACGGCCCGAGATTGTCCGATCTGAGCAAGCCCAGGGCACCATCCTCATCCCGCAGAATGAATTCCCGCACGAATCGGTCCACGTTACGGCTCTGATTCACGGCCTGTCTGCCGCGAGGAGGCAAAGTAGACTGCAAGCGAATTCGCGTTGCATCTACGCCGACCTCTCCACCTGCCAGGGCATAAGCATCTACCCAGTCGGCTAACAAACCGGCTCGCTCGGCGATGGTGTTTTCACTGGTTGCTTCGGTTGCCACGGCGCTTTTTAGTGTCTCCACTCTGGCGCGCAGCTCGCTCGACATGTAGTCATCGCGGCTGAGCTCTTGACTGACTTCCGTGAATTGTTCTTCAGGCGAGCAGCCCAGCAGAGTTCCAGTAACGAGCAGTGCGAGTAAAAGTGATCGGGTTGAGTGGTTGGCATGCATTATTTTTTCTCGCTATTTTGTAAGGACGGTCGAATTAAGCGATCAGGAGCTAGCTTAGAAGATCAATTGTACTGTTTTGCCGTCAACATCAGTCAGGGTAGAACGAATCGCCGGCAATATTGTCTCATCAGGCGGTGGCAATTCGTCATTCCACCTGGCGTGCTCGGCCTCGAGTCGCTGCACGATGTCGGGGTACTGGGCAGCCACATTGTTTGACTCTTGCGGGTCATTCTGTAGATCGTAGAGCAGCGTGATCAGACCCAGCGGCGTGCCCGTCGCCCAACCTCCCGTTGGTGGATCGAGCCTACCGGTATCGTTCAGATCAGCTTCAGTAAAATCCGTCAGCTTGTATTTGATCAGTTTCCATCGTTGATCCCTGATCGCCTGAGTAGGTCCGGCACGCCAGAACAGGAACTCATGGGGATCGTCGCTTCGTTCTCCCTTTATGTAGGGGAGAAGATTCACGCTGTCTTCGGTTTCGACCCTGTCACCTGCGGCTGCGGTAAACGTGCTCATCAGGTCGAGGGAGATAACCGGCTTGTCATAGAGTTTGTTACTGGGCAATTCGTTGGGCCAACTCAACAGAAATGGAATGCGTATGCCTCCCTCCTGGTGGTAGCGCTTGAAGCCAGCGAAATTCAGGTTGGAGCAGGCATTGTCAATATAACCGGCACAGCCGTTGTCACTGAGGAGGGCGATGAGCGTGTTTTCATACTGGCCGATCTCTTTCAGTTTCTCGACCACTTCTCCGACACTGTCGTCAAGTGACGAAACCATGGCGGCATACACTCGCGTGGCCATGTCCTGTACATGGCCATAACGATCGAGATAGGGTTTGGTAGCTTGCAATGGTGTGTGCGGAGTCGTGTGACTGAGGTAAAGGAAGAAGGGCTCATTGGCATGGCGATCGATAAAGGAGACGGCTTCTTCGGTAAAGACATCGGTAAGGTATTCATCGACCTGGACTCTCTCCCGCCCACGGTAGACTGCGTTAGCGGCCGATCGATTTACCGGCGCCGCACGGGTCCCTGCATAGGCGCCGCCCTCAGGCAGGGTCTCGAAAAACTGGGAAGCGCCCGCCAACACCCCGAAGTACTCATCAAAGCCGCGGCTCATTGGATGATGTTGCTCCTGCTGTCCCAGGTGCCACTTGCCAATCATGCCTGTGGCGTAACCACGCTCACCCAGTTCATCGGCTATCGTAACTTGGTCCAGTGCAAGCCCGTTGTCCCTATCCCGGCCAGCCGGATTAAATTCCCAGCCATGCCGTTGCTGGTAGCGACCGGTTAAGAGTCCGGCTCGAGACGGACTGCAGACGGGGTGAGATACGTAACCCTGGGTAAAGCGGACACCACTGGCAGCAAGCACATCTATATTCGGCGTATCGATAATTGTACTGCCGTAGACACCTGTGTCCCCGATTCCAAGGTCATCAGCAAAGATGAATACGATATTGGGTTGGCGGGAAGCGGAGTCGACCTGAGCGTTGGTGACCACAGGCAACATGATTATGAGGCTGACAAGGCAGAGTGCGAGAGAATTTTTCATCTAATTTTTTTCCGAATCGCCTTTAGTAAATCTGGGTTGGTACTATAACAATTAATGAAAGTACCACATCCTTCGAGCAGATTAGTAATACATAGATAGCAGGAGTCCCATCTGGTGAAAGGGGGGGTGCCCCGGGGGTGGAGCAGACGTTTAATGAGGCTCTGACGCGCAATGGCTGAATGACAGCTATCGACCCAAAGCGGACACCGCCCAGCGCGTGTGAAATACCAACGCTTGCTTTAGAATATAGCTCTGATTTGCGCATTCAAATATTTGGCTTTTTGCTTTGATCCCAAACCAGAAATCGGCAGAGTCGTGAAGGA
>NZNL01000032.1 GCA_002694855.1 Gammaproteobacteria bacterium
TAATGTCTAACGATTGGTCAGAAGAAGATAAAACGCGACGGAGGGAGGTCTAGTGAACTTCACTATATATCAGGAAATACAGAAACGGATGGAAGACCAAGAAAGGACTGAAGGATTAATCGCAGAAAGAAAACGAGAAAGGAAAGAAGAATAATGTCTAACGATTGGTCAGAGAAAAGATAACCCTACAATGCAAGATTCCGTCAACTACAGAACTGATTTCCAAACAGAAAGTCCTGCTGAGAATGAGGATTAGGTTATGAAGAAATTGTTAATAGTCCTAACTTTTATTCTATTGCCGTTTCAGTCTCAAGCCGCAGGAGTTTATGATGGTATATGGCAGTTTCCTTTTGGTATCTTTGCCACAGTAAATCAAAATGGAAGCTCTTTAGCTGTAATAATTCTGCAGGACACAATCTGGGAAGCTCAATTAGGGACGCTTGTAGGGAATGAAGCTACAATAACCACTGTTTATGGGTACGTCTCGGCGACTATAGAAGTAGTGTTTACTTCAGCCACCACAGCAACCGTCACTATTATTAGCTGTATAAACGGCCCAACAGAGGTGTGTTTGTTTCCAGCAGGAACTCAGCTTATTGGTACTAAGATTTTCTAGTTTATTGGCTGCATTAGCTAGCGCTCGAGTCCGACTTGATTTTGTAATAATAAAATGCTCTTCTGTAAAAGAAGTACTTTCTTTTTAAGAACCCTAAAGGGGCAAAACATGAAGCGTTTAACAATATTAAAATGAAGAATATTTTAGCAATCTTTTCNATAATAACTTTATTCTATGGATGTGCTTCATTTGAAGTGCTCCAAGAAGAATGGACTGGAAGAAACTTTAATGACTTAATACTTGCTTGGGGTACGCCAGCGNACACTTCTGACCTTTCGGATGGAAGAAGCGTAGTAAGGTATTCTAGTTCTAACAATTATGAGGCCAAGGGAACAATATCCCAATACTCGTCATCGATATCCTTAAGCACCTTCTGTAATATTGATGTCTTTGTCGAATCTGATAATACAATAGCTAGAATGNATTTTGATGGAAGCGGGCTGGGCGATGGCGGCTGCAGCCGTCTAATTGGTGAGTTAGAAGATAGATAATGTCTACTGATTGGATAGAACTGAAGATTTAGACTGTATCGAAATGCTAATTAAGCAGAAATATAACTNCATATAGCGAGACGATATTCCAATCTACTTAACACCCCACAACCTCTAAAACTGCAGATGCACTAGTATATATATAGGGAAGAGCCAGGAGCGCAAACCATGATTAGTCCCACCGAGAGTCCGCAGAAACGCCACGGCCNGTCCACGCTGACTAGCTTGATCTGTCTACTGGGCATAAGCCTCNGCTTTTGGCCGTCCCCGCTGGAGTCGCAGACACTCTCCCCCCGTTCAGCTGAGTGGGATCGGGCAGCCGCCGCCGACTACCTGGACGGACGACAGGCCTGGTGGGAGACCTGGCCNGTCGCGGAGCGCGACCACGAGACGTCCTGCGTCTCATGCCATACGACGCTACCGTACGCCCTGGCTCGTCCCACGCTGCGCCCAGCCCTAGGCGANACCGGCCCGAGCATTCCCGAAGAGCATCTGCTNNAGGACATCGAAAAGCGAGTGGCGCTGTGGAACGAAGTGGACCCGTTCTATCCAGATCAGACGTTTGGCCTCCCCAAAGCCAGCGAGTCGAGGGGNGTCGAAGCCATCCTGAATGCGCTGATCCTATCCAACCGTGACGCGCACAAGGGACANCTGACGAGCGAAACACGGGAGGCGTTCGAGAATCTGTGGAAGCTTCAGTTCACNCGAGGAGAGGGGAGTGGTGCTTGGGCATGGCTGTACTTCGATCTGGCCCCATGGGAGTCGGATGGGGCGGCTTACTTCGGGGCCGCACTCGCTGCCGTTGCGGTCGGCATCGCCCCGGACGAGTACGCAACTTCGACCGAGATTCAGGATCGAGTGGGGTTGCTGAGGTCGTATCTCCAACAGGATTCACAGGATCGGCCGCTATTTGACCGGGTCATGTTCCTTTGGGCTTCCACCGAACTCCAGGATCTCATGACCCGGGAACAGCAGCAGTCCACGATCGCTGATATCGTACGTTTGCAGAACAGCGACGGAGGCTGGAGTCTCCCTTCCCTCGGGCGGTGGGAAAGACCTGATGGACTCTCCCCCGATCCCGGGAGCGATGGATACGCGACTGGATTGGTGACGTTCGTTCTGCAAAAGGCTGGGGTCCAGCCTATTCAGGAGAATGTGAGTCGGGCGCTCGCCTGGCTGGTGCAGAAACAGGATCCGACTAGCGGACGGTGGCCCTCCACGTCGCTTAATAGGGAGAGAGATCCAACATCTGACAGGGGCCTCCTGATGGCCGACGCAGCTACGGGGTTCGCCGTACTGGCGCTGACGCAGGCAGATCCGTCGAACGAGTAGCTTTTTACTGCCAAATTCGGCAATACATTAGATTCTTCTAATAATTGTCTCGTCGCCTGATTATCGGCGAGGTGGTTACTATGGCCTACTATTCAAAATGAACCGACATTTGAATTTAAAGCGTATTGAATACTGCGAAAATTAGTTCTTCTCATTGATTAGAAATAAGACTTCCTGGTAGCGCAAACCTGTTAGAGAACTATTTGGCAGACATGCTGTTTGGGACTAAATCAAATCAGCAAAAAATAGCGACGACCGGTTAAATCCGGTCGTCGCTATAGAGTTTGTCATAACNCTTCCAGCTATTAACGGTCGGGCCGGTATGTCCTAACCGGAGGTAGCTGCGCACCAGACAAGTCGTCCGGAACACTCAGCTCGGCCCTGACCGTGTGGGTCAGCGAGCCGATTCCCTCGATGTTGGCACTGATTGTCTCACCGTCGATCAGGTATCCGGAGCCTGTCGCGCGCTGTACGCGGCCAGCACCTGTTCCACCCGACGTCCCGCTTTGCAGGACATCACCGGGGAAGACCGTGATGAGNGATGAGGCGTACTCAATGAGTTCAGGAATATTGTGGATCATGTCGCCAGCTCTCGCCTCTTGAACAGTCACACCNCCGATGACCAGAGTCTGGTGCAGGCGTTCCATTGGATCGCCATAAAACTCTTTCGGTACGATCCAAGGACCTTGTGGCGCAAACGTATCATGGCCCTTGCCGACGAACCAGTCTGAACCGGAGCCGTAGCCGCCAGGAGGACGTCCACCACGATCGGAAATGTCCATCGCGACCATGTAACCGAACACGTGATCGTATGCGCGGGTTGAGGAAATGTACTTGCCCGTGCGGCCGAAGACGATAGCCATCTCGACCTCCCATTCAATCCGGTCACGTCCGTAGGGCATTATGATATCGTCACCGTCGCCAATGACTACTCCGCGTGTAGGCTTCAGGAACAAGTATGGAACGCCGCGGTTTTCCTGCCGCTCGCGTGTCCGAGTGGCAAGTTGATCGTCGTTACAGCCCTCGCACGCGTGTGTGTAGAAGTTCACGGCAGCGTTCATGATTTTGCTCGGATACTGAATCGGGGCCATGATGTCCACCGAGTTTACCGGGTGCACATAGCTCGGCTGGTTGCTGCTACTTAGCTGGTTCTCTTCCACGAGCCAGTTCACAACTTCATAGATCCGGTACTTCAGNCCGTACTCATACTGCTCGATGAGCCCTAGCATATTCTCGGGCATACTTAATTTGCTGTACTGCGGTATCAGCTCCATGGCGCGATTCGCGGCNGCGAGGTCGATGACNAGTTGGTCATCGCGCACGACGAGACCAANTGTCGGTATGTCGTTGATAGCAAACGTTCCAACCTTGAATGGCTCAACCGACTCCATAGCTTGGGCAGAGACGTTGACTGGGACGATGAAAAACGCCAGCGTAGCACNGAGCGTCAGGGTGAATAGGGATTTTCTTATCATATTCTCACTCCAGTGCAGTGCACTAACAATATGGGCAGGACTTTTTGCAAGTATTAAAGGTATCTTTCAGGTCCGCACTTGTCCAGTTATTTGGGAAGGCTGTTGAGTGTAGGGATTTTAGCCAGTTTTGCAATCGCTATATACCAGAAAAAATAGTGCCAATAACTGGGAAAAAGATCCTTCCTCTTCCGCCGAACTGAAAATAAAACTCAAAAATTCAGTTAGTTATCTTTTATCTATCCCAACTGAGGAAGCCAAAAAATGTACTTTTAGGTATATTCGGTGCATCATTTTGAACTCAACTCCCTACCTGATTTGCCGTCTTCAAGCGTCACTTTTTGTTACTAAAGCAACTCTCTACCAAGTATGCCACGTGGAACTCTATAGCCGANGTCATTCACGTAGTCTGGACCGATAGAGTTGATTGTTGGTGTTCCACTGCCTTGCATAGTGATGAGTAGCTCTCTGTTTAACAAATCCAGCACTCTTTCAACACCGGCCTGTCCGAAGGCGCCTAAGCCCCAGCAATAAGGCCTGCCTATACCCACTGCTGATGCGCCCATAGCCAAGGCTTTGTAGACGTCCGTTCCACGGCGAAATCCGCTATCAATAATGATCGGGATACGACCATTTACAGCACTTACAATTTCTGGCAAACATTCAATAGTACCCTTATCCGTTTCCGTCGCTCTTCCACCGTGATTAGAAACAACAATCCCATCGGCTCCATACTGCACCGCCAGAGCAGAATCTGCCGCGACTTCAATTCCCTTAATAAATACTTTCATATCGGTTACGTCTTTCATGCGGGCAATGACATCCCATGTCATAGCTGGATTGTTAAGACCAACTCCCCGCATGTTTAATCCATCGAATATAGGCTTGGCTTGCCCGGTATGACAGGAAGAACATGTCCGAGTATCTTGACGAGTAAAAATCTGCTGGGTTTCCGTATTTCTACCACCCGGCAAGTCGATAGTCAGACAAACTGCGGTACAGCCTGCCGCTTCGGCTCTTTGCAACATAGCTACCGTATACTCCCAACGATCGGTTGGATAAAGTTGAAACCATAGCGGCGCACCGCGGGCTTCAGTCACCTCCTCGATAGGCGTTGATGCCTGCGTTGATAAAATCATATGATGGCCCTTAGCTGCAGCCGCCCTGGCAGTTCCCAATTCAGCCTCGGAATGATAAGCGCCGTGGCTGCCAACAGGGCAAAGGAAAATAGGGGAGCTGGCCTCAGTACCTAAAATATTGACTGAAGTGTCAGTTTGACTGACGTCTACCAGCCTTCGAGGTTTTATTTGAAATCGAGTGAATCCAGCTCTATTCGCCCTTAAAGTAATATCACTATCAACGCCAGTTGACAGATAACCAAAGTGTGCCGGAGGCATTTTTTCTCGAGCGATTGCTTCCATTTCGAAAACATTGATAACTTCAGATGGGTCAGTAAGTCGCTCACCAATTGTTTCTTCTACTTCCTGAGCGAAAACAGAAAAATCAGTGAGCAAAGGACTGGCCGCTAGAAACTTAAGAAATTCTCGACGATGGGTCATGATGCTCTCCGATTAAAAGCTTATTGTATGACATGATGGTTAGCTATCTTGCGTGGGGTAAAACTATCTATATCGCACTCGGTTGTCCAGTAGGAGGAGATGAAACATATTCCAGTTTTTTTTCCAAATTGTTTAGCCGTCATTGCTAGTTGTGAACGATTACAAGAACCTTGTTATAAATGGGTTTTAGGTTCGGAATAAAGAGGCTCAGATTTGCGAAGGTCTTCCACAGCCTGGTTATGACTTAAATAGTTATTGCCTGACAAGTGATTAAAGAAATCGGTTGCTGCCAATTTATCCATTATTGGGCCTTTAACCTCAGATAAATGCAGCTTGATATCAGCCACATGTAATGTGTTAGCTATTTTTTCCAGTGATTCCAAGGCACTCAAATCAATTTTATTAACCGCTGTGCACATTAGAATCACATGCTGGAGCTTTGGTCTCTGTGCTACCAGGTTAAAGATAAATTCCTCAAGATAACGACTATTGGCGAAGTAGAGGCTTTCATCGATACGGATTGATAGCAGTTCCTCAAAAGTTTCCACTTTATGGCGATTAACATTACGAAAATGTTCAGTTCCTTTAACTCGGCCTATGACAGCTATATGGGGCTGTGAAGTTTTGTATAGATGAATGAGAATAGACGAGCCTACTCCAGCGGCAATTCCTGCTTCTACTCCGACTGTTAATGTGATGATTAGTGTGAGGAACACTGCAGTGAAATCTGCCTTGGAATATATCCAGGAGCGTTTCAGTACTGAGAAATCTATTAGGCTGTAGACGGCCACAACTATGATAGCTGCCAGACAGACCTTGGGTAACCAATAAAGTATTGGTGCAAAAAATAATGTAACAATCATGATCAAAAGTGCAGCTATTAGACCTGACGCGGGAGTGGCTGCACCTGCTTCAAAATTAACTACTGAGCGGGAGAATCCACCGGCGATGGGAAACCCTCCACCGAAAGACGCGCCTAAGTTTGCAGCCCCGAGGCCTATCAGTTCCTGATTAAGTTCAATGCTTTCCCTACGGCGGGCGGCCAAGGACTGCGCGACTGAAACAGATTCCACGAAAGCGATTATCGAAATTAAAATCGCAGAACCTAATAGGCTTTCTATTAATTCAGGAGAAAATTTGGGAGGATGTATTGTTGGCAAACCTCCCTCAACATATCCCAATATTTGAACATCCTGCTGATCGAGGGAGAGAAAATAAGTCAAACAGCTTGTAATGAAAGCAACCAATAGAGGTCCGGATTTGGAAAAAATAGTTGCGATATGCGGCTTCAGGCCAAGGGCTATCAATCCTTTTCCAAGCGCCCTCTTGCTCCAGATAATTAACAGCAGTGCACCTATTCCCAGTGTCAAAGTAACAAGGTTGGTTTTTGACACAGATAACATCAAAGCGGTGCTAAGCTCTATGATATTAGTACCACTGACTTCTACTCCCAAGAAATGTTGTACCTGACTAAGGCCAATAATTAAGGCTGAAGCGGTTATAAAAGCGCTAATTACAGGATGCGATAAGAAATTAGCCATAAAACCTAGCCGCAGGAAACCAAATATCATGAGAACTAGACCGGATGTAAAAGCGAGAATCACTGCTGCTGCTATGTATTCGCCTTCACTTCCTAGAGAAAGCCTATCAAGGGCCACCGCAGTCATTAAAGATATTACAGCGACTGGTGCTACTGACAGCGTGTTGCTTGTGCCGAACAAGGTATAAATCGTTAGTCCGAAAATACTGGCGTAGAGGCCAGTCTCAGCCGGCATTCCAGCTAGTAGAGCGTAGGCAAGAGACTGAGGAATCAGTATGATAGCTACAACTATGGCTGCGACACCGTCTTCCGTAAAAGTATCTTTGTTGTAGCGTGAGCCCCAATTGAGAATTGGTAAAAATCGAACGATTGAAGGTATTTTGCTCAACAGTATGCTTCCGCACGTTAGACTAGAAAAAAGATCCTCAAGAGTCCTAAATAGAATCTACTAGGGACTGAACTCAGTTCCAGCGGACAAACCAGCTTTATAAGGCTTCGCAAGTTTGTAATGTTAATATCAGGTTAGTCTAATCTAATCAGTGAGACTAAATGTGGTTTTAAGACCAAGCGCCTTCAACATATGTCTGCATTGCTGCAATATTTCCGCGTCTTTAAAAACAATCATGATGCCGCATATAGTTTGGAAGAATGCTAGCTCAGGATAACAACCGATCAGCCAGAGCTAATGATTGAAGCACGCTAGGCACAGGTTGGTCTGGCAGGGCTAGATATTCCAGAGACAAAGCCATGTCTGCTGCTAACTCTGTCTCGGTCATAGCGGTAAAAAAGGTCTCAGTATCGAGCAAGCCTTTCCCTAAGCCGATAACATCACTATCGGGGTCTGCGCTCGAGACATCTTTGAGATGAATGCCGAAGACTTTTGATCCCAGTCGTCTGATTGCAACAGCAGGATCTTCTGAACTACGTAGTACATTGCCTACATCGACACAGGCACCAACATTTTCGCCGCGACCTGAAATTGCTGCACTCACTTCTGCGATACTGGTAAAAGTGCTGCCTGGTGCGTTATTGTGAATAGCGAGTCTAATGTCATATTCATCGGCTAAGCGCTCAATGCTATCTAGGTACTGCAGTTGTGGCACTACTGTAATATTGCGAATGGACAATTCGCTGGCTAGCTCAAAGACTCTCTCGTTTTCCCCGGCATCGCCAGCCATGGGCAGAAAGCCATAGGCAGTAGCTGTAACACCAGCTGCAGCCAATTGCTGTTTTAGTTGACGAACCTCTGCAGTGCTTGCTATTGGTCCTTCCGCATTTCCTTGATCAAAAGCCCTTAGCCTAATTTGGGATGGCGTGAGTTCAATTCGATGGAGACCCAGCTCTTCTGTCAGGATGCGTAGTGCTTCGTCGTTCGGGAAGTTGCGCACGGTTGCTCCGTGTAAACCCATCGGGAAACCGCCATAGGTCCTATCTTGTTCACCGGAAGCTGCGTTGGCAAATTTCGGTACGGAGACAAAGGGTGTAAGACTGAGTGCCTTCAGAACCAGTCTGCGTTGCTGCAAAATTTTTGCGTCTTCAAAACTATTCATGATTTGATGATCCTGCTAAATATATTAGTAGGGAGGATAGAGATTTTCAAGGTAGTGAGCTTTTCCAGAAAGATAACACAAAAAGCAAGCTAGTTATTAAGAACTAACAATCTATTGGTTATATGTATCTGGTCGAGCGCGAGGTCTTCTGCCCACCCCAAAATTTTTGCTACATTTTATGCTACACTTTGGGTGTTTTAGGCGGTTCTGTCACCGCTGTAGGCCAGAGAATACGGTGCTGAGAAGGTGGAGGAAGATCCTGCCTCTTCCGCCAAATCACTGCGACCAATAAGCATTTGAAATCCCTATCCAAATACGGAGGAATCATGAAGAATTCTAGCAGCTCGTCCAGCTCT
>NZNL01000033.1 GCA_002694855.1 Gammaproteobacteria bacterium
CACCATTTCTTAATGGCTTCTATATTTTCTTCTTCTGCCGCGTCTAATGCCACGACCCACTCCTAGGCTTAACCATTTGTAGTACTTAAATGCTCAGATCGCGATTTTACAGGTTTGTTTCGCTGGGGGCACGATAATCGGCACTTAGCTGCCTGAATTTTGCAGAAATTCACCGAGTTTAGGAAGAATATTCGCAATCTCGACCGTCTCAGATTCTTTGGAGTCTTCTAGTCGCCGGATTTTTGCGTTTTTGAGATCGTTCGATCCGGTGTCTTCACGCTCAAGTATTACTGCCAGTCGTGCACCACTGTTAAACGCTCTTTTCAACTGACTATTGTACTTGCCACCGCCACAGTGCGAAACGACTCCCAATTGTGGGAATTCAGTACGAATTCGCTGGACCAGTTCCAATGCCTGCTCAGCTAGATTAGCACCTACAACTAGCACGTAAACATCAATAGGCTTGCGTACCTCTTCAGGAATTTTACCCAGAGAATCCAGCATCAGAACCAATCTTTCTATGCCGATAGCAAATCCAGCAGCTAACGTTGGCTTGCCTCCTAGCATCTCAACTAGTCCGTCGTACCGTCCTCCTCCGCACACTGCACCCTGAGCTCCTAACGATTCAGTGGTCCATTCATAGACACAATAATTGTAGTAATCAAGCCCTCTCACCAAGCGAGCATTTTCGATAAAAGGAATGTTCGCTCGCATGAGCAAGCCCTGCAACGCTAGATAATGTTCCTGGCTTGCTTCGGAGACAAAATCCTGTAATTTCGGACAACCTTGCAAAGCTTGTTGCACCTCTGGAATCTTACTCTCCAGCACCCGCATTGGGTTAGTGTATATGCGGTTGCGGGCATCCTCGTCCAATTGCTGGGCTTTTGATTTCAGAAACTCCGTCAGAGCTATACCATAGCGGCTACGATCCTCCGCATTACCGATATTGTTGATTTGCAGAGTTAAATATTCGCTTAGATCTAGTTCCTTCCAAAGACTGGCGGAGAGTTGCAGAATTTCAGCGTCAATGTCCGGTCCAGCCATGCCAAAAGCTTCAACTCCGAACTGGTGGAACTGCCGATAGCGCCCCTTCTGTGGCCGCTCATGTCGAAACATGGGGCCGGAATACCACAACCTTTGTTGTTGGTTGTAGAGCAGCCCATGCTGATTTGCGGCTCTTACACACCCGGCGGTACCTTCAGGGCGCAAACTGACATTATCACCATTTCGATCGTCGAAACTGTACATTTCCTTTTCAACGATATCAGTGACTTCTCCGATAGAACGTTTGAAGAGCTCAGTCCGTTCTATTATGGGAAATCTAATTTCCCGATAACCGAACCGCTTGACGATACGCTGAAAAGCAGATTCCAAGTATTGCCAACTCAGAGACTGATCAGGAAGCGTGTCACTCATTCCCCGAATTGCTTGAAGTTTTGCCATATAAAAACGCTACCTGAGTTAACTACCCGGAAGCAATGAGATCTTTTTTTGCTGACTGTTTAGCCTTCACTCTATCGCGAACCATTGATTCGAGTTCTTCAACCAGATTGTCATTACTAATTTTATGATCGGGCATGCCGTCTAGATAAACAAGATTGTTGGGACTGGCACCAGTTAGACCTATCTCTGCGACCTTGGCTTCTCCGGGACCGTTAACAATGCAACCAATAACGGCCAAATCGATCGGAGTAGTAATATCTTCTAACCGTGACTCAAGTTCATTAACAACACCTATCACATCGAAATTCTGGCGTGAACAACTTGGACATGCTACTAAGTTTACTCCTTTGTGCCGGAGCCCGAGGCTCTTCAGGATGTCGAACCCTACCTTCACCTCTTCTACCGGGTCGGCGGCCAATGAGACCCGAATGGTATCTCCTATACCCTCCATTAATAAGGCTCCCAAGCCTATAGCTGATTTTACAGTGCCTGTGCGGAGCCCCCCTGCCTCGGTTATACCCATATGAAAAGGTTGATCGATCTGGTTAGCCAATCCGCGGTAGGCAGCCATTGTCATAAATATTTCAGACGACTTAAGACTGATTTTAAAATTTTGGAAATCCAGCTTGTCGAGAATATCAATTTGATTCAGCGCCGATTCCACCATTGCCTCGGCTGAGGGCTCCTTATACTTTCGCAATAAGGTTTTGCCCAGCGAACCGGCATTAACGCCTATGCGCAGAGGGATATCCTTATCTTTCGCACTGTTGATCACGGCACGGATGCGCTCCTCACTGCCAATGTTTCCAGGGTTGATTCGCAGACAATCCACTCCGTAATCCAGCACTTTTAGTGCAATGCGATAATCAAAATGTATATCAGCCACTAATGGGACTCGAACCTGACTCCGGATCTGGCTAAATGCTTCGGCCGCATCCATCGTGGGTACTGAAACCCTTACTATGTCCACCCCAGCAGTGACCATTTGTTTTATCTGCTCAAGCGTAGCATCTACATCCGTAGTCTCAGTATTCGTCATGCTTTGAACGGAAATTTGCGCATTGCCACCCACTGCCACATCACCCACCATAATCTGGCGAGTTTTGCGACGAGTAATATGTGGATGAACCTTGATCACACTGCCTCCAAACTATAGGCCCACAGTAAGACGTGCCGAATTATCGATACGGATATTATCGGAAACATTAATCTCAGCACCGTTAAAAGTTAAACGGGCGAATGTTGCATCACCCAGCAAGATATTAAAAGGTGATCTACCACGGATTTCTAGGACATCCCCTGCCAAACGGATGTCACGGTGAATCTGATTAGCATTCACATCATTGATTTCGATCCAGCTCTGTCCACTAAAGCTAATTCTCAGCACATCATCACCCGCTGCAACAATCTCGATAAAACGCTCAGCCGCTTCCATCCCAGTGGGCAATTTGTCGCCTAATGGTCGAATAGCTTCTTTAGGAAGATCGACTGTGTTTGTCCCACCGACTTCTTCTGCCAAAGTATTAGGTGTTGCATTGAAACCAATATTAGGTAGAAACGCAGAAGCCGAATTTATAATAGGTGCGTCGGACGCTGGCACATTATCAACAGTGGCGGCAAAATAATTGTAAGCCCATAAACCGGTAAAACCACAAATAAAAACGGTTACCGAGAGAACTACCCATAGTTTATTTTTATCCTTGCGCCGGCGACCCTGCGACGTACTCACCTCCTGGTTTAATTCAGATTTACGGATAGCCAGCTCCTGGTAGCGCTCCAGAAGATCGTCCGTATCTAATTCCAAAAGTATAGCGTAGTGCTTGATATAGCCTTTTGCAAAAACAGCGTTAGGTAGTTTTTCATAGCTGTCCGATTCCATTGCTTTCACATAATGCGCCGTTATGTGTAGGCTGTTACCAACTTCTTTTTCAGTCAACCCGATGCGTAGTCGTTCGCGCCGCAATATTTCGCCTGCGGTCAAGCCGGCTTCTGGATCGCTGACATCTTTGGTCAGATTTTCTGAGAGCTGGTCAGTTTGCATCGATTGATCTTTGAAATATTGAATATTCTGGTTAATCCTACTAAAAATGCGCTTAAGTAATTCTATTAAAAACAGTATGTGGCACTCTAGAATTTACTCCGAGACCTGATCNGCAATTATTCCAAANCTGGCATATAAATATTAGCATTGAACTGCANCCATAGAAGTCATTTAACGANNCTTTNCCATTATGCTCTGTCGCTAACAATAGCCAAAANATCNNTAGATCCNAAGNTTTTCACAGNCTTATTTGCTACTCTTNTCNCCCCCCGCGCAGCGCGCCGAGTCTTATCCGTCACNTCCCCTACCAATTGACCACAAGCTGCANTGATATCGTCAGCGCGAGTGGTACGAACCGTTACGNTGCAGCCCGCTTGCTGAAGAATTTNGCGAAAATTACTTATCGAAGAATTACTGGGNNTGCGATAGCTGCTCTTATCGAATNTATTGAAAGGNATCAGGTTGATCTTACATGGCAGCGATTTCAATAGCTCTGCCAAGTCCCGTGCGTGCTGCCGATGATCATTAANCCCACTAATTAGTATATATTCAATAACCGGGACNCGCTTGTCCGGCAAGCTGGCAAAGTAGCCGCGAACTGCACGGAATAACTCTTNGATTGGATATTTCTTATTTATGGGCATCAGCTGACTGCGCAGTTCATCGTTGGGCGCATGTAATGAGATAGCAAGGGANGCGTCNGTGTAGTCTTTCATACGATCAATCGCGGGCACCACCCCAGACGTGCTAATGGTGACTTTCCGCTTAGANAATCCATAGGCACAGTCATCCATCATGAGGCTAGTCGCGTCCATCACATTGTCAAAATTAAGGAGTGGCTCACCCATACCCATCATGACAACATTGCTCACGCGCTTTGGCATACCTTCGAAAGTGCCGAGCTGTTCATTAGCCAACCATAATTGCCCGATTATTTCAGCTGAACTGAGGTTCCTATCAAAACCCTGTTTGCCAGTTGCACAGAAACTGCAATCCAGCGAGCAGCCAGCNTGAGAGGATACACACAGCGTTCCTCTTCCNGCCTCAGGTATATAAACCATTTCAACTTTGCTGCCACTGGTAATTTCAATNATCCACTTGCGGCTGCCGTCGTCTGAGACATGACTCTCGACAATAACTGGTAAACGAATTTCAGTAGACTGCTTGAGATTTTCACGCAGGTTTTTGCTGATATCGGTCATTGAATCAATATCCAATACCCCGCGTTGATGGATCCATTTCATTACTTGTTCGGCTCGAAATGGTTTCTCTCCATATGCAGCAAACAGAGCGCGCAAGCCCTNTCGGCTCATTCCGGCCAAATTTGAAANAGTAGTAGTTGCCGACATGATCTCTCAGCCCCACAGATAAATTAACTCAAGAACAAACTTCTTCATCAGANAAAAAATAGTTGATTTCACGCTCAGCAGATATGGTGGAATCTGATCCATGTACAACATTGGCATCTATAGACTTGGCAAAGTCAGCCCTGATAGTACCGGCCTCTGCTTCAGCCGGATTGGTCGCTCCCATCAGTTCCCTGTTCAGCGTAACACACCCTTCACCTTCCAGTACCTGCACCATTATCGGCCCGGAAGTCATGAACGCGATCAGATCGTCATAGAANGGCTTACCCTTATGTTCCGCATAGAANCCACCCGCTGTTTCATCATTTAAAAACAACATCTTGGCACCCACGATTTTCAGTCCTGCTTTCTCAAATCGGCTATAAATTTTNCCAATAATATTTTTGGCTACTGCATCCGGTTTGATAATNGAAAGAGTACGTTCACTCGCCATCCTAACTCCTAGTCATCTGTATTCGAAAAAGATCGCGCATTATACGTGAGTATNCAGNTGTTTTGTACGCTTTTTATTCAAGAAGCAATGGNCAAAAATCTCTGCTTATTCAAAGTATTAGTCAGCTATTTCAGTTATCCAGGCGGCCTGGATGGCCTCTANAATTTTCTCTCCACAACGGTCAGGATCATCCTCGAAANCTTCTAAGGCAAGAACCCAGGTTCGCAGGTCGACAAAATTTATATACTGAGGATCCGTGTCAGGATAAGCATCGGCGAGTTCTATCGCGATNTCGTAAATATCGGTCCACTTCATTCTTCCATCCCTCGGGTTAATGTTCCTCTGAAACCATATTAATCGTGTATTTGGGTATTTCAATCAATAGATCTTTATCGGCTACTAATGCCTGACAACTGAGTCGTGATTCTGGTTCCAGGCCCCAGGCTTTATCGAGATAGTCTTCCTCATTCTCTTCTGCCGCATCAAGCGAATCGATACCTTCTCTCACGATGATATGGCAGGTCGTACAGGCACAGGATTTTTCACAGGCATGCTCGATAGAAATATTTTTAGCGAGGGCAGCATTCAAAATGCTTACACCTGGCTCTGAGTCGATCTCAGCTCCTTCAGGACAAATTACTTCATGAGGTAGAAAGATTAATTTCGGCATTTTGTTATCGGTGCCCCTGCCCGTACTTATTTGACGGACTTATCAACTGTATCAATTGACTCACCACGCAGCGCCTTGCCAATCTGCATATCCATCCGGCGCGCCGCGAACGCGCTGCTTACCCTATTNAGGTTCTCAGTNAGTTCATGAATGAGTTCGCTACTTTTANATTCCATAGCCTGCCTAAGTTCAGCAATGATTGACGCAATTGAGTTAGCTTCTTCTTCACTTAGTAAACCACCATCAGCNCGTGTGGCCGCATCGATTGCATCGATTAGCTGGTTAGCCTCAAGTTGAGCCTCTCTTAAAGTACGCTGTTCCATATCTTCACGGGCATGCTCATGGGACAACTTCAGCATCTGTTCAATAGAATCAGCATCTAGACCGTAGCTCGGTTTTACCTGAATTTCGGCGGTTTTNCCGGTACTGGATTCTTCAGCCATTACGCTGAGCAATCCATCAGCATCNACCTGAAAAGTAACNCGAACCTTCGCAGCGCCCGCAACCATAGGGGGAATACCGCGAAGCTCAAAATGGGCTAGCGATCGGCAGTCACTGACAAGCTCTCGTTCTCCCTGCAAAACATGCAGGCTCATAGCAGTCTGACCGTCCTTAAATGTCGTAAACTCCTGGGCACGAGCAACTGGAATGGTGGTATTCCTCGGAATAATCTTNTCCACNAGTTCACCCATCGTCTCAATTCCCAGAGACAGCGGATTGATATCCAGCAGCAGGAAATTATCCGCGGATTTATTGCCGATTAATATTTCAGCTTGAATTCCTGCCCCAACCGCTACTGCTTTATCNGGATCGATATGCGTCAATGGTACTTTCCCGAANTATTCCTCAACAGCCGTCCTGATTAAAGGCATACGCGTTGCTCCACCCACCATAACGATATTATCTATNTCAGCGACNGACTTTGAGGCATCGCGCAGCACCCGCCGGCAAGTTTTGATAGTACGACTAGTNAAATCCTGGCAAAGAGTGGCGAACTTCGCATTACTTAAGNGACCCGTCCAGCCGGCATAATTCAATTCTACAGATTCGAGATTGCTCAATTGATGTTTCACCTGATTCGCATAGTGGAGCAGCTTACTTTGTTCGACTAAATCAAGCTTTTTACCTGCAAGTGCCTGCGCGTTCAACCACTCCCCTAGCACATTGTCAAAATCATCTCCTCCNAGAGCAGTGTCTCCCCCAGTGGCTAAAACTTGAAAGACGCCCTTCTTGAGACTCAACAGTGAAACATCAAAAGTACCACCACCTAGATCAAAAACCACCACGTTTCCTTGGTCTTTGCTATCCAATCCATAGGCTACAGCAGCTGCAGTAGGTTCATTTATTAGGCGCAGCACATTCAATCCAGCAAGTCGCGCGGCATTCCTTGTTTGCTGGCGTTGAGCATCGTTGAAATAAGCCGGTACAGTGATTACCGCACCATCCAGCTTTCCTTTGAGGAATTCTTCCGCTCGGCTGACCAGCGCCNACAAAATATCGGCAGATACCTGAACTGGATCTCGAGAACCAGCGGCAGTTAACAATGCNGGAGCTCTTTCATCCTTGGATGAATCCAGCTGATATCTGCCGACACGGTCACTATTTCTAATCTCAGTAGCAGTCTTACCCAGCAATCGCTTGACTGATACGACTGTATTTTCAGGATCNGTTATGACNGCGGCTTTGGCCTTCTCGCCTACTANAGGTATCAAACCCTTCCGNTACTGAACGACACTCGGCATCAGATACTCTCCGGTTTGGTCCGGCAAAATCTCCACTCTTCCANCACAACTTGCAGCCACAAGAGAATTAGTTGTTCCCAAATCAATTCCCACTGCCAGCTTGTGGGCTGGCATAGCCGGTTTACAACCAGGTTCTGAAATTTGTAACAAGGCCATTTAGTAACCGAGTCTCTGCTCTTCCTTGGTTTCAATTTCCGTTAGCAATTTGTTTAAAAATTGCATCTCGTGGAAAGTCTGCTTCGCTGCCNGTAGTTCGCCCTTGTCTACATATGAGGCAAAACTAAGTTGACTCTGTTGAAATTTTTTNGCAACTTCAGCCTTTAACTCACTTAGCTCCGCGAGTTGGGATTCCTCTTTNGATAACCCATCTAGCGCTTCACGCAAGCGCATTTGTTCCAATAGAAGATCCATGCTGAGTTCAGACTGATTAAANTGNTCANTATCCAAATCATGGAGAACCAGCATGTATGCCGCTCGCTTAATCGGTGATACTAAAGTGCCAAATGCATCATTTAAATAACTGCTATACTGCACCGCAGCTAGCTTCTNCTGTTCTCCAGCATCAGCAAANCGATCCGGATGGACTTTTGTCTGTAAATCTCGATATTTCTCTCCAATCAACTCGAGATCTACGGTAAACGACTCGGGAATTCCGAAGAGATCAAAAAAATTCTGGCTTATCTTCTGCACAATCGGATCGGATTTAAAATTTGGTAAGCCAGGTTACGCTGGGATAGAGATACCCGAGTTTAACTACTCTGACTATATGATTATCTGACTAAAATGGAAGGTTCTTATTGTCTTCACTGCAACTAAACACTGAAACTCTCGCCACAACCACATTCACCTTTGGCATTTGGATTCGAGAATTCGAATCCTTCATTGACACCCTGTTTAACGAAATCCATCTCTGTACCATCAATGTAGGCCAAGCTCTTGAGACCTACAACGATCTTTACGCCTTGATTCTCAAATACCTGATCACCGGCTTCTAGTTTATCGACAAATTCCAGCACATAAGCCATGCCAGAGCATCCTGTGGTTGTCACTCCTACGCGAATGCCCAGGCCATGGCCTCTATTCGCCAATTGTTCGGCAACATGCTGCGCCGCGTTTTCAGTGATCGATATTGCCATGGTATGTAATTCCCTACTGATAATCTGCNAGGAACGAGACCTTCCCGTTAGCGCTTCCTCGGGGCTAGTCTGACCCNTCCCGTTTCTGCTTCACATCGGCTATGGCAGCCTTGATAGCATCTTCCGCCAATACCGAGCAGTGAATCTTTACCGGAGGTAATCCTAGTTCATCGACGATATCCATATTTTTAATCTTAGTAGCCTCTTCCAGAGAACGCCCTTTGACCCATTCAGTCAGTAACGAACTGGATGCAATCGCCGATCCGCAACCATAAGTTTTAAACTTGGCGTCTTCGATAATACCTTTGCCATCGACTTTAATCTGTAATCGCATTACATCGCCACAGGCCGGAGCTCCTACCATACCTGTCCCGACATTCAAATCTTTATCATCCAGCTTGCCAACATTGCGTGGATTTTCGTAATGATCTAAAACTTTGTCTGAATATGCCATAATTTCCTCTCGTGACTAAAAAGCGGGTCATTTTAATTTCGTTTTAAAATGTCATTAAAAATCTTTATTACCTAGTGAGCAGCCCATTGCACCTGATCGAGATCAACACCTTCTTTGTACATATCCCAGAGAGGCGATAGTNCTCTTAGTTTCGCAACTGCTTCNTGAATTTTCTCGATCGCGTAATCAANTTCTTCTTCCGTGGTAAACCGCCCTATCGTAATCCGTAAGGAACTATGAGCTAGTTCGTCATTCAGTCCTAGCGCTCTTAACACATAAGAGGGCTCCAGGCTCGCTGAGGTACATGCGGATCCGGAAGAAATCGCCAGATTCCTAAGCGCCATCATGAGAGATTCACCTTCCACAAAATTGAAACTGATGTTGAGATTTCCCGCGACGCGGTAATCGAGGTCTCCGTTTACGTAAACCTCTTCAATATCGCCAAACCCCTCAAGCAACCTATTTCGCAGAGCCAGTATTCGTNCGGTTTCCTCAATCATCTCTTCCTTGGCAATCCTAAAGGCTTCACCCATCCCGACAATTTGATGAGTCGGTAGTGTGCCAGAACGCATGCCCCGCTCATGACCACCNCCATGCATTTGAGGCTCAATCCGTATACGTGGCTTACGGCGCACATATAGAGCACCAATTCCTTTTGGTCCGTAAATCTTATGAGTAGTGAGTGACATCAGATCGACCTGCATTTTTNCAAGATCGATATCCAACTTACCTGCACTCTGTGCCGCATCAACATGAAAGATGACTTTGTTTTCACGCGTAATTTTACCGATTGTTTCGATGTCGTTAATCACGCCAATCTCATTATTGACATGCATTAATGAAACCAGTGTTGTATCCGATCGAATGGCGGCAGCTANGGCTTCCGGAGAGATAATNCCGGATTCGGAAGGATCTAGATACGTTACCTCATAGCCTTCTCTTTCTAACTGGCGACAACTGTCGAGTACTGCTTTGTGTTCTATCTTGGAGGTAATAATATGCTTGCCCTTTTTATTATAAAAGTGGGCAGCTCCCTTGATGGCCAAGTTGTCCGCTTCGGTCGCACCAGAAGTCCATACGATTTCNCGGGGATCGCAATTGACTAGATCAGCCACGTGACGGCGTGCCGTTTCCACAGCTTCTTCAGCTTTCCAGCCCGTCACATGAGACCGGGAAGCCGGATTACCGAAATTACCTTTCATCGTCAGGCATTCCATCATCTTTTCTGCCACNCGCGGATCCACTGGGGTGGTGGATGAATAATCTAGATAAATAGGGAAATGCATTTTTTCTCCGCCTTTACTTTTTTACAGNCTGCTATGCGCTATACGTAAATCATNCGCTTCGCCNATCTCTCTAATGTTCTCGTTAACGACCATTCGCTGCCGATCTTGTTTTGCGGCGATGAGCTTTATTTCTTTTTTTGCCACGAGGTCGGCAAGGCTAATGTCTTCGAGGAAGCTGTGGATCTGATTGCTTAAATCTTCCCATAGGTAATGGGTTAAGCAAGTTTCTCCATCTTGGCAATCACCGGCCCCATGACATCGTGTTGTATCTACTGATTCGTTGACGGCATCGATTATTTCAGCAATAAAGATAGCCTCGGAACTACGTTGCAGTTCATAGCCACCCCCAGGGCCTCGCACACTAATGACCAGCGAGCCCCTACGTAGCTTGGCAAAAAGCTGCTCCAAGTAGGAAAGAGAAATTGCCTGTCTGTGCGAGATATCGGCCAGGTTTACCGGTCCCTGCGCCTTATGGATCGCTAGGTCTAGCATTGCTGTAACAGCATATCTACCCTTGGTAGTTAATCGCATAGGTTGCCTTATTTGCCTCAACGCCGGATGAAATTATCGAATACCTAAGTAAATTAGTCAAGTATAACAAAAAGTACCAAAACTTGCCTGGATACCCAATGGAATTTCCACATGTAGAAGCATCCGATGAGATTAAAATAATCCGTAAATACTGCCTTGTGAGGTCAATCCCAGCTTTCTGTGCATCGCAAGGTTCCTCGCCCACCTACTCTTGTTCAGGATTTGATCTAGCTCTATGCAAACCCGTCAGATGCAGGGTAACCTGTGCCTTAAAGATATGAGGCTCACAGATAACAGATGAAGTTCGACCTACACTGCCATAGCCACTATTCTGATGGTAAGCACTCTCCCTCTTTTTTGGTACATCGAGCTCTAGCCAATCAAGTTACCCATCTGGCGATCACTGATCATGATTGTACGGCGGCAATTGGCGAAGTTAAGGACATCAGCGCAATGCTTACATTGATTCCAGGCGTTGAAATCTCTTGCGAGTGGCAAAGACATGAAATTCATATAGTAGGTCTGTGCATCAACTCAGAAGAGCCTCAGCTTGAATCACTACTACTTGCCCAGCAAGCCGGTCGTCGAACTCGGTTAAAAGAGATGGGCAATGAATTGCAGAAATTGGGTATCGATGGGCTAATAGAGTACTGCGCAAAATTGACGTGTAAATCTCTTTCGCGAAGTCATGTTGCTGATTTCCTGGTGGAAAAGGGCATTGTAAAGAATCGTCAAAAGGCTTTTAAAACTTTCCTAACCAGGGGGGGGCGTATTTTTGTAGAGCCGAACTGGTGTGACATGACAGAGGCGATCGATGCTATCCATAATGCAAAAGGACTTAGTGTCCTCGCCCATCCGACACGCTACCCACTAAGTAAGCGAAAGCTAACTAATCTGGTGAGTAATTTTGCCATTGCAGGGGGTGATGCCATAGAAGTGAGTTACGGAAACGTAGACTTGCATACCCAGAAACATCTTACCGAGATTGCATTAGCCAAATCTCTTCATGTTTCAGCTGGATCAGACTTTCATGATAGCAATGCTCACTGGACGGACATTGGGAAGTACCCTACGCTTGAAGAACGAGCCAAAAAAAACGCCATCTGGGAGCATCCCAAATGGCATTCTTGAAAAAAAATCAGCTATAGAGTTACTTGCGTGTTAGCGAATCCACCAGATCACGAAACTTATCCAGCAATGTCTCGTACTTGAAATCGGTAAACTCACCTGCGTCCAGGAACATACCGTGCTGTTCACAGGCTTCGTATTTCAGATGAGTTTGCTTTGCATCACTCAGATGCTGCATCGTCTCACCGCAACGAGGACATTTAATATCACGTATGGTGTCATAAGTCTTTCCAATGTTTGGGTCCCCACTATCTGCAAATTCTGACATCCAGTCGTCCTTCAACTGCTCCCCTTCTCCATTGTCTAACCATAAGCCGTTACAGCCCACACATTTATCGATTATCACTTGACCATGCTAAGTCTCAATCTTGAGTTCTTGCATCTCTGAATTACATTTCGGACAGTCCATCGAATTCTCCTNCAAAACTACTGNTTCTCATCCTGAATCTGCTTAAGCCAGCAATAGCTCAAATCTATTCAAACCCCATTTTATAGAATATTTCTGGCTAAAACCAAGCCAAAATTTATCATTGTGGGCCTCCTCAAAATCAACCTGCTTATCAAATCAAAATTCAGCTTCCCAGCAGTACAATTCCNTTCAAATTNGCGAACCAGGGCTGTCACCTTGGTCGGANGCTATAATGAAATTANCACAATCTTCNTGCTCGACNCCATTCCGGAATGTCAGCCNAGCTTGGTTGGCCTTAAAATAGACTGAATAGACAGTAAAAGTTCCGCCTTTTTAGTAACTATATTGAGCNGAGCTTTGCTGCAGTGTTAGCCTNTCGATCTCGCCGCTTTGGCACTGGAGAACAGAAGTCTTGCTGATGATGTGCACCTTNTTTACACGANGAGTGGACTCTTCGGATTCTTCTCCAAGACCGATAAGTATNATAGAAATATTCTCATTTTCAGGCAGCTCACGNANGATAGAACCGTAATNGCANATGGCAGCATAGAGATTAGATTCAAAATCAATCTTATCTCGTTCCCAGCGCTGNACATACTCGCGCTCAGCTGCTTCGGAGCGCTCCTTCAATTCNCGAGCNTTTTCNAGGGCTTGCTCTCTCAGAAGTTCGATAGTGGCTGACACAGCATCCAAGCGCAATGCAAGTGCATTACCCAATCCCTGTTCAGGACTATTCTTGTCTACGGCTTTAACGTTCGTATTGGCAATACGGATTTCCTGTTCAATTTCCTGCAACTGATCAAGATTACTTTGCACAGAAACTCCGAGAGCTCCGATTTCATTTCGTATTTCCTCGTAGTCATTCTCTTCAATACTGTCTAAAGATCGCAGCGAGAGAAGAGAATCCGATGCCTGCATGATGGCCGTATTAATTGAGAGGGAGTAATCAACATTTACGATCCTCTCCATCATTTCACGGTAGTAGCCATTCGCTTCATCGAGTGCCAATATTGATGGAGAGGGTAGATCGGTGTCTGTTGTGAAAGGCTCCGTCCCAACAGCCTCAAATGGATTGGGACGGGACTGCAGAGACTGCATAGCAGAATTGAGCGAGGCCAGATTAATCCTGTTCCGCCTGTTAGCCAATGGCGTACGAATTTCGAAAACCACGCCCTGACCCAGCAAGTAATTATTTTCGATTCCCGCCAAACTTAAACCAAACAGACCGGGCCTTTGATCAAGCTTCAACACTTCCTCTAGGATGCCAGAGAACATGCCAATACTGCGTTGTAGCTCCTCGAACCTGCTCTCCTGTGCGGCGGTGTTAAACGTCGTTAGCAACAAAGCAATACTCGCCCCTAATAATCTATTTCGCTTAATCATCGCGGTCTCCCGTACCACGTTAGCGCACGGTGCTACCCTGATAGCTGTGGAACTGAGCTAATTGCTGCAACGAACGAATTGTTTCGTAATCGCTGTTTACAAGTTCTTGGTAGCCCACTCGCATGTCCTCGAGATCGCGCAGACGTTGCTGTTCAAAATATGCATATATACGATCAAGGTTTTCTACTGCAGCCTCTTGTGCTTGCTCCATTACCGTCCGCATTAATTGTACATTACCACTGTTGACCCGGTCTTCAACTTGCAATACAAGGACATCCATCTCTGCTCGCTGCTGCTGTTGGAACTCTATCAATTGGCTTTGAAGCTGCCGATCAAATGATTTCGCTCCGAAAGAGATAGAGAATTCCTGTTCGCTGGAAACAACACTTAGGTTAAATAGGAGGGCGCAAAACATAACGAGGGAGACGGCCGTAGGTACCCATAGCCAGCGATTCCAAAATTTCGTTTCTGTTCTTCCCTGGTGATGTTCCCGTTTGAATAACTCGGTTCCTCGATCCCAATGAGGAACTCGCTGGTCCTTCCAACCTTGCATTTTGTTTTGCGCCAACAAGAAAAATTCCAATTCATTGCTACACTGTTCACACGAATAGATATGATTCTCGATTTCTTTTTTCGACAGAGGGGTCAGGTCATCCGAAAAATATTCTTGTAATAAATGTTGTGTCTTAGGACAGGACATTATTTTCCTCCGATACAGCTTTCAATTTTTTAAGAGCAGTATAAAACCGTGTTTTTACGGTATTTGCCGAGATGTCTTGCATAACTGCTATCTCATCAAAGGTTAGGGATTGAAACACTTTAAATTCTACGACCAATCTTTGTTCTAACGATAGCCTGGCAAGCATTCTAGTGATTTTACCGTTTTGCTGTTGAGTACCCAGTTTTTCATCTGGTTCATTTCCGGTATCGCCAGGAAGAATGTCAAGAATATCGAACTCATCATCATTTATTCTTAGCTGATTAGACAACAATCGCCGGCGTCGATTCATGTCCACCGCCTTGTTATGAGCGATACGAAAAATCCAGCTACTGAATTTTGCGTCTCCCCGAAATCGATGCAGGTTCCGGTATACTCCCAAGAACACTTCCTGCATCAGGTCCATTGCGTCAGAGCTGTTTCCTGTCAGCCTTACACTATAGTTAAAAATCTGGGTTTCGTAGCGCTTGACCAGTTTCTCCCAAGCATAAGCCGATCCGTTAAGAGCTGCTGCTATTAGCGCTTCGTCTTCATTAACCAAGCTCATCAGTATGCTGTCCTGTGCTATCTAACAACTGCGGCAATCGACTGATATCACTCTTGCATATCATTCAGACCGTGAAATAGTGCATTTCACAGCATACTGAATATTAGAGCTTTAGTCGCAACAATAAGAAGGAAAGTTTGAAATAGCGTGAAGGTCAGGGTAAGTAGCTATACTGTCTCTTTAGACCAAAGAGCTCAATTTCAGTTGTAAGAATGCTTCAGATTCGTATCGCCCGAATTAAGGCACAGGCAACTTGCGGGACTAAACCAACCCTGATTCCTGAATCCTCTTGGAAGCGATGCTTAAATCAGCTCGCTTTTCTATGCTTAATCTGCTTTTGACACTAACAATCAAGCTGCAACTTGCTGCTCTCTTAGCAACTGGCTAGCAGCTCCCATAAAGGCATTCAGTGATGAAGCAATAATGTCCTTGCTGATGGCTACACCGCTATAGCGCCGACTGTCACAACGAAGCTGAATATAAGTAACTGCCTCGGCGTCGGCACCTTGCCCTAGGGCGTGCTCACCATATTCCATAATTTCGAAATCAATATTTATAGCCTTTTTTAGGGCCTCGACGAAGGCGTCGAGCACTCCATCACCTTCACCATTAATAGCTAGATCTTTACCGAAATAATTCAGATGGGCCTTAAACGTCTCTCGGCCTCCATGCTTCTCGATTGTGAAATTCTCGAGACTGAGTACTTTCTTATTATCTAGGTAGTGCCGATTAAACAACTCCCAGATCTCGTCCGGATGGATTTCCTGGCCTGTATCTTCGGTAACTCTCTGTATCACTTGGCTGAATTCGATCTGTAACCATCTTGGCAATTGAAAACCAAACTTGTTAGATAGCACGTAAGCCACACCACCCTTACCAGATTGGCTATTTACCCGGATTACATCCTGATAGGTGCGACCAATATCACGGGGATCAATCGGCAAATATGCGATTTCCCAAGTAGTACCTTCCTCGTAAATATCGAGACACTTCTTAATAGCGTCTTGGTGTGAACCTGAAAATGCAGTAAAAACTAGATCTCCAGAATAAGCCTGCCTCGGATGCACATCTATCTGAGTGCATTCACGCACGACCGACACTATGTGGTCCATATCATGCAAATCGAGCTTGGGATCAATGCCCTGACTGAACAAGTTCATAGCCATTACTACGACATCCATATTACCAGTGCGCTCGCCGTTACCCAGCAAAGTGCCTTCGACACGCTGCGCTCCCGCCATGACCGCCAGCTCAGCTGCAGCGACTGCGCAGCTACGATCATTATGAGTATGAAGACTTATGACAACTGAATCTCGATTTTTGATGTTGCGGCAAAACAATTCAATTTGATCAGCGTAAATATTGGGTGTCGCCATCTCGACGGTTGATGGCAGGTTAATAATGCTTGGTTTGTCAGGTGTAGGCTGCCATACCTCATTTACTGCATCACACACTTCAATTGCAAAATCCACTTCGGTCCCAGTAAAACTTTCTGGTGAGTACTGAAATACCCACTCTGTTTCAGGTTGCAGTTCGGAGCACCTCTTGACCTGTTTGGCGCCGGTTACAGCTATCTCGATGATGCCTGATTTATCTGTCTTGAATACTTTCTCACGTTGGACAATTGAGGTGGAGTTATAAACATGCAGGATAGCTTTCCGAGCACCTTTGAGTGATTCAAATGTTCGTTGAATAAGTTCAGGGCGAGCTTGGGTCAGCACCTGGATAGTGACATCGTCAGGCACTTTGCCTTCTTCAATCAGACTGCGCACAAAATCGAAATCTGGTTGGGAAGCCGACGGAAAACCGACCTCGATTTCCTTGAAGCCCACCTCCACAAGTAACTCGAACATCTTTTTCTTTTGCCCTACCGACATCGGCTCAATCAGGGCTTGATTACCGTCGCGCAGGTCGACACTGCACCAGATTGGCGCCTTAGTGATAACCTGGTCAGGCCAACTACGATTCATGAGCCCGATTGGTTGAAACGGCTTGTACTTGGTGTGATCGAACCGATTTTTACTCATATCTTTGCGCCCCTCCACCACATTGGGATCAAGCGTGATTACTAAGTCCATTGCTCCTCCAACACCGATCCGCCGTCCTTGTGGTGCTGTTTCTTGCTATGCCCTTGTGAGGCTGCTAGTTGTACTTCCAGGTTCAGGCCCGTTTTGCCTTGCCCGTATCTTTAGCTTGACAACTATAATGAAATCGCGATAGAGATTCTACTCATATTTTCTATGAAACTGCTTAATAATTAGTTATATTAACTATATTATAGTTTATTATTGTTTAATTATACTATTCAATTACATATTATTCGAGTAAATAAACATAGAGGCTTGCAATGATCCTGGACAAACTAGACAAGCGCATCCTGCAACAACTGCAGAGCAATGGTGCCATTACCAATCTAGAGTTGGCAGACAAGATAGGTCTGTCTCCCACCCCTTGTGCCCGTCGAGTAAAACAACTTGAGGAAGTCGGCATTATTGAGCATCAAGTGACCTTACTGAATGCCTCTAAATTGGGCCTAAAGCTTACCGCTCTCATACAGATTAGTATGGATCGTCATACACCGGACCGATTCGAAGTTTTCGAAGGTAAAGTGAAAAGTTATCCCGAGGTCATCGAATGCCTTTTGATCACCGGCCAGTCCGCGGACTACCAGCTAAAAGTGGTCGTTCCTGATATGGAGTACTACCAAGAATTTTTGCTCGACAAGATTACTCGCATAGAGGGAGTATCGGATGTACATTCAAGCTTTATGTTGCGTGAAGTAGTTAACTCCACAGAATTGCCACTAAATCATATCAAGCAAAAATAAAACCAGAACCCGCCAAAGAAACATCTACGAGCTGCTACAAATTATTCTCTGAAGAAGTGTTTCACTTTGTTCTTATACGAACGACTCATTTTCAAAGAAATGCCACCATTCAGTATGAGATGAAACTCACCGTTGATGTGGGACGAAATCTTTTCTACTCGTAGTAGGTTTACGATAGTTGAGCGGTGCACTCGTTGGAAAATGGACGGAGCCAATCTAGCCTCCAATTCTTTCATAGTGGTCCGCATAATATGGGTCTCCCCTTTAGCATGCACGCACATGTAGTCGCCTGCGGCATCAATCCAGTCAATGTCCTTAACTGGCACAAGGGTTAGGGTTGTACCGTCCTTGATCGCAAGCTGATCAGGCTGCTCAACGAGATCTTCACCACTTTCCAACAATACCCCAATTGCATCTGAAGATTTGCCCGTGAGACTCACTGCCAGCTCTAAAAGCTTCTGCTTTTCACCAAGTGTCTTCCGTTGTATTTTCAGTTGCTGGGCTTTGTTAATCGCTTCCTTTAGCCGATCAGATTCTACAGGTTTCAACAGGTAATCGACGGCATGGACATTAAACGCAGCTACCGCAAACTCATCGAAAGCTGTGACGAATACAATCATGGGCATTATGTCACCCTGAATTTCCCCAATCAGCTCAAACCCGCTCATACCAGGCATCTGAATATCAAGAAATGCCAGATCGGGTTCATGCTTATTAATAGCGTCTAGGGCCTCCCTAGCATTTTGGCACTGCTCTAATATTTCTAACCCAGAAACTTCTTCTAAACGCATTGCCAAGCCTCGCCTGGCAAGTTCTTCATCATCAACAATAATGACTGTCAGTTCTTTCGAGTTAGTTTCTTTCATAAGGAATTAATATCGTTACTCTNAGCCCTCGCGGTTCGGCGTTAGTAAAAATCAGCTCATAACTCTCACCGTAAATCTCCTGCAGACGGTTCCTGATATTACTTATGCCCACCCCCTTAGAAGGTTGGAATTTCTGCCCAATAATCTCATTATCAGGGACTCCAGGCCCATCGTCGATAACTTCTATTAAGAGTCGATTTCCTTCCTTCCTTTGCGCGGNAATTGCAATAATGCCNCCATCTTCTGACTTAGAGATACCATGCTTAATAGAATTTTCGATAATCGGCTGCAACAANAGAGTAGGCACCTGCGCTTCCCCAACATCTGCATCGATATTAAATTGTAATCGCAGCCGGTCTGCAAACCGTACCTTCTCAATATCGAGATAAAGCTGGGATGTTTCAAGCTCATTCGCCAGAGTGACCCTATCTAAAGGCGAATGATCCAATGAATAACGTAAGAATTTGCTGAGCTTAGTNAGCATCTCGTTAGCCTGTTGAGTTGCCTTATCGAGAACTAGTGTAGAGATAGCATTCAAAGTATTAAACAGAAAATGGGGGTTAAGTTGATAACGCAACATTGAGAGCTGGGCTTGATTTGCTAGGGCCGTTGACCGTAATACCTTTTCCCGCTCCACCTGAAGAAGAAGCATCAATTTAATAACAAAATAAAGCCCTCCCCATATGTAAAAAACGGGATAAGTTAGATTTACAATATTATCGAATGGTTCCGTAGGAANTACTCCAGAACTCGCGAGCCCTGCCCAATCCAGGGGAACCACTCTTCCAACAGTAANAATCAAAACTGGCCACAATATCGAAGCTATTAAAATAGAAAGAAAACATATCAGCGATCGAACTATGACGCGAAACCTAGATACGAAAAGAAACAAATACCGGAGCCCGGAGGTTAATATGAAGCCAAGAACTGCTATATAAAAATAACCCAGAGAACGGGCAAACAGATAACTACTTGGCTCAAAAGCAAAGGTGCCCGCGACCAAAAGACCNAACCAAATCGACCACCCCGCAACCTGGTAAGACCAAAACGGATTGCTTCTTATTACCGCCAAAGCATTATTTTTCATTTTTATAGGATAACCCTATGGCGCTTACATTAAAATTTCTACGGGAGCAACGCTGAAACCCCTTCCTTCTCTTCTTTGAGCTCTGCCTCGGTTCTTTTTATCANATCTTGGCTCAGTTCATTAATTGAAAGCCCTAGAACCACAGAGTAGCTTCCGTCCTTGCAGATTACTGGAAAAGAGAATATTAGCCCTTCTTCCACACCGTAACATCCATCACTATATATTCCCATGCTGACCATCTCGCCATTTGTTCCATTCACCCAATCACGCATGTGTTCTATCACTGCATTGGCTGCAGAAGCCGCGCTGGATAAACTTCTAGCTTTGATAATGGCTGCACCTCGTTGCTGCACCGTAGGGATGAAGGTTTCAATCACCCAAGAACTTTCGACTAAATCCACCGCAGCCCGACCGGCTACCGTGCAATGATGAATGTCAGGATATTGAGTCGCGGAATGGTTGCCCCAAATGATTAGGTTTGAAACATCACTGTTGTGACAACCGGTTTTTTGTGCAAGCTGGGCAATAGCACGATTATGGTCTAATCGAGTCATCGCAGTAAATTGTCTGGGTTTTAGGTCAGGGGCATTCCTATAGGCTATTAGCGCATTAGTATTTGCNGGATTACCAACGACCAGTACCTTTACATCTGGGTCAGCATTATCATTNATGGCCTTTCCTTGAAGTGANAATATTTGGGCATTAGCTTCCAGAAGATCGTTTCGTTCCATNCCTGGCCCTCTGGGCCTAGCTCCAACTAAAATACAAAATTGGGCATTCTTNAAAGCAATANCCGGATCATCAGTTTGTATGATTTCCGCAACCAATGGAAAAGCACAATCTTCAATTTCCATTACTGTTCCTTTAAGAACTTCCAAGGCAGGTGAAATCTCNAGTAATTGAAGAATAATAGGCTGATCTTTACCNAGCATTTCTCCGGCAGCTATTCGGAAGAGCAGAGAGTANCTAATCTGNCCCGCTGCTCCAGTNACAGCGACTCGTACGGGTGCTTTCATGTGCTCCTAATTCCTTGTTAATTAAACGAAAGTATATATGTATTTGAAGGCTGCGCAGTATACCAAATAATCGGCAACGATGAGAGGCCGTGGACAGCTTAGAAGGAAAATTTAAAAGCAACTGTAATGAGAACTTAATAGACAGCGTGCTTAGCTTTTGTAAACAAACATAGAATCACCATAACTAAAAAACCGATAGTTGTTATTTATGGCTTCGTAATAAGCGCCAAGTAGCATTTCTTTATCCGTGAATGCACTAACCAACATTAACAAGGTCGATTCTGGCAAATGAAAATTGGTCACCATCGCATCCACAATCTGAAATTCAAAGCCTGGATAGATAAAGATATCGGTATCCCCCCTGAAAGGTTTCAATATGCCTCCGCTTGCCGCTGACTCAAGGCTTCTTACCGTGGTTGTTCCGACTGCTACAACCCGACCTCCTCGAGCCTTACAATCATTTACCCTTTCGCAAACTTGCTCATTAACTTCCATCGTCTCTTTATGCATTTTATGACCTATAACATTTCCAACTCGTATGGGTTGAAAAGTAGCAGCGGCAACGTGCAGAGTCAGGAAGGCCTGTTCTATTCCTTTAGAACTAATCGCCTGTAACAAGTCTTCATCAAAGTGCAGGCCAGCAGTTGGAGCCGCTACGGCACCCTCATGTGAGGCATACACGGTTTGATAGCGTTCTTTGTCGACGGGCTCGCTGGATCTTTTTATATAGGGAGGT
>NZNL01000034.1 GCA_002694855.1 Gammaproteobacteria bacterium
ATCGACATGCAAGATCGACATCGGCACCTTGCTGGTTAATCCTGTTAACCGGCACCCCACAGTCACTGCATCCAGTATTGCGACCATTGCCGAGTTAGCGCCTGGGCGCACGGTATTGGGGTGCGGCATCGGGGATACTGCGGTACGCCTGGCCGGGTTGAAACCTGCCCGTATCAGGGAACTCGAAGCCAGCGTAATGCTGATGAAATCGTTACTGGCCGGTGACGAGGTCGACGTGGGTGCAGTTAAACCTGCTGTTTTGCCATTCCCGGCACATGTGCCGGTCTGGGTTGCCGCCGGTGGACCAAAAACGCTGGAAATGGCGGGTGCCTGTGCAGATGGTGTATTTATCCGCGTGGGCACTCATCTGCGCAATATTCAAATGTCGGTGGATCGGATCAGAGCAGGTGCCAAGCGGGTAGGCAGAGACCCTCGCAATATCCGGTTAGGGGCTGTGTTTCATACGGTCTTTGTGGATGATCAAGATGTTGCGCTCCTCATGGGTAAGTCGATGGCGGCGGGGTACTATGAATACTCGCCAATGCTTCTAGATCATCTGGGATTGGATTGGAAGGGCGCGCACCCGAATGAATTTAAATCGGGTGGCCGAGTGTGGCCTGATTTCCACCATGCTCCAGACCTGGAAGCGAGTGGACGCTGTGTTAATTTCCTGTCCGACGCACACGCACGGGCGTTTTGTCTGCTTGGCGGAGCGGCAGCTATCGCTGAACAATTGGCTGAACTCATCCAGAGCACGTCTGATCAAGGTATAGAGTTTGAATACGTTGTCCTCCAACCGATACCCGATCCACCTCGCCCGGATCCAGGTGCCGGTGCCTATATCGAGCGTGTACCGGCCGAAATTCTCTCTAAGGTACGGGCCTAGCCGTACCGAGTCGGGCGATATAGTTTCGGTCAGTTCTCTACGCCTGATTGGTGAGTCATCCGATAAGACAGTTTGAGTTATTGTGTGGGGTTTTATCGATTAATTCTGTGGCTTTTGCAGCAAAATTGTCTGTTGAGCCAAACAATGGAATTCAGCGCTGCGGTACAATAGCAACACTGTTCGGCATACCTTTTAATGATTGATGTTGCCACTCCAACTCACTGGGGGATCGTCTAGCGGTAGGACTGCGGACTCTGACTCCGCCAACCCAGGTTCGAATCCTGGTCCCCCAGCCAGCTAATACTTGTTTTTAAAGGATCTTCTGGTAATTATCGGCGAGCGTTTATTTCACGCAGTCTTCACGCAGTTTTATCATACACTTACCTGCGTTTATACGTTTAAACGAGTGTATTCAATGTGCCGACACAACTAATAACACGAAAAAAACGCACAACAACGAAAAAGGGCACTTCTGCTAAGAAGCGGATGCGTTCGCGTGGAATTCTTACAACTGAAACACTTGGAAGCAGAACAATTTGTGATGGCAAGGTTGTTTTGTTTCAGAGAGAAAACAGCAAACGCTGGCAATGTCGAATACGACGACATACAGGTATATGGGTNGATTNCAGCACTAAAGAGACNGANCTANAGAAAGCAAAGAANGTAGCAGAAGAACGATACCGAAACATTCTGTATCGACAAGAAATGAAGTTGATTGATGTCACTCGCNGTTTCGGTGATGTGGCTAAAGTAGCTAGAAAAGAACTACTAAAAGAAAGTAAAGATAAAGGCATAAGAAANTACANAGACTATGTACTGGTAATTGATAGGTATCTCATACCACTGCTTGGTAAATACCAATGCCACAACATAACGAGAGATGTGTTGAGGGAATTTAGTGAAAAGAGAAGACAAATACTGGGTAAAGTACCATCACGCTCTACCTATTTGGCTCTATTTATCGGGTGCTCCGGTTCGCATATGGTTCTCGCATATGGTTCTCCCTGGTACTACATGAATCCTTAGTCGACCNCAAGCGATTGGACACGACCAACCAAAATTTTCGATCGGCTTTGAATGATGCCCACGGCCGACTGTTTACCCAGCAGTGGTCTGCTTGGGTGGCCGGCATTCTTCTTGCGCTTGCAAACATTTTGTTGTTTGCGTACGAGAAACCCTGGAGCGCTGCGGGTGGTGTCCAGAACTGGGGCAACTGGTTTTTGAATTCGGTTGGGTTGACGGATCGAATCATCATTCCACCGCACTTGTATTCTACGTCTTTGCTCAATCTCGGTGTCATTGCGGGTGCCTTTGCCGCAGCGCTGCTGTCACGGCAATTTAGAATTCGTGGCGCACCACCTTTTGAAATCTCGAAAGGAATCGTTGGTGGTGTCTTGATGGGCATCGGGGCTGCCCTCGCATTTGGATGCAACATTGGCGGATTTTTCAGTGCCATCAGTGCGTTGTCGATGTCNGGGGTTNCAATGATGCTTGGACTCTTAATCGGGTCCTATATCGGGTTGCGTCTACTGATACTGGAAGTCAATCACTTGAGCCCAAGTGTCACACCGAGCGATCCTAAAGCGACCCGGACNCAGTCGGAGAATTGGATCAAGTTCCAGCCGGTTGTTGGCGGGCTAGTGCTTCTGATTGGTCTTGGCCTCACTTTCGTTTACGATGGATTTGATTATCCAACAAGGGGCGTCTTCTTGTTGTTCGGGTTGCTGATCGGACTCGTGATGCAGCGGTCTCGATTCTGTTTTGTGCGNGCTTTCCGGGAGCCATTCCTGACCGGAGATGGCGGGATGACCAAAGCGGTGATTCTCGCAGTGATTATCAGTGTCATTGGGTTTTCGATATTGAAATGGACAGACCTGAGGGATTGGGATGCTTTTGTAAGGCCGGGATTCTGGATGGGTAGCCTGACGGGCGGGATCATATTCGGTGTCGGCATGTCGCTCACCGGTGGTTGCGCCACGGGTTGCTTATGGCGTGCCGGCGAAGGGCAAGTTAAATTATGGGTCGCCATCATCGCTTTTGCTCTCTCGAGAGCGATTTTTGTCGGCTGGCTGGAAGACAGCGGCTGGCAGATGAAACTGGGCGAGTCCGTTTTTCTTCCGGATTACGTGGGATGGAAGGCGGGAGTCCTAATGGTGATTGCTATCATGGTGCTGTGGTATCTCTTGGTCGTTTGGAATGAAGTGAAAAGAAAGCTTATNATCACCTGGTGATTCGGCCGGTTACNCGCCCGTACTCGCCGGTATAATCAGGNNAAAGTAANTTTAGTTAAGGTAGGTATAGAAACTGATTTCTGCCTAAAGTTGGTTCACAAGCTACAGAGCAAGGAGGTCGTTATGAAAGCAAAGTCGTTTTGGTCGTCGGTCGGTGCTGCATGCCTGGTGACCCTGGGGTCGGTCGGNTTGTCTCTGGAAACTGCGGTTGCTGGCGGNATATTTGGNGCGCCCACCGCNGGAATGAGCGTGGACGCGTACCGATCGCTCGTAAAACTGGATCCGCAAAACACAGTGGGTGTGGACTGGGATGCGGTTCGAGGTATGTCAGGGTATTTCCTGATTGACAACCAAGGTGAGCCCACGGTTTCCGTTGTGGACTACAACCTCGGTGAAACCATCAAGAAAATCGACATGGGNGAAGAAGCCGGCAATCACCACATCTGGGTGATTCCGGGGGGGCGCTATGTGTGGTCTTCGCAACGTTTTGAAAGTGATACGTTCTGGACCATTGATCTCCTTACACTAGAAGTGGTGGACAAATTCTCGCTGGGCAGTATCACGGGCGTTGAGGGCATTATCGCCCCGCTGCACGTAGGCTTTGCTCACACTCAACCGTTGGCCGTCGTTGGCAATATCCTTGACAAAGAGCACGGCTACTTGACGTTTCTGAGCACAGTGACGAGGCGACCGCTTGAGACCATAGAAATCAGCTGCCACGGNGCGCGTGATGCGATGTTCACGCTTGATGATTCAAAGATCTTTACATCCTGTCAGCAAAAGCCTAAGGGATTGTCGGTGGTCGACGTCAAGTCGAGAAAAGAAATCAAGATGGTGCCGGTTTCTGGNGGCAGGGCAGGCGCCATGTCACCCGATGGAAAATATTTCATGCTCGCAGCCAAGGGAGCCATCCTGTTTTTCGATACCGAGACTACGGATCTCGTCAAGACTGTAAAAGTACCTGGCGGCGGCGGCAATATCACCTGTCTCCCGGATGGATCCAAATGTTACGGCGGTTTACGAAAAGCCAACGCGGTGGCCGTGATCGACATGACAAACCTGGAGCTGTTGAAAGTGATNGAGACTGGGCCGAATGCAAATCGACTGTATTTGAATCCAAACAACACCCGTTATGGGTTNTTCTGTAACGAGNCCGGAAAGTCAGATGTTGTCACTGTCATCGATACCCAGGAAGATNTTGCATTGAAAAATATCTACACNGGNCTNGGNCCGCATAACATTGCCTTTAACCCAGAAGGGACCCGTGCGGTGGTCTCGACCAAGAAAGAAACTGTCGCGACCCTGATCGACACGTCCTCTGCAGACCCGATGGATTGGTACGTGATCACGACAGACCTTGCGTCGGCTATTCAGAACAACGGTGTGCGCTGGGTGNTAAGCCCAGAAGCGCTCAAAAGTGTATTGAACTGATGTCGAGGGCATTTGATGTTGCAGTAGGAAAAGCGGCCGGCCNGCCACGACGTGAGCGTCGTGGTCCGGTCTGCTCTGGACGGAGATATTAATATGGAAGATCAAGAGATGCAGTCCAGGCGCGAATTTCTGCGCTACGCAATGATTGGTGGCATCGCGGTTCCAATCACGGTAAGCATGGGACTCCTGAACACAGCAGAGGCCAAAGTGTTTCAGTTCGCTGAGGATCCCGAGAACCTGACCGAACTAGAGCGACTACATATCCCGCAGGTGTCGTTGCCGCCAGTGGTTGAGGACGGGAGCCAGGCATCGATTCAGGTACAGATGGAGCATCCGATGGAGGAAGACCACTACATCCGGAGCATACAGATCGTCAATTTCTCGGATCCAGTGCAAACCAANGGTACATTTTATTTTTCGCCGGCCAANGGGCAGGCGTTCCTCGGTACGCAAATTCGTCTGAATGGAGGAGAAAGTACGGTCTGGGTAGTTGCAGAATGCAACCAACACGGCAAGTGGGCAACGAGCAAATTCACCAAGGTTGCAGCGGGAGGCTGTTAGGTCAATGCGGTGTTCAGGTGGCGCTGGGCTTTCTTGGCTCGGCCAGGCCATTATTTCCATTGCACTAAGTGTAAGTGCGTATCCAGCATTTGCATCAGAATCGGAACAGATTCGAATCCTGAGTACCAATGACATTCACGTGTACATGAGGCCGATTTATCACAGGTATCTCGATCAACCAAGACCTTGGGGCATTCAGTCCATGGAAGGCGATTATGTCGAGAAGGCCCAGTATGAAGGACGAGTCGGTGGTATGGCGTATGTTGCCNCAGTCATCAATCAACTTCGCTCAGAAAAACCCGGCCACACCTTGTTGGTAGATTCTGGCGATACCTGGCACGGTTCGGGTATGTCGGTGTTCGACATGGGTGTGTCCATGGTGAAGGCCATGAATGTCATTGGCTATGACGCGATGGTTCCGGGAAACTGGGAATTTTTCTATCCAAGAGACCATCTGCTAGACCTTATAGATCAAGCTGAGTTNCCAGTCATCGCCTATAACCTCACGGATAAAGAGTGGGGTGATCCCGTCCTTGAANCCTACACTGTGAAGCAGGTGGGGAATCTCAAGATTGCGGTGATTGGGATGACTTATCCTTGGACCGCATTGACGTCATCCGTCGCCGGCGCGGCGCAATGGTGGGATTTCGGCCTTAAGGAGGACGAAGCCCGGGAGTTGATNNATCAGCTGAAGGAGGATGAATTGGCTGACCTCATTGTTTTTATTTCCCACGCCGGTTACGGCTTTGATCAACAATTTGCCCAGCGGGTGGATGGTATCGACGTGTTAGTCAGTGGCCACACCCACAATCCAGTTTTTGATCCCGTCGTCTGGAATGACACAATTCTCTACGAAAGTGGGGCTCACGGGGGATATGTCAGCTGTCTCGATCTTGAGGTCAAGGACAAGAAGGTCATCAGCTATCAATACAAACTAGTCAAAGTACAGGAGAACTATGTTACGCCTGACCCGGTGATTGAGGAACTGGTGGAGGCTGCGTATCAGCCACATGCAGATAGTCTGAACGAGGTGATTGGTCAGGCTGAAGGGGTGCTGTATCGAAGGGATTACTGGCAAAGTCCCATCGGAAATCTAATCACGGATGCGATGCGAATTAGCCAGAATAGTGATATTGCACTCTTTCCTGCATGGCGATACGGTGCGAGCTTGTTGCCTGGCGAGATCACTGTAGAGAGTGCCTACAATATGGTGCCCACCGATGGTCATATTTTTACGTATAAGATGGCAGGGAAGGACATTAAGACCNTGCTTGAGAACATATTAGTTGGTGTTTCTGATGAAGATCCTTATTCGCGGGTTGGCGGCGACATGATTCGGTTTTCCGGAGTGAATATCGTGTTCGATCTTGCGAATCCGAGGGGTAAGAAAATTGTTTCAATCACGATGGCAGATGGTAAGCCTTTTGTTGACGATCGAGAATACAAGGTTGCATCTGCCCATACCCGTTTCCAGTTAAACCCGGTGTTTGGCGCGAGGGATGTCCAAGATACTGGCAAAGTTATGTCCGAAGAGCTGATTAAATATATCCGAAATAACTCGCCTATCAATTCGCATCTAGACGATCGGATCAGTGAGAGAAACGATACAATTGCCACGAATGGTTAAATCTCGTGATACGCATTTATAGTTATAGTAAGCATTGACATAAACGGAGAAATCTCATGGCAGCAAGAATTAAACCCCCGAGAATGAGAATCCCTAGAAAGATCAAGAAAGATGACGTCTTCAAGGTCAAAGTGCGGTTCGAACATCCGTCCTTTACCGGGTTGGGCCAAGTCGAGCCGGAAACAACGCCGACATTTAATCGTGCTGTTCCGGTAAATTTCATCAGAAATATGTTGGTCTACTATGGTGAAGAATTGGTTACGAGATTCAATATGACGTCGGCTATTGCTGATGATCCTATGTTCACTTTCAAGCTAAAAGCTGTCAGGGAAGAGCCGATTACAGTAGCTTTCATCAATAATGAGGGTGAAAGGTGGGAAGTGTCAGCTGACATTAAATTTACTACTTGAATAGAGATAAATCTGAAGCGACATGATGTCATACGACGATGTGAGTAAAACACTGGTTGGGCACATNAGAAGAGTATTTTGGATACTGCCGTTGTTTGTACTGGCCATGTCGGCCACTGGCGGCAACGCTCTCGCGGCACTTATTGTCGAAAAATTCGAAATCGAGGGTTTGATCTCTCCCGCTAGCCCTAAAGCATTGTCTGAAGCGCTAGAGAAGCAACTTCAGGTGAAAGTTGTCGATCTAAACTTGAAAAACTCAAGCAGTGGTTGGCCACTTCTCAGCGTTGAATTTGACTCGGATCAACTGACAAGGGNCGTTATCGAGCANACAATTGCGTTGATCGAAGATCCNGCAGGCCACACCTATCGGGTACACCAGGGNCCCGCGGTAATCAGTGCCCCTTTTACGGATGAAGAAAAGGCGGCAATGGCGGCACTCGGACCGGCTCCGCCCAATGTTCAAGCGTTGACGAATCCGATTGAAAGTACCGGTGCTTCTATTGCACGCGGCAAANAACATTACGATAAATATTGCACCACCTGCCATGGNNTNCAGGGGGACGGCAATGGACCAGCCGCCCANGGNATTACTACGTTCCCGCGTCAGCTTTGGGTGTGGAATAATGCCGATTCTTCGGCGGACGGATACTTGTTCTGGTTTATCACCGAAGGGCGATCCGATATGCCACCGTGGGGTGTGATCTTGTCGGAAAACGAACGCTGGGATATTATCAACTACATCAAGACCCTGACAAAGCCTGAGTAACATGAGCAGGCGGGGTGTCGTTCGATCCGGTGAATGCGAATCAGGACATTGTTAAAAGACGCTACGCAACGGATGATTTTGATCAGTTGCTGGGGGATCTCGTAAAGGAGATCGAAGCACGAAATTACCGTATCACCCGGATCAATCATATCGATAATATTTTTGATCGCCGGGAAGCAGGTGTCGAAATTACAGCGCGATTCCGACATTACAAGATAGTGGAGTTCTGCAATTTAAACAGCTGCAGTGAATTGATCTCAGCGGATCTCCTGTCGGGTGTTTTCATGCCCGTGCGATTTGTCGTCTACCAGNCCGAAGNGGANGAAAACNTAGNCNNTGTCGCCTTTCTCGATCCGAACGCGTTTGCCCGNTTGTTCNATTCNNCTTCGNTGNNTCAGGTNGCGGCCGAATTATCGANGGATATGANNGATGTGCTTGAAGAAATGGCTTTTTAGTCTTGNTGTAGCGACTACGGNGGGNNTTTTTGCCGCAATNTCCAACGCGCACGAGGCCCCGAAGACGGAAGAGCCATCCTGGCAGGNGCAAAACTTTCCTGGGGGAGATTTCACCCTGCAATCGGTTGATGGGCGACTTTCCTTGCACGATCTGCATGGCAAAGTGGTCTTGCTGTTCTTTGGATTCACCTCTTGTCCAGATACTTGCCCCATGGCNCTCGCCGTGATCGCGAGGGTGTTTTCGATGATGTCACCCGACGACTTGNAAAAAACCAGGGCACTNTTTGTGAGTCTGGATCCTGAAAAAGACACGCTTGATGTATTGAAACAGTACACAGGATACTTTCATCCGAACATTGTCGGAGTAACCGATCGGCTGGAAATCCTGATTGAACTTTCCGAACGCTATGGAGTTCAGTACCGGCGCGAGGACATGCCAGAATCCCCGTTGGGNTACGTGATCTACCATACGTCCGATGTTTTGGTGTTAGATACCTGGGGCCNGTTGCAACAACAGAGAATTCCCCCGAGTGCCACGGTAGAGGAGATTGCGGCATATGTCAAAGAGCTTCTCCCTCATCAGTAATCGCCGTAAAGATATCGTCAGGTGGGTGGCGNTCGGANTATGCCTAACAGGGCTGGTTCCTGTGGGCTTGGCCTATGAACACAACGCGTCGCTGGTCCACTTCGAGGAATACAGCGACAACGTGATTGCCCAGACACAGGNGTCGGGTAAACCCTATTTTCTTCTTTTTTCCGCCGAGTGGTGCCACTGGTGTCATGAATTTTCGCAACAGACACTGACCCAAAAGGATGTCGCGGATTATCTCAACCAGCACTTTACGAATGTTTTCATAGATGTCGATATACACGACACCACCTATGTGAAGTATCNGGCGCTGGGAGTTCCTTTTACGGTGTTTTTGAATCCGGACGGTTCTTTGTACTACAAGTATGGCGGAACCCTATATGGGGATGACTTTCTCGATGTGATCAAAGAAGTCTCTGCCAGCGTCGGTCCTGGGAAGACGGCATTCGGCATCGAAACCAGAGTAGTGAGTTATGAGCCTTCCCCAGGTTTGTCGATAGACAATTTGCTGAATTTCCCGGTTGCTTTTCGGCGCGGCGTACTGGATAACTTTGACTCTGAAGAATATGGGCTGGGCAGAGAGCAGAAATCGATTCTGCCTCGAACCTTTCTCTACCTGCTGGAATCTGGTACCGATGATGATCAAAAAGAAGCACTCGGCTGGCTTACGAAGACGATGGAACGTGCGATCGAGACCATCTACGATCCAGTCGAGGGAGGGTTTTTCCGTTATGCCGAGACAAGAGATTGGCGCGTACCGCATTATGAGAAGTTCTCGGACTTGAATGCCGGCACGGTGCTGCTGCTGTATCGATTGAACGAGATCAAGCCCTCTCCAAGATTTATCGAAGCGGCCGATACGACGTTAAGATATCTGACATCTACCTTGTATGATTCCGATCTAGGGTGTTTTCTAAATTTTCAAGTCGCTGATACCAATTACTACTTCCTCAACGAGAAGCGGCGGAAAGCGGTCAACCCGCCAAAAGTGATGGATAAGATTTTTTCGGATCGATTGGCTGCAACACTGAACTACTTGATAGAAGTCAACGAATATGTGAACGATGCGAAACTCGAAGAACAGGTCATTCGATCTCTTGACTTTCTGGAGCAAATGATTTTACAGGGTCAAGAAATTCGCCGATATTTTTCTGCGCCAGAACATTTGTGGTACGAACCTGGCGGACTATCAGATTATGCGCACCTTGTGCACTTGTTTATTCGCGCGGCCTCTCACTTTGAGAACTTACACTACGCTGACGTTGCCTCTACAGTCCTGCATGCATCGATTTTGAAATTCTATGATAACAATAGTGGTGCATTTGTTGAGCCGGCGGTTGGCAGTAATGGGAATGTGGAATATCTGATGGCCCTGAATGGACTGCTCGCTCAGGCAATGATAGGCCTCGGGGATCGACTGGATGAAAAAGGGCAGAGCATTATTGAGCGAGTCATCACCTATTATTCTTTGATGGGTGAAGCCTTGGAAGATCGATTCTGGGATGCAGTCGACTGGCACTTCACAGAAAACTATGTTGTGTACTTGGCGGCAATTGACCAGTTTGCCGCCACTGAATTTTCTTCGAGAGATTGAATACAAGGATTGGCCTGCCCAGGGTGGGTTCGATCTTGTGTATAGATGAATCTGGATTGATCAATATTGAACAAATGGAAGACAAACCTGGGTCGGGCCATTAGAAGATCCGGGGGGATAGAGTTTCTTTGGGAAAGGCCAATGACGCTGGCTCTGCTGATACTGGCACTGGTTCTGCTTCTTGCGTCCTACTTACTCGACAAACTGAAGATTCGTAACCAATTGTTGTCGAACTAGTTTTCTATTGATCTAAGTCGGACTAAGGATTCCTTTTCGATCAAATCACTGTGACCAGAGTGTTACCTAAATGTGTCCTCTCCAGTCCATTCCAGTCACCTACACGCGGGATCGGGTGTGCAACTCTAGCCGGACTTACGAGTGTTTGTACCTACGGTGATAAGGGCTGTGACTGTGCGACTGAGAACGCGCCAGTCGAACAGATTTTGCCCGGTTGGCAACAACTTCATGCTGTCAACAAATGTAGCCAGGATTGCTGCGGTGATGAAGGAATTCTGTTAAAAAAGTACGAACGTACACTGAGTGTTGCTTTTGACGCCAATCCCGAACACAGTCAGCGGCTAGATGTGAGCGATCGATAAAAAGTCTGAATATAGGGTGTAATTGGTTGTAAAATAGCAGTTCACCTTGAGCATAGCCCACTTAAATACTGTGACGCCAAATATTCAAATATCCGATAGCGCCGTAAACCAACTCGCGAATTTGATCGCGTCCAAGGATAACCCAAATTTGCTGTTTCGGGTTTATATCCAGGGCG
>NZNL01000035.1 GCA_002694855.1 Gammaproteobacteria bacterium
AGCTGAAGCCTCTGGCTAGCAAAGTGAGCAGCGACTGGGAGCTTTCTGGCTTATTAGCCGGGATATATGCAGCCGAGGAACTTTCCCAAGCTATAAGCCTTAGAGACCAACTGGATTATCAGGAATCGATAATAACAGCAGGAGGCATCTGGCTGGGACGGACCTGGATTCAGGTACGTAGTAAAAGCGCGAAGGATTCGATTGTTGAACGTGGTAGTTTTATCTCTGAANTATCTAAAAATATCAATAAATTAANNAATATATCTGATAAATTACTTNACAAAANAGACANGCTTGGGTCTACTCTCGAAAAAAACGAGGAGCAACGAGAAAAGTTGCANGAAGGAATTGCTACCAAGACGNNGGAACTNGGAGAATTGAGGTCNAGCATGACNGCTCAGCAGANCAAAGCAGAGGAAGAAACTAAAAGAAAGCTACGTATAAAGATTGAAATTCANGAAATCACTAGTCAGTTGGTAANAGAAGAAGAAAANACTCAGCAGGCGCGNGGCCGTCTNNAGAANGCTCTNGATAGNATGGCGGAAGACGTGGGANGNCGNGAGGAGCTTGAAAATTTNCGTCAGAAGGCTCANAAAACNGTNGGGAATTACAAAGNAAAAGCCANTAAAGACAAAGATTTATCNCANGAACTTGCACTAAAAAATCAATCAATGCNNGCACANTNGCAGTCCACTCGGGAAANCATGGACCGAATGGCGAGCCAGGTTCAGCGCTCNAAGGAGCGGATGGAATCTCTNNCCAGCCAGATCGAGGAATCGGACGAACCTTTGGAAAAAATGCGGTCTGACCTGGAAACNCTACTACAGCNGCGACTCGAAGTAGAGAAGGAGCTTGGTGTGGCGAAGTNGAAAGTAGATGAGAACGAACACACGATCCGAGACCTGGAGAGAAGTCGAAATGAAATCCAAAGTCAGNTGAACAANCTGCGAGAATCCTTAATGCAGAAACGNCTAAAAAGNGAGGGGGCNTCTGTAAANCGAGATGGAGTGCTGCAACAGNTACAGGAANCAAANTTTGAACTTCCGTCAGTACTGGAAAATCTCCCTGATGACCTGGAAGAGTTANAATGNGAANCAGAGNTGGAAAAGCTATCTAATCGCATCCAGCGACTTGGNCCCATAAATCTNGCAGCTATTGATGAATACGAGGAACAATCGGAACGGAAAGTTTATTTAGACAAGCACAACGAAGACCTTGAGAAAGCGCTAAAAACGCTGCAGAACGCGATTCGTAAAATCGACAAGGAAACTCGAACCCGTTTTAAAGATACGTTTGATAAGATCAATACTGGGCTACAAGATTTGTTTCCGAGAGTGTTTGGTGGCGGGCATGCTTACTTGGATATGACGGGAGAGGATTTATTGGATACGGGCGTAGCTATAATGGCTCGTCCTCCCGGCAAGCGCAATAGCACTATTCACTTACTTTCCGGAGGGGAGAAGGCAATGACAGCCATAGCGCTGGTATTTTCAATCTTTCACCTTAATCCTTCTCCCTTTTGCATGCTGGACGAGGTAGACGCACCGCTAGANGATGCTAATGTAGCCCGCTATGCTANCCTGGTGAAGGAGATGGCGAACTATGTGCAGTTCATCTTCATAACCCACAACAAGATAACCATGGAAATGGCGAAACAACTGCAGGGCGTGACTATGCANGAGGCCGGTGTTTCGCGCATTGTAGCCGTGGATATNGATGAGGCGGCTGAGTTAGCAGCAATATAATCTTCTAGTCAAATTCTTGACGGTAAAATCTCTTAGAAAGCGAGCTTCTATGCTAAAGAAAATAGGGTAAATGAAGGATAGTATTAGANATTTTTAATAATTTAACCGAAANTGATACCACTATAGCTGAACATCCATGGATGCACGTGAACTAGTAATTTTNCTTGTGGGACTTGCAATCGTTTNGGTGTTATTGCGTGGACTCTACGTGGCATTGCAGGCCCGCAGGGGTCAGATTCGATTAGCGATTGATAAAAATATTCCGCAAGANGTTGATCTCGANGCGTTGGAGATGACTGAGCTCCCCAGCGGGGGTGCTCGAGTAGTAGCTCGGACACTNGAAGAAGTTAATATCCAAAACCGCGCCCACGAGACTTTCGAAGGGGTAGGCGACGAGGAAGATGAGTTGGTACCTATTTTGATGGATGCGGTCGAACTCTCAAATCCGAATGAAGCTGGTAGTGAGAACACAGAATCTGAAAATTACCTTGGTAATCGCCATAAACCGGATGGGCAGGAAGAAGTTGAANGGGAAGAGAATCTNGACGATGAATTAATGGAATACAAAAATACTGAAGAACCAAATTACGCGGCTGAACCTGTTAGTAACCCTATCAACAAGCAGGAACCGGATCGGNNCGAAGAAACTGAATGGGAAGAANATCGTGACAACGAGTTTTCCGATAGTCCCGAGCAGGTTTCAGTTGAAGCCGCAGAATCTAGTGAATACGANGAATTAGATGATGAAGCAGCGGCCCAAAGAGAGAGTGATGATGGGGAATATNATCATCCTGTGGAATCAAATTATCTTGACGAAGAATATGAAGTCGACGCTGAATATAACGAAAACGACCGCCAGGAGCCCTCATTTNGCCAAAATTTTGAAGACGACCTAGAAGAATTTTCCATGACGGCCGGAGAACGTATTGGAGAGCTTGNGACTTCGGAGGATCAAGGGGAGCTGATCGGTATGCCCGAAAATTTACCTAACACACATGTCNAAAAACCTAAAAGACGTTCACTTTTCACAATGTTTTCTCGCAGCAAAGACCCCGAACCAGCAGATTCGGGCGAGGAGACCAANGTCGAGGACACAACTGTAGTCAGCTTTGAGCCTGANNCACATCCTCAGCATGTCTCTGCAGAGACAACAGTGTCGGATTCTTCTGGTGGTGTAGTGGAACCAATTCAGCCTGCGGAAATCGTAGTTATCAACGTAATGGCCAGGGACGGATACACTTTTTCCGGCGATGATTTGCTGCAAGTTTTAATTAACGCTGGGCTGAAATTTGGAGAAATGAATATATTTCATAAACGCCTGGGTAATGATAACAAGTCGTTGCTAGTGTTCAGTGTTGCGAACATTCTTAATCCGGGCACATTTGACCTGAATAACCTGGATAGTTTCAGCACACTCGGAATTAGCTTATTCCTGGCATTACCCACTGCAATTAANAACATGGACGCTTTCGAACANATGTTAGCAGTTGCACAACAGGTGGGTAGNACTCTTGACGGGGAGCTTAAAGACGATCATCGTAACGTTATGACAGCACAGACCATACAACACTANCGTCAGCGTATCAGTGATTTCGAATTNCGCCAGCTAAAGGCAGCTGGTGGCCACGGCTAACCAGTTNTTTCCTTATTTGCACCATGACCGTTCCTGAAAATATAAAGCAGGAAATTCTCGAGCTTCGTCGCCAAATAGAGTATCACAACCGTCTCTATCATACGCATAATGCGCCAGGGATCCCTGATTCAGATTACGACTCCCTCATTGCTCGCCTTGAAGCACTGGAACGAAAGTATGACTTCTTCACCGCTGACTCTCCAACACAACGTGTGGGGGCAAAACCTCTAAATAAATTTGATCAGGTAACGCACGAAGTTGCGATGCTCTCCCTGGATAAGGTGTCGGATCAGCAGTACTTAATCGATTTTGAAGTACGTATCAAGAAACGCCTCAATGATCAAAGACAAATTGAATACAGTTGCGAGCCTAAGGTGGATGGTGTTGCGGTTGGGTTGCTTTATCGAGACGGTATTCTGGAAAGAGCAGCAACTAGGGGGGACGGCATTACCGGTGAGGACATCACTCATAATGTGAGAACCATTAAAAATGTTCCTCTCAGAATTGACGTACTTCCAAAGGGAACTCTTATAGAAGTAAGAGGCGAAGTTTTTCTGAGCAAGAAGGGGTTCGCACAAGTTAATGAGCGCGCTGAAAGAGAAGGTACTAAGATATTCGTAAATCCGCGCAATACAGCGGCGGGAGCAATACGGCAACTAGATTCGCGGAATACGGCAAAAATCCCATTACAAATGTATTGTTATAGCGTTGGTTTTGTACAGGAGATCGTACTTCCAGACAACCTTAGCGAAGTATTCGATAAGCTTGCGGGCTGGGGATTACCAGTGAATTCCGAGCAAAGTACCGAGCGGGGGATTGCGGAATGCATGCACTATTGTGATCAGTTGCTCGAAAAACGAAATACCTTAGAGTATGAGATTGATGGTGCTGTTATTAAGGTAAATGATTTCAATGCTCAAAANAAATTGGGCCAAAATTCNAAAAGTCCCCGCTGGGCTATGGCCTANAAATTNCCAGCGGAAGAAAGATCCACCAGAGTGCTCGANGTAGAATTTCAAGTGGGGAGAACTGGCACCATAACGCCTGTGGCTCGTCTTGAAACCTGTCTTTGTAGGNGGNGTNACNGTTAGTAATACAACNCTACACAATATGGATGANATTGATCGCTTGGGATTATGCATTGGNGATACTGTTATAGTCCGNCGAGCGGGAGATGTCATTCCAAAAGTTGTGCAGGTCATAAATCCGCAACAGAACAACAAGAGAAAGCCTATTAAGATGCCAAAAGCTTGTCCAGCTTGCGGATCTTTTATTGAGAAAGATGGCCAAGTTCTATTNCGCTGCAGTGCTGGCNTTANCTGCNCAGCACAAAGAAAAGAATCGATAAAGCACTTTGCCTCTCGGGCGGCTATGGATATTGAAGGACTCGGTGAAAAACTNGTAGAAATATTAGTTGACCAAAACCTTATCGATAGTGCTGCCGATATTTATGAATTGAACNAAGAACAACTTTTGAACTTGGAACGTATGGGNCCGAAGTCAGCTGATAACTTGNTTAAGGCAATTGACAAAAGCAAAGGCACNAGCCTGCAACGGTTTCTCTTCGCGCTGGGAATACGGGAAGTAGGAGAGGCAACGGCGGCAGCCCTGGCAAATCATTTTGGTGATCTTCCATCCATTCAGGATGCTAGCCAAGATGAGTTCGGGGAAATCTCCGACATAGGCCCTATAGTAGCGCTGCACATTCATACTTTTTTTGCGAACATTCAAAACCGGGCATTAATTGTTAAATTGCAACACGCAGGTATTCGCTGGCCTAAGGTAAAAGTATCGGATAGCGATCAGCNACTGAAAGGGCTTACATATGTGCTTACCGGAACTCTCAAGGGGATGTCTCGAGATGAAGCGAAATTCAGGTTGCAATCACATGGGGCNAGCGTAGCGGGAAGCGTATCAAGCAACACCGATGTGGTAGTGGCCGGACCCGGGGCAGGATCCAAACTAAAGAAGGCGCAAGAATTAGGGATAAAAGTAATTAATGAAGGAGAATTTTTAACGCTGGTTGATACACTCAGTTCGTAAAGCATAGTGTATTTATTGAAAGCAGTAAGAGGCACAATTTATTTTAGAGAGTGGAGAGTGGCCAANTGAATTTTTTAATTCGTCGTCTAATTTATATTATGTTGGTAGCTGTTAACTTGACTGCTTGCGTAGCTACACAACCCGAGAATATCACTGACGTGTGCGCAATTTTTGAGGATCGTCGTTCCTGGTACCGAGCAGCAAAAAATTCCGAACAACGCTGGGGTGTTCCTATTGCTGCGAATATGGCAATTATCTACCAAGAATCTAGTTTTCGGGCTAAGGCTAGACCGGAACGCTCAAAAGTACTATGGATTTTCCCCGGGGCACGGCCATCTTCAGCCTATGGCTATGCTCAGGCCCTTGATGGAACTTGGCAGGACTATATCCGTGTTTCGAGTAATCGCAATGCCTCACGTAGCGAATTCGATGATGCTATCGATTTTGTAGCATGGTACAACTCGCGCTCTACTCGTATAAATAATATCGCTCGCGACGATGCTCGTGCCCTCTACTTTGCCTACCATGAGGGTAACGGTGGCTATCGGCAAAAAAGCTATCTAGAAAAACCATGGCTAGTCGAGGCTGCAAATCTAGTACAATCTAATTTCAACAGGTTTTCTTCACAACTGGCCAGCTGCAGACTTGAATTGGACAAGAGCTGGTTCCAAAGGCTTATTAGCTAGTAATCGTGACATAGCCTTCCTGGCAATCAGGCATCGTACTGGCGAACTAANATTTTTNACTTGTATAACGGGAACTATTTTTCATGAGTTGGTGGGGCAAGGTTGTCGGAGGTACATTCGGCTTCATGATGGGNGGACCTCTTGGCGCTCTGCTTGGCGCCGCGCTGGGTAACTATTTTGATGGCGGATTAGAAGCTATTAGCGGTGATGGTTCGCTTGGTCTGGGCGAGAGGGAAAGAATTCAGTCGGTCTTTTTTACAACAACTTTCGCTATCATGGGTTATATAGCGAAATCAGATGGCAAGGTGACCAAAGACGAAATCGCGATGGCAGAACAGGTTATGCACCAAATGCGCCTAACCGCTCACCAGAAAACTGTTGCGATTAATTTATTTAACGAGGGCAAGAAGGATGNTTTNCCAGTTCATGAGGTACTAGCTCAATTTAAAAGAGAGAGCTTTAGGCGCAGTAATTTGGTTCAGATGTTTCTTGAAATCGTTGTCTCTGTTGCTTTTGCTGATGGAAGGTTTGATCCTGGCGAACAGCATAAACTCGAGGGTATTGCCAGAGAGCTGGGTTATTCACACAGGCAATTTAATGAGTTACTTACCCGCTTGTCAGGGCAAGCAAATTTTATTGATCTAGTATCCGTTGAAGACAAATTATCCGCGGCATATGAGTTACTTGGTTCGCGCCCCGGGGCTAGCCTTCCTGAGTTTAAGAAAGCCTACCGAAGGCAAATGAACCAGCACCACCCAGATAAATTGGTAGCGAGGGGCATGCCAGAAGAAATGNTTGAAATTGCTACGANAAAAACACAGGATATTAAGGCTGCCTATGAGCTCATAAAAGCTCAGAAGTCTTNACNCAAACTAGCGGAATGTTTCATTGATATCAATGAGTACTTCATTGCCAGGGCAGAGGTCGTGGTTGCCTAGCGTATTAAAGGGTTTGTCCACTGTATCTTGCAGTTCATGAAGATCTGACGTGGATTGGTTTATATAAAGTAAACCTGTTGCAATCTTTCCCTGTTTTTTGTGCTTATTGATATGATGCAGTGCATTTTCTTTGTCGTAGGGGTCGTATTTGCCGCTTGTTTTCTGTAGGTGGATTACTGAGCCGTCGTGTAAAGTAATTTCTTTGGCTTTGCCAGCCGAGTAGCTCGCTGTAATTTCTTTTCGCATGGGTACAAAGTCGATTTCACTGAGGGCAATATAATTTTCCCAAGTATTTTTGTAGCCATGGGTGGAAAAATCAGTGTTATTAAAGGTTACACAGGGAGAGATAATATCGATAAATGCAAACCCTTTGTGATTCAAGCCGGCTTGAATAAGGGGTATGAGTTGCTGTTTGTCACCGGAAAAACTGCGCGCAACAAAACTCGCGCCTAACTCGATCGCCAAGTTAGCTAGGTCAATATTATCGTAGAGGCTTTCTTCACCTGTCTTGGTCTTGGATCCTAGGTCTGCTGTCGCGGATAACTGACCTTTAGTTAAACCGTAAGTACCATTATTAGCGACAATATAAAGCATGTTAATTCGCCGCCTGACGATGTGGCAGAATTGACCTAGGCCGATCGATGCACTATCACCATCACCGGAAATGCCAATATAGGCCAATTCCTTATTAGCAAGATTAGCGCCAGTTGCAACAGAGGGCATGCGACCATGAACAGTGTTAAAGCCATGAGATTTACTCAAAAAGTAGGAAGGAATCTTAGATGAACAGCCGATTCCGGATATCTTNGCCACTTTGTGAGGTTCAAGCGCCATATCAGCAGCCGCTTGAATAATCGCAGCACTGATTGAGTCATGACCACAACCTGCGCACAGTGTCGTAAGTGTGCCTTCATAATCTCTGCGTGTCAGGCCAAGTTCGTTAGTCTGTAACTGAGGATGTTTAAATTTGGGCTTGTTAATGTAACTCACGTTCTCTTTGCAACNCTGTTGGTTATTTAAGCTGGTACTTCACTGGTTTCCTGCAAATTCGGCATCGACTCAAGTATTGCCTCTTNAATGTGCCCGGCAGTTATAAGAACTCCGTTGTAATTAGAAATGGAATACATTTTCTCTTCATTAATATTACTTTCTAACTTCAAAAGGCTTTTTAACTGTGAATCTCGGTTCTGATCAATAACATATACAAGTTCGTGATTATCGATAAAGGTTTTTACACTCTTATGAAATGGGAACGCCTTAATGCACATGGTATCTAGGGAGATACCCTTCTTGCCAAGATTATCGAGCACCTCTTGGATTACAATATTAGTACTACCGATAAAAACCATGCCTAGCTTTTGCTTTTTCATGTCTGAGATTTCGGGTTCAGGCAAGTAATTAAGCGCTGTTTTAAATTTACGTGCCAAACGATCCATAACCTCAGCATAAACGTTTCCATCTTCCGTGTATGCGGCATTGGCNTCGTGGGAACTTCCGCGCGTGAAGTAACTACCTTTGTTTGCATTAGTGCCAGGATAGGTTCGGTAGGGGATGCCGTCAGCATCAACGTCTTGGTATCGGCCATAGTTCTCTATTTCTTCTAGCTGGTCGGAGGTAAGCACTTTACCGCGATCGTAGATACGNTTGTCATCCCAAATAAGCTTGTCGCATATTTGCTCGTTCATTCCCAGTTCCAAGTCGCTCATAACGATAACCGGAGTCTGCAACCTATCGGCAATGTCGAACGAATCAGTGGCGAGCTCAAAACACTCTTTTGGCGTAGCAGGAAATAATAGAATATGTTTAGTATCTCCATGGGANGCATAGGCGCAAGATAACAGATCACCTTGTTGTGTGCGGGTTGGCATACCGGTAGAGGGGCCAACCCGTTGTATATTAAAGAGCACTAAGGGAACTTCTGAAAAATATGCTAGTCCCAAGAATTCCTGCATCAACGATACCCCGGGCCCGCTACTAGCCGTAAATGCACGCGCTCCATTCCAGCCTGCCCCTATAGCTATGCCAATTGCGGCGAGTTCGTCTTCAGCCTGAATAATTGAATACTTCTTCTTTCCTGTACCGGCATCGATACGAAGCCGCTTGCAATATTTATCGAAGCTATCGACTACTGAGGTTGAAGGTGTGAGCGGATACCAAGAAGCAATCGTAGCACCCCCATAGACGCAGCCCAGTCCCACCGCGGTGTTACCATCCATTAGTATTTTGCCTTTATTCTTATTGCTACGCTTGAGTTGTAAGCGAAGAGGGCACTTAAAGTTGTCAATGGCATACTGGTGACCCAACTCCAGAGCGTGAATGTTAGGAAGGATCAACTTCTCTTTGCCGCGAAATTGATCGCTTACCATGGATGTGAGAATTTTAAAATCAATTTTTAGAAACGCAGCTAGTGCACCAATGTAGACAATATTTTTAAAGAGTTGGCGCTGCGCAGGATTAGGAAACTCGTGTAAACAAATGTCTTTGAGAGGAATAGGGAGATAGTTTACATTTTCACGGACAAGAGCGTTGGCCAAAACTTTGGACGAGTCATAAAGCACATAGCCACCTGGTATAACATCTTTGATGTCTTCCTTGATAGTTTGTTCGTTCATGGCGATCAGCAGGTCGACATTGTCACANCGGCCCAGATAGCCATCTTCACTAATTCGCACTTCGTACCAGGTTGGTAAGCCTTGGATATTGGATGGAAAAATATTACGCGGGCTCACCGGTATTCCCATGCGAAAAACCGATTTAGCGAACATATTGTTGGCACTAGCTGAGCCAGAGCCATTAACATTGGCAAATTTCACAACAAAGTTATTTACCTTTGTTATAGATTGTACCTTGGTGGAAGTGGACGTAGCGACTAACTTTGGCATNCGTCAACAGCCTTGGCAGTATCAAACAAATATTTACGCATATCCCATGCATTGGTAGGACAGCGCTCAGCGCAAAGCCCACAGTGCAGGCATAGGTCTTCAGTTTTTGCCATTATACGGCCGGTGTTCAACAGGTCAGAAACATAAATATCCTGATCCAGATCTTCTGCGGGAGACATCAGTCGTTGGCGCAAGTCATCTTCTTCGCCATTATTTGTAAACGTAATACAGTCCGTTGGGCAAATATCAACACAAGCATCACATTCGATACAGAGTTGGTCTGTAAATACGGTCTGTATATCACAATTGAGACAACGCATGGTTTCCGCGAAAGCAAGTTCGGGATCGAAACCTAATTCCACTTCCATGTTCAAGTCTTTAAGCGTTTTTTCCTTGGCTGCATGAGGCACTATGTAACGTTCGTCGTTACTTATATCATTATCATAAGACCATTGGTGAATGCCCATCTTTTGACTATCTAAAGTAGTAAGAGGGTTAGGTCTGACAGAGATATCCTGGTCATCACAGAGCAAACGAATAGAAAGCGCGGCTTCATGNGCGTGAGCCACTGCCGTAATTATATTGTCTGGTCCCAATGCTGCGTCTCCACCGAAAAAGACTTTTTTATGGGTTGATTGATAGGTCTGTTTATCAAGTATCGGTAATTCCCATTTATCGAATTCGATACCGGTCTCTTTTTCTATCCAGGGGAAGCTATTTTCCTGTCCAATAGCACAAAGCACATCATCACAGGGCAGTATGACAGGATCTTCTCCGGTAGGAATAAGCAATCGGCGGCCGTTTTTATCGTACTCCTTGCGTACTTTCTCAAATTCCATTGCTACCAGCTTGCCCTTTTCCAGTATGTACCTTTTAGGCACATGAAAATTCAGGATGGGAATGTCCTCATTCTTCGCATCCTCTATTTCCCACGGTGAGGCTTTCATTTCGTCGAAACCGCTTCTTACAACTACGGTTACTTCTTTGCCACCTATTCGCTTAGACGTTCGGCAGCAGTCCATCGCTGTATTACCGCCGCCGAGGACTAATACGNGTTTTCCGATTGACGAGACATGCTCGAATGCCACATTAGCCAGCCATTCAATGCCGGTATGGATGTGATCTTTGGCTTCTTCTCGTCCGGGTAAGTCCAGTTGTTTACCAAATGGAGCNCCAGTGCCAACGAATATGGCATCGAAATCTTCTTGCAGTAATGTTTTCATGCTGGTGATTTCTTCCCCAAACCGGCAGTTGATGCCCATATCGAGGATGTAATTCAGTTCTTCTTCTAACACCTCGACCGGGAGTCTGAATTTGGGAATCTGGGTGCGCATTGCACCGCCGCTCACCTTATCACGCTCAAACAGAGTGATCTCGTAGCCTAGGGGCAATAAATCACGAGCAACAGTAAGTGACGCAGGCCCGGCGCCGATCAAGGCAATGTGTTTGCCATTTTTTTTCTTTGGAATAGAGGGCAACCGATCTGTGATATCGGATTTGAAGTCGGCCGCGACACGTTTTAATCGNCAAATCGCTACCGGTTCTTCTTCGATACGGCCACGGCGGCACGCCGGCTCGCAGGGCCGGTCACAGGTTCGACCAAGAATGCCAGGGAAGACATTTGACTGCCAGTTGATCATGTAGGCATCGGTATACCGTTTTTCGGCGATAAGCCTAATGTATTCCGGCACCGGCGTATGGGCTGGGCATGCCCACTGACAATCAACTACTTTATGAAAGTAGTTCGGGTCAGAGATATTGGTGGGTTTCATTTCTTAATATTTACTGCAAACTCAATGATGGCGCGGGTTTAGCCACTCTTCATCTTACGAAAGTGACCAACACTACTAGCGGCCACGGGCCCCATTTCTTAATGCTTTCAGCTTCTCAAATTTTTTTGAGTTCGGCCGTCACATCACTCCTGAAGGAGCCCAGTATTATTGGCGGGCCTAGTATAGAGAAATGTCGGCCAATTGTAAGTAATTTATGGCAAGAGAGGACAGGAGAATGTGGGATGCAACCGCATATTAAGCCCGAGGAGAGAATTNGAATTCNGCTAATNTTTNACGGANTTNATNCAAGATTGACATTNAAGTCCAGGGCGGGCNGTTGCTAGGATATNGTANGAATTCCAGGNAAAAAAAACCCAACAACTNGCGTTGTTGGGTTTAACACACTATCAAGGGAGAGATAAATGGAACAAAAATTACAACTTTGTACAACATCTACCTACATTGATTNAGACTGTGACCGAAGGGTAAAGTTCCCTTAAGNTTCAGGTNTTTGGACTATTTCCANGAATNTAAAAACAANTAAGAAANCACAGTCAATATTTCGATTTTCTATAAATCTACTACTTTGAACCCTAACTTTGATAAAGATTCGGTTGCTCCTTTATTAGTAATGACACCAATGCTTGCTTTATCGGGATTGAAATAGCGATATGCTACGTTTCTCAGATCCTCAAGCGTCGTTGCCAATACNCGGTGTCTGAATGTCATTCTATGTTCTATGTNGCTCCCNAACAAATTGTTGTAGAACGCCTGTTTCGCTTCTCCGGCAGGTGACGAGGGCTTATCCATGGCCGCAATTACCCCGAGTATTGCCTCTTCAAGCTGGTGACCTTGGTGTTTTCCNGAGACAACCCATTCAACGGCGTGGTCAAAGTCATCCAGCGTTGCTTGCAGCCTTGGGTCACGATANGAGAAAAATCTAAAAGAGGCCGAATTTGAGTCCTGACCAGCGCCNCCACCATAAGCACCGCCTTGTTCNCTGATAGTGCGATGTAAGTAGCCATTTCGCATAAANCCGGCAAGGACATGAAGCAATGCATTATCTTCGTGTGTGGAAGGTACCGTAGGATATGCTTTTGCACAAAAATTTACCTGTGTTGACGTGGTCCAAGCTTCAGTTACTTGNTCCCTGAGTGGAGCTAAGCTAAAAATAGAGCTACGTTTTGGGCACTTCGAACCAGACCAGGCTTTATCGATGTCTTGAANCAGGGCGCTTTTGAGCTCAGGCTCACCAATAAGCAAGAACTGGCGGGGAACGGAGCACACCTTTTCATGAAGGCGCGCAAGTTGTAAAAATAGGTGTGTTCTAGTTTCNCTTAACTCGAGTTGATCGTGCAGTTTTTCTAGNCGACGAATCCCTTCAAGACCCCCAAAATTATGCGCTAGGTGAGAAGNGGCACTCATCTTACTGGAAGCCAGAATCATTGCTAGGCTGTGACCTTGTCCGGTGATGCTGGCCTTTTTTCGAGTAAACAGTTGCTCGATNAGCTCTTTCAGACGCTGTTCCTCGTTAAACCGGACAGACGAAATCGTTTCAAAGAGCAGGNCTGACATTTNACTGTGGTTGTTTGCAAGAGATTTTGAGGAAAAGGTCAACAAAGCCCTAGNTTGCTGGACATCGTCCAGACTGCTCCGAATACTGCTAAAGCAATTTATTCCCCCGCTTACCTGTGCCTGCCAGGCCTGTACTTCTTCATAGCTCTTTTCNCCGATACCGAATTCACTTAAACAACTTGTATANAGAGGTAGGATTTCCAAAAGCTCCGNGCTCAATAAAGGTAATTCCACGACCACTTGCTGATAGCTGAGCCCATTTGTGCCTTGGCCATAGAAGGAAACAGGTAGGCTGGAGCACCCGAGCGCCTCATCTTCACGAGCAGGCTCACTTATTTTGGTTGGCACATCTGACAAAGTTACTTTGGGTAGCAAATTAGAATCATCTTCTTGTAACTGCCGGGCGGCAAGTATCTTGGCCTGTTGAATTATCTGATCAACCCCCGATGCGGATAATGAAGATTTAATATCTTCAAGCGTTTTCTTTTCAGCGTTTATTTTTTGTTTTTCTAATTTGCGGTCGGGCTTAAGGGTCAGTGAAACCCGATGGGGATTATCTAATAACAGCTCCTTAACGAGATTCGGGATAAACTGCTTGTCTTTGATTGCTTCGCGTAAGTCTGCCAATACCTGGTCGATGTTCAATAACTTGATAGGATCACCCCGATGCACCGCTGTGGATAGCCCGGTAAGAATCAGTTGTAATCCATAGGGGTAACTGTCACCAGAAATTTCCCGCTGACTCAACTCTAACTGATGCAGTGCCGCTTCAACCTGTTCTTGCGGTAGGCTTTGGTCTGTCAAGCTCTGCAATGTATCGAGTACCAGAGCTTCCACTTTATCGCGCACTGAAAAAGCGCAGCCTTCAAGACCAGCTATAAAGCTCACTTCTCGATTGGAGTCTTCGAGCCCGCATATACCGGAAGGCGCACTTCCGAGCTCGGAGGTTTCCAGTGCTTTTAATAATGGACTCGCGCTATTGTCGAGCAACACACTGGAGAGTAGCTGGTACCTGAATAGCTCAGACAGGTTAGTGCTTTTCCCGAGTAGCCATCCGATAACAACATGACATTTGTCAGGGTTGTCATCATCTGAGGCATAGGCTTCTTCGACCTTAATAGGAGCCGGGTAGCGTATTTCATCTCCAACTCCGATATTAGTATCGAGGCGTTCGAAGCGGGATAATGCAAGCTCTTCAAATGCCTGGTGGTGTTCACAGGCAGGAATATCGCCATAAGTCATAAATACGGCGTTGCTCGGGTGATAGTGACTTTCATAGAAATTGATCAGTTCTTCATAAGTTAGGTTGGGGATATGATCCGGTTCACCGCCACTGTTGTAATGGTAGGTAGTTGTAGGAAAAAGGTGCTTACTCATGGTTTGCCATAAAACGCTATCTGCGGAACTCATGGCTCCTTTCATCTCGTTATAGACGACGCCTTTGTATTGCAATTCACTGGCCGGGTTATCGGGTTCCGCAAACTCAAGACGATGACCTTCCTGCGCGAAATCCAGTTCATGTAGTCGTGAAAAAAAAGTCGCATCTAGGTACACATTTAAAAGGTTATTAAAGTCTTTCCGATTTTTGCTGGCAAATGGGTAGGCTGTCCAATCGCTGCTGGTGAAAGCATTCATAAATGTATTCANCGAGCGACGAATCATCATAAAGAATGGNTCCCTGACTGGATATTTCTCGCTTCCGCACAGCACGGTGTGCTCCAAAATATGTGCTACGCCAGTGGAGTCAGTCGGCAGTGTTCTAAAGGCGACCAGAAACACATTCTCATTATTAGTACTGGCCATATGGTAATGAATCGCGCNAGTAACCGTATGAACATATTTTTCCATCACGATATTCAGTGATGANATTTGTTCACTNCAATGCCANNTGAAAGCAGAATGTGNGCCGGAAGGAGCCAGACTAATTGTAGGCTCGGAGCGTTCGAGAATAGGTGTGTTTACCATAGTCACTTAATGTTTTTAGCTCTTTTTTGGCTAATGTNTCCAACCAGCTTTGCTATAGGCGCGNAGCTAGTCTGGAGCGTGTTCCAAACTTAAGGGGCCTAGTTTACCTGAGCGAATATCATTTAGTAATACTTCAGATGCTTTGTGGAANTCGGGTTTGCCACCCTTGTCGAGGCCACTTCGGGTTTGCGCTATATACAGTAATAGCTGGTTTGGAGATACCACGTCTTCGGGTAATTTATAACGCTCTGCTAACGGGTTTCTGAAGCATTTTAGTAATAGTTCCGAAGCAAACCAACCAATTTCTTCCACTTCGTATGCTGTATTCCGAATGCTGCCAAGCATTGCGAGTATTCGGGCTCCTTCCTGATCTTCTAGCTTTGGCCACATAATTCCCGGCGTATCGATCACGTACCAAATGTCATCCAAATTTATGCGCAGCTGAGTGCGGGTCAAAGCCGGTTCATTACCAGTTTTAGCTAGTTTTCGGTTTGCTAATTTATTTAGCAACGTTGATTTTCCAACATTGGGAATGCCGATGATGGCGAGCTCGTGCTTTATCTCTTTATTTTCATTGTTTCTTCTGATTACATGCCTAGCCTCTTGCAGTAGCTCCCCTTTTATTTTTGAGTTTTCGAATTCGCTAATAAGGCATGTCATGTTTGGTTGAGTGTTCAGGTATTCCTGCCATTTGGCAGTAGCTTGTGGGTTAGCTAGATCAGCTTTGCAGAGCACCTTGATACGCGGCTTGTTCCCACAAGCCTCTGCTAGCATAGGGTTAGCAGTGGCGTTAGGCGCCCGAGCATCTAGTACTTCTATGACAGCAATTACTTCCCGTAATAGCTTAACTAATGCCTTACGGTTTTTGTGCATATGCCCCGGGTACCATGAAATGCTCATTAAAAGACCTTCTTGAAATAATAGCGGACTGCAGTTTAGCGACGCTTAAGTTCAATCTCCACTACGATGCAATCTATCGTCGCGTTATAATCTGGCTATGGCTACATTGTAATCAAATACAAATAAAATAGAGCATCGAATATGGAACAACGGTCAATCACCGAATCAATAATCCATTCAAAAATTGAGAAAAATCTCACGCCTACTGTACTGAAGATTGAAAATGAAAGTCACATGCATGGCGGATCAGCGACAGACTCACATTTCAAGCTGACCGTAGTATGCCAATCTTTCAGAGAGCTCTCTCGCGTAAAGCGCCACCAATGTATATATGCGCTTCTATCTGAAGAGTTGAGCAGCGGTATACATGCTTTGGCTTTGCATTTGTATTCGCCGGCCGAATGGGAAAAGCAACAAGGTAATATTCCTGTGTCGCCAGACTGCCAAGGTGGCAGTACAATCGGGAAGGAATAAAAATTCAGAGATTTAATAACTATTCATTTTATAATTCCATACACTTCCATTTGCGATGATTCTGTTTTTGGTATGGTCATTCCGCGCTTTCAGGTGATCTGAATGCTGAAATATTATGACTTGTGTTATGCTGAATTCGGTCGATATAGACTTGAATTGGCTTTAGTTCTCAATGGCAACTTGAATTTATGTTTATATATATCAGATAGATGGGTTTATATTTTATTGTTAGAAAAGACGGTGAAGAGTAAGTCTAGGGTTCCGGGTAAAAAATCACACGACCAGCGAAATAGGTAGTTATTGTTAGTCTTGCTATGAAGGGTTTACTTAACGATTTTCGCGCACGCAGTTTGCTGGCTCCCGCTGGGCTGCTCACGGCTATTGTCAGCTTAATTGTAGTTTTACAATTTTTAAATCCCACTGACACCACCAATCCCATGCCTGACAAAGATCAGGTTCCTGTGGTTGTGTTTCCGGATTTCACCTCAATACAAAGTGTCGAGTTAAAGAAGCAACAGTTTTTGGATTACTTACAAGGCTTTATTGTTGCGGAAAACTTCGGAATTACAACTCTACGCAAAGAATTAAAATCCTATGCAGATATTTCAAATAGTGGCTTTACCTTTAGCCCTACCGAGAAGCAGTGGGTGTCAGATCTTGCCGATATCTATCGCATAAAATTGGAGCAATTCAACAGCGACAACGACATCATAAATGAGCTTATGCTGCGCATTGACGTCATACCAGTTTCGCTAGCTCTAGCGCAAGCAGCTAATGAGTCTGCATGGGGAACATCCCGATTTGCTCTGGAAGGCAATAATGTATTCGGCCAATGGTGTTATAAAGAAGGGTGCGGAATGGTCCCAGCTGAACGCCGCAAGGGGGCAACACACGAAGTAAAAAGCTTTCAATCGGTGGAAAGCTCGGTTAAAGCCTATTTTTTAAATATTAACAGCCATCCATCCTATCGATATCTAAGAGAAGTGCGGGCAGGCATGCGTCAGCGCCAAGGGGAGCTTGACCCAGTGAGGTTGGCGTATGGGCTGGATCGATATTCGGAACGTGGTGATATTTACGTGGATGAGCTTCAAAACCTAATTATCCAGAATAATCTTCTCTTGAGAGATGACGGTTAGAAACTTCTAGTTTTCCGAATGTATCCATTGAACTGAGTACCAATAGTAGCTGTTAGTTCCTGGATCCGGAGCTGTACAAATATATCGCCAGCGTCTTCCACTGTATTCCTGATCAGGAACCAGTTCTACCAGTCCTGCTTCTCGATCCAGCCAGTTCATTGGAATAGGCTGACTGTTGGCGAAACATGCTATCTGCGAAAAGCTGTAGTTACCGGGACCGAATTGCAACGTAACAGAGGGGTTCCGAACGGTGACCACTGGAGATTTCGGGCTTACCAGCCTTACGTTAAAAGCCTTGGTATCAAACTTTGTACTGGCCGTGTCCAGGTTCGCGTAAATGCTAGCTAGAGGATAGCGAGGCAGGGCGAGAAAATCTGAATTAAACCCGACTGCTCCGGAATTTTGTGCTAGTCCTATGAAATCAAGTTCTGCAAGCATCAACTTGATTGCCGGATTAAATTCGCCGTAGGGGTANGCCAAGTANCGATGTGATTGACCGGTTTCTCGGGTAATTGTTTCTTCCGCTACCAGTAATTCGGCGCGCTGNCGCTCTAGCCACTGTTCCTGTCCCTCACCATCGAATCGATTGAGCATATAAGGGTGCTCTACCATATGGTTAGCAACAAGAGCACCGGCTTCGGACATTTCCCTCACCTGTTCCCAGCTCATGTAATTTGCCTGGTTACGATTGAGTGGATCGGAGCTCACGAATAACGCAAACGGAAAATCAAAGGATTGAAGTAGAGGAAAAGCCTCTTCATATATGGATAAATATCCATCATCAAATGTGATAGAAACAGCCCGATCTGGAAGCTGGCGATTGTTTTTTAAATTTTCAATGAGTGAATCTAGCCGAATTACGTTAAATTGATTATCGCGCAAGTATTCAAGGTGTGCTCTGAAATCATCCGGAGAGATGCTAGTTGAGGAAGGTGTATTGGTGGCTANGTGGTGATAAAGAATTATCACGCCATTTTCCGCGGCTAAGCTTTCCCGCGCTATGNTCGTAAGCAGCAACAGAGTTATGAGTAATGCTCTCACTGGCTTTCTCCCCGAGGATACCTTAATGCTACAAATGATACCTCAAATCATCAGNNGCTAGCTGTACCCGAGTCTTCTTAATCATCTGGGCCAAAGGTATAATGCGGCCCCCTGAGTAACAGGCTATAGCTGAAAGTAATTGGAGAGCAAGATGATTTATCAAGGCAAGGCGTTAACAGTGGATTTGTTGCCATCTCGCNTCGCTCATCTAGTCTTTGATTTGGAAGGATCCTCGGTTAATAAGTTCAACCAGCANACTTTGGAAGAACTGCAGGCGGCGGTAGCTAAACTTCAAAATACTAATATTGAAGGTGTGATTTTTTCCAGTGCCAAGTCTGCCTTTATTGTGGGAGCTGACATTACTGAATTTATTGCGAAATTCAGCGAATCTGAAGATCAGATAATGGATTGGTTGGAGGGCGGCAACAAAATATTTAATAATATCGAAGACTTACCGGTCCCCACAGTAAGCCTCATAAACGGTTTCGCGCTCGGCGGCGGATTTGAAATGGCAATTTGCACGGACTATCGAATTGGTACTAGCGGCGCAGTGGTGGGCTTCCCAGAGGTTCGGCTTGGTATCCTTCCGGGATTTGGAGGTACCGTGCGCATGCCAAGGTTGATAGGTGCTGATAACGCAAATCAATGGATAAGTAGTGGTTCCCACATTAAGTCTCAACAAGCTTTCGAAGAAGGTTTATTAGATGCAATTGTAGAAGAAGAAAAGTTATTGGAGGCGGCAGTGACTCTCATTCAACAATGCAATGAGGGTAAGTTTGACTATAAAAAAATACGTCAACGCAAAACTTCTGCATTGACCCTTACGCCGATTGAAATGAATGTAGCTTTTGACTCGGCAAAGGGGATNGTGGGCAGAAAGGCAGGTATTCATTATCCAGCGCCAGTTANCGCCATACAAGTGATGAAGAATGCGGCGACTCTGGATAGGGCGGGAGCATTGGAGGCCGAGCACAAGGGCTTTGTAAAGCTTGCCAAGTCTAAGGTTGCGGCCAACTTAGTACAGATGTTTCTCAATGACCAGTTCTTGTCNGGCAAAAGCAAAAAACTTATTGCCAGTGCAATAGAGATCAGACAGGCGGCCGTGCTAGGGGCTGGCATAATGGGTGGTGGTATTGCCTACCAATCAGCATTAAAAGCCATCCCTATCCTTATGAAAGATATTGTTCAGGAAGGAATCGATCTGGGTATGAGTGAGGCGTATAAATTGGCAAATAAACAGGTGTCTCGAGGGAAAATGGATTCCGCCAGGATGGTCAACCTGATTTCCAATATTCAACCTACTTTAACCTATGAGGGTTTTGATAGGGCCGATATTGTGGTGGAAGCCGTTATCGAAAATACAAATTTAAAGAAAAAGGTACTGTTTGAACTTGAGGAACAGGTCCGTAACGACACCATTATCGCTACCAATACTTCGACTATCTCGGTGGATGAACTAGCAATATCTCTTAAACGGCCGGAAAACTTTTGCGGGATGCACTTTTTCAATCCGGTATCAGCTATGCCTCTAGTAGAGGTAATACGTGGTGCCCGCAGCAGTGAGACGACTGTCGCGACTGCTGTCGCTTATGCGAGGAAGATGGGTAAAACGCCGATCGTAGTAAACAACTGCCCCGGATTTCTCGTGAACCGCATTTTGTTCCCCTACTTTGGTGCTTTTTCCCAATTAATTCACGAAGGTACAGACTTTCGCCAGATTGACAAGGCATTGGAAGCTTTTGGTTGGCCGATGGGACCGGCGTATCTTCTGGATGTGATCGGAATTGATACCGCCGTTCATTGTCAGGAAGTAATGGCGGCAGGTTTCGAGCGTATGATCATAACATTTGATAGTGCTATCGACAGGCTTTATGAAAGGAAATATTTCGGGCAGAAAACGGGTAAAGGCTTTTATCTTTATGAACCTGACAAACGAGGTAAGCCAAAGAAACTACAAAATCCAGAAGCAGGCTCACTAATAGCTGGAGCTCAGTCTGCTTCAAGCGATTACAGTGATGAAAAAATTATTGAGCGGATGATGTTAGCAATGTGCCTGGAAACGGTGCGATGCCTAGAAGATGGTATCGTTGAAACACCGATCGAAGCGGATATGGGTTTGGTTTTAGGTCTAGGATTCCCGACATTTCGAGGTGGTGCCTTGCGTTATATAGACAGTCTAGGCATTGCTGCTTTCTGTGAAAAGGCGGATAAATATAGTGAGCTTGGTGAAATCTATAAGCCTACCGAAAAAATGCGAGCTAAGGCAGCCGCCGGCGAAACCTACTACGTATAAAGCTAGGGAGAAAAGGATGAATTTGAATGATAGAGATGCGGTGATTGTCGATGGAATCAGGACGCCAATGGCTCGCTCCAAGGAAGGCGCATTCAGGAATGTGCGTGCTGAAGAGCTTTCGGCCCGACTTATCGATATCCTAGTAGAGCGAAATCCATCTGTTAAAGCCGAGGAAATGGAAGATGTTATCTGGGGCTGCGTTAATCAGACTCTTGAACAAGGTTGGAATATTGCGCGAAATGCTGTCTTGATGTCGGTATTACCTCATTCAACTTGTGGTCAGACAGTAAACCGGCTGTGCGGTTCTTCCATGTCGGCTCTGCATACAGCGGCCACCGCAATTCAGAGTGACAATGGTGACCAGTTTATTGTAGGTGGTGTCGAACATATGGGGCACGTAACAATGACGCATGGGTTAATACCCAATCCAAAAGCGTCAAAGCATATCGCCAAAGCTTCTTGGATGATGGGAGTAACCGCTGAAGTGCTCGCTAAAATGCACGGTATCAGCCGCGAACTACAGGACGAATTTGCGGTACGCTCGCATAAGCTTGCCGATCAGGCCCGTGGTTCTGGTGGATTTACAGATGAAATAGTGCCAATTGAGGGACACAACGGCGAGGGTTTTAAAACTCTTATAGAGCATGATGAAACTATTCGGGCCGAGACTACCTTGGAAAGTCTTGCTCAATTGCGGCCAGTGTTCGATCCTGCTAATGGAACTGTCACCGCGGGAACCTCCTCTCAGATTTCAGACGGAGCTTCAGCCATGCTGTTGGTTTCGGCTGAAAGAGCGCGGTCGTTGAATCTGAAGATCAGAGCTCGAGTTAGGTCTATGGCTTATGCCGGTGTGGATCCCTCTATTATGGGATATGGTCCTGTTCCTGCATCTCAGAAAGCGCTTAGGAAAGCTGGTTTAACTATAAACGATATCGGCTGTGTAGAGTTGAATGAAGCTTTTGCCGCTCAATCGCTTCCGGTGCTGAAAGATCTTGAATTACTAGATGTCGTCGACGACAAAGTAAACCTCAAGGGAGGGGCAATCGCCCTTGGTCATCCCCTTGGTTGTTCTGGTACCCGGATTACAACCACTCTGCTCAATAATATGGAGGAAAAGGATGTGGAGTTGGGCCTTGCCACTATGTGTATCGGGCTAGGTCAGGGTATAGCGACAGTCTTGGAGCGGATTTAATTTCCAGCCTACGGAGATTTGCGTGACTATAAAAAAAGATCAGTTTGAGCTTAACAGGAGCCAAAAAAATCTGCGGCGAGATGTTGGGCGNGCCATTGTTGATTTCAATATGATCGAGGATGGTGATTTGGTAATGGTGTGCNTTTCTGGGGGAAAAGATTCTTATACCCTTTTAAATATCCTTCAGAGCTTGCAAAAATATGCGCCGATTAAGTTTCGGATTCACGCAGTGAATCTTGACCAGAAACAGCCTGGATTCCCTGAGCATGTATTACCCCAATATTTAGAAGAATTACAAATTAATTACAAAATTATTGAACAGGATACATATTCAATAGTTAAGAAAAAGATACCGGAAGGGAAAACATATTGCGGGCTCTGCTCGAGATTGCGTCGTGGCATTCTGTATAACTACGCTGAATCTTTAGGAGCCGACAAAATTGCTCTGGGCCATCATCGTGACGATATAGTAGAAACACTTTTTCTTAATATGTTTTATGGAGGGAATCTCAGTGCAATGCCTCCAAAGCTGTTGAGTGATGACAAGCGTAATATAGTTATTCGGCCGCTTGCCTATTGCAAGGAATTGGAGATTGATCGTTATGCCAAACTTATGAACTTTCCGATCATTCCTTGTGACCTGTGTGGAAGCCAAAACCATCTTCAACGACAGTCTATCAAGTCTATGCTACGACAATGGGATAAAAAGAACCCAGGTCGAATAGAGTCAATATTTCGCAGTATTACCAACGTTTCTCTCTCCCAGCTGGCAGATGTCGGTCTTTTTCCTTTCCGGGATCTGCATATAGAGCGAGAGCTTAAGCNCCGNCTGGATGTGGCNGAGCNNGTTTAGGTGTTTNACNGTNTGNTTNGNGGNNTNAGTGGGATTCTANGATCACAGTAAATAATGTTAATGATGGAAATCCCTTATACCAAACTTTCGGAAGAANCTCTCAGGGCCATAATTGAGGAATATATNACCCGTGAAGGNACAGAATATGGTGTAANAGAATATNCATTTGAACANAAAATAGAACAAATTCNNCAGCAGTTACTGCAAGGAGAGATTAAGATAAACTTTGATANCGAGACAGAAACCTGCAATTTGTTTNCCATTAAGTAACCTCTGAGAGAATACCGGNGNATTTGAATAAAAAAGTAAAGCAAANGGATGGCGTAGCGCNAAATCAAGANCTAGATGCAACGGGGTTATACTGTCCGGAGCCGGTAATGCTATTNCACAACAANATTCGAGACTTAAGCCCTGGAGAATTTTTGANATTAAGGGCCACCGATCCGTCAACAACTCGAGATATTCCAAAGTTTTGTCTTTATCTTGGACATGAATTACTAGAAACCGGGAAAAAAGATGAAGAGTACTTCTACNTAATTAAAAAAAAACCTGACTAAAGGATACAGGTCAGTGAGTCNTTNGCTAACTNCGGGCCCAGTCTACTTGATAGANGCTTCTATTTATATTTTCAGAGCCCATTTCTCCCCTTACGTCGAGTGCCATGATGAAAATGGAAAAGATTTAAGTGCGTTGTATGGGTTTATGAGTTTCCTGTTTCAGTTTATGCGCCGTGTTCAGCCTAGTCATGTGGCCGTTGCCCACGATGCAAGTTTGTTTTGTGGATTCCGACACAAGCTCTGCGGAAATTATAAGTCGAACCGTGAATTACCCGATGAAAACCTTGAAATGCAGTTAACAGGGTGTAGTGAGTTCTGTTCCATAATAGGGCTGGCATCTTTTGTGAGTAAAGTATACGAAGGAGACGATATTATAGGCACAATTGCGAATAGGGTTCGCGCAGAAAGCGATTGTGATGTCCACATTATTTCGCGCGATAAAGATCTTGTTCAATTGCTACAAAAAGAAGCTGATTGCTTATGGGACTATGGTAACAATCGTAAGCGATTCCGTGCTAACGTCGTAGACGAGTTCGGTATTTNNCCGGAACAGTTTCCAGATTATCTAGGGCTCAGTGGTGATTCGGTCGATTGCATTAGCGGTATTCCAGGGGTTGGGCCGGTAAAAGCTAAGGAGCTATTGAATAGATTTTCATCACTGGAAGCTATCTATGGGAATCTCGATAAAGTAAGAGATTTACCTATCCGCGGGGCTGGGCGCCTAACAGAGTTACTGAGGGAGCACTGTGAACTAGCGAAGCTAAGCAAAGTTCTAGCGACTATTATTTGCAATGTTGAGGATCCAGAAGAGTCATTTGGCCACGTCGTGTTAGAAGAGTTAAAGCCGGAACGAATGAATAAAGGTTTGTTTGGTGACTTTCTCAAGAATTACAAATTCAGNANGCGAGACCNGGANCGGNTAATGACTTTAGCTCANCGAGTTAGCAAACAGTAAATTTCCTATGAAGATAGTTGCAGATACCAATTTGTATGGTGTGCAGANGACTTTTGNGANAATCGGCGAGNTGGTACTTGTTCCGGGACGAGAACTTAATAAGAGTCACTTGAAAGATGCGGAAGCCCTGCTAGTACGATCTATTACACGGGTAGACGCTGATCTTTTAGAAGCTTCCAGTATCAAATTTGTAGGTACGTTCACGAGTGGTGCCGANCACATTGATAATACTTATCTGGAAAATAAAGGTATAGCCTTTGCTGATGCTAAGGGCAGTAATGCCAACGCAGTAGTAGACTATTGTTTNGCTGCTCTCGCTTACTGCATCAAAATGAAATCTCTCGTCCTGGAAGATTGCAAAGTGGGTATTGTAGGGGGAGGCCATGTAGGTGGATTATTTGCGGAGAAGTTAAGACGATTAAATGTTGAAGTGCTTATTTGCGACCCTCCCTTGCAAGATTCNGNTNCTGAGCCTGCGCTCGAGAAATACTGCNCNATAGANGCAATAATGCAATGNGACGTAGTTTCCTTGCATGTGCCACTGACTAAAGACAACGAGCATGCAACCTATGGGCTGCTAAATTTTGAGCGTTTATCGGCATTACCCCAGTCGGCTCTACTGATAAATACCTGCCGGGGGTCTGTAGTTGATGAANATGCCCTGGTGGAGCTTTTGNATCAGCGANCCGATCTTACCTGTATCGTCGATGTTTGGGAAAACGAGCCAGTTACCNATTCTGCTTTAGTTCAAAGGGTNGATATTGCAACACCACATATTGCNGGATATAGCATGGAAGCGAAAAGAANTGCGATGGTACNTATTTTTGAGCAAATTCAGNAANAATTCGGTTTGCCAGTACAANGTCAAACTATATGCGAGAAANATAAGGAAGTTAAGATAACNGGTNNTTTANAAGAAGATCNATGGGCAANCGTATTGGAACTCTTTCCATTATGCAGCCTTAGNGAAAAATTCAAAGAATCCCACAANCATGAAAATNTTGCCGATGCTTTTGATCAGCTTCGNCNNAATATGGTAGGGCGAANAGAATTCAATNAGATAATGCTACCANGANCNAATCTAACAGAANNGCAGCGGGNCGTACTGCAAGTTTTGGGGNTTANGTTTTATTAAGTGGTTCGGTAATTTGCTAATAAGCGATCAATCTTCCCAATTGCTTTCTTAAGCTCATCTTCATTGGGCAGAAATACCAGNCGTAAGTGCTGCTTGTCACCAACATTGAAAGCGCTCCCCTGTACTACAAGGATTTTTTCCTGGCGGAGAATATCCATTACCAGAGCCAAATCATCTTCGATTTTATACACAGCTGGGTCCAGCCGAGGGAACATATAGATCGCNCCTGTAGGTTTGACNCAGGTCAAACCCGGNATCTGGTTTAACAANTCCCAAGACAAATCTCGTTGCNGNCGGAGCCGCCCTCCGGGCAAGANAAACTCGTTAATACTCTGATGACCACCCAACGCAGTTTGCACAGCGAGCTGAGCTGGTACATTTGCGCACAAGCGCATATTGGTGAGAACTTCGAGGCCCTCAATATAGCTCTCAGCACCATTCTTGGGCCCGCTTAAAATCATCCAACCGGAACGAAATCCCGCCAGTCGATAGGATTTTGATAAACCGTTAAAGGTGACAATAAAGAGGTCGTCACACAGAGAAGCCGCTGNAAAAAACTTAGAATCGTCGTACACAATCTTGCTATAGATTTCATCGGCAAATAGGATTAGTTTGTGCTTACGAGCCAGGTCAACAAGATCTAACAAAATTTCTCGGCTGTAGACAGCGCCCGTTGGGTTGTTCGGATTAATGATAACCAAGGCCCGAGTGCGGNCTGTAATTTTTGATTCGATGTCTGTAATTGAAGGGTACCAATCNGCCTGTTCATCACACAAATAATGTATTGGTTTCCCACCACTTAAACTTACCGCNGCGGTCCATAGTGGGTAATCAGGAGCTGGGATCAATACTTCATCGCTATCGTTAAGCAGCGCTTGCATCGCTATGGTGATCAGTTCGCTTACGCCGTTACCNAANTATATATCTTCGATATTGACATTGTTGATNTGTAATNTNTGGCATTCNTGCATGATGGCCTTGCGAGCTGAATATAGGCCTTTGGAGTCGCTGTAGCCTTGCGCATAATGAAGATTTTGGACAACATCAATCAGGATTTCGTCTGGGGCATTGAAACCGAAAGCAGCTGGGTTACCTATGTTTAGTCTCAATATCTGGTGNCCTTCGTCTTCTAGCTTTTTTGCTTCTTCTAGAGCTGGACCACGAATATCGTAGCAAATATTATCGAGCTTATGAGATTGCTCAATGTTATCGGGGNTGATTGCTGTTACGGGTTCGATCTGTTTCATAATAGAGTTGTCGGCTTTGCAGGAGTTGATGTAACTGTTTTTCGATTCCGATAAAATCTTGGGTTAACGGAATAGTGACTAAACGGAAGAGCGAAGTATTAAGCGCAACACTTCAGGCTTGAAAGCCCATATTCTACAATAAGTTATGTTAGACAAGAAATGGTGATTGTAAGCAATGACAAAAAATTCTGATACNACGAACAAGATCACAAAAAGCGAATCCCAGTGGCGCGAAGAATTAGAGGCGGAGAGCTACCATGTGCTCAGAGAGAAGGGTACTGAGCCTGCATTTAGNGGTAAGTACTGGAATTTAAAGGATCAGGGCATGTATCACTGTGGAGCTTGTGGGGTGCCTCTTTTTTCATCTGAAGCTAAATATGATTCAGAATCNGGCTGGCCGAGTTTTTACNGGCCNTCCTCTGAAAACGATATTACCGAGNNAGCGGACTATTCTCACGGCATGATTCGGACCGAGGTGGTATGCAGAAAATGTNATTCCCATCTTGGCCANGTATTTCCCGATGGCCCNNCAGAAAGCGGATTACGCTATTGCATAAANTCTACTTCTCTAGTATTTCAAAAGAAAGAATAAGAGCTGTGNATCCCTCAAGCAGAATTGGTCTCCGCTAGCTTAAGGTTGCAGCTAATNAGTTATCAGCTCTGACTGTAAAATCAGTGTGTAACCCTAAGCTAGCGAGTACTAGTAACATAATCGTAACGAATTAATATTTAAAGAACGCAAAAAATATGCCACCTCCCTTGAATAAAGTGGTTTGTACNTATTTTAAACAACAAAAATAATGCAATTAATTCAATGAGATATCGATTCTTTTTGAAACATGAGGGCCATNGTTTTTCGTGTTGAAACAATGGGATAGGAAATGTTTTTAAACGNACAAAAAAAAATTGGTTCCAATAAAAATCAAAAATATTTCATGTTTTGATGAAACTTTCGGCTACCTGGAGTGATTTTTTCGTATTAATGTTTAAAAAATGCCGATGGTCAGTATTTTCGAATTTTACTAGTACATTATCAATTAACGGCATAATTAATTTTGGTCCGAACTGGCCATTTGCGACGGCTTGCTCAATAACGGGCAGAGTCTCGAGAGACCATAGTGAAAACAGCGGTTGCACTTGCCCGCGGCTTTCACTCCATGCTACCCGTTTGCATTGGGTTTCTAATGCTCGTGTTAGCTGTTTTATCAAAGTGTCGGGAAACCAAGGTACATCAGCTGGGAAGCATGCTAAATAAGTTGAGTCAGGAGTTTTCCCCGCGGATATCATCCAGTACATNNCNCTTAAAATNCCCACCAATGGNCCAGCATAGGCCTGTTTGATATCTGGAATTAGAGGNAGTTCTAGGTATTCAAACTTTTCAGAATTTCGATTCGCGCTAATTACCAGTTGGCCTACTTGGTTACTACTATTTCTGATGACATGCTCAATGAGNGGAGTGCCACCTAATNTGATGAGGGNCTTGTCACAAAAACCCATTCGTGATGATTTCCCGCCTGCTAGTATGACGCCGGTAATTTGCTGTCGTTGTATCATCGTGTGCAAGTGTAATTATTAAGGTTTTTCCCGGTCTCATTCTGTAAAATTTGATTAGTAATAATTTCTGGCTGAGAAAATTCATCTAAAAACGCCGGCAGCTTACTTTTCCTTTCTTTCTAGCTACTGACCCATGGATTGAAGTTGATATATCTATATGGGAAAATCGCGCACTTCGCGGTCTGGCTGAAGCTCAATAACTCATTGAATTTTTTTTACTAATCAGTATCCATTTTTCGGCATTATACCCATTCACCTTGAATCTTTGCTGCTTAATAGCATCACCATTTTTCAACTAATAACTCATGGGCCAGAGTAGTCTGTGAATGAAGAGGCTCTAAATGCAAGTTTCTATTGAAACTAATGAAGGATTAAAACGGAAAATGACCATAGCCATACCCGGTGAAAGGGTTGAAACGGCTGTGAATGCGCGACTACAAGAAACAGCAAAGACTATCCAGCTTAAAGGATTTAGAAAAGGGAAAGTTCCCTTCAAGGTTGTAAAGACTAAATTTGGGGAAGGTGTGCGGCAGGAAGTTATTGGCGAATTAATGAATCAGAGTTACTTCGAAGCCCTGAACCAGGAAAGTTTGAAGCCTGCTGGTCAGCCACAGATTGAGGCTGGAAATTTGAAGGAAGGGGAAGACTTCGAGTTTTCAGCAGTGTTTGAAGTTTATCCTGAAGTTGAATTACCGGATTTTTCTAAGATTGAGGAGGTTACACTCCATGCAGAAATAGGCGATTCTGATGTCGATGAAATGATTGAAACTCTGCGTCACCAGCGGCAGACCTGGGAGAAAGTTGACCGAGCAGCTCAGGAAAACGATATGGTTAATATCGATTTCGTTGGTAAGAAGAATGGGGAAGAATTCGAAGGCGGTCAAATGACAGGAACCAACCTGGAACTCGGTTCGGGGCGCATGATTCCCGGATTTGAGGAAGGCATTTTAGATCGGAAGATTGGAGAATCAATCACCCTAGATCTTCAGTTTCCTGAACAGTATCACAATGAAGAATTAGCAGGTCAGGCAGTCCAATTTGATATAAAGCTTAACTCAGTGAGCAAACAAATCCTCCCAGAGGCTGATGAAGAGTTTTTTCGTAGCTTCGGCGTAGAAGAAGGAGGCGAGGGTGCTTTTCGTGAAGAAATTATCAACAATATGACTCGCGAGATGAAAACAACAAGTCGTAAGAAATTCAAAAACAAGATTGTGGATGCTGTTATTGAATTGGTAGATATCGCTCTCCCGGAAGCTCTTATTATGGCGGAAGTTGAACAATTGAAAAATCAGGCTTTTCAACAAATGGGCGGTAACAAGGAAGTCGATCTTTCTATGCTTCCCGATGAACCTTTTCAGGAACAAGCTGGGCGGCGTGTTATATTGGGTTTGGTATTAGGAGAAGTCATACAGCAGCAAAAATTACAGGCAGAACCAGCCAGAGTTCGAGAGTCTGTCGAGGAATTGGCATCGACCTATGAGTCGCCTGATGATGTAATTAACTGGTATTACGGTAACAAGGAACAATTGGCCGCGATCGAATCGGCAGTACTGGAAGATCAGGTTTTTGACTACATTATCGAGCAGGCCAGTATCACCGACGAGCAGGTTTCCTATAAAGAAATTATGGAGCCAGAACCCAGGAGTGATCAAACAGACATCAGTTGATGTTGATTGAGCCCGCTATTAGCTGAACGCCAAAGTACTCAAGATTTGCGTTAAACCGGCTGACTATTTTGGCTATAGAGGCGTCTCGTAGGAGATGTAACTGCTAGAGCAGCTAAGACCAGTCAGAATTTACAGGATTTCATTATGGTCAAAACTTCACAATCCAAAGCCGCATTGGTACCAATCGTTGTAGAGCAAACGGCTCGGGGAGAGCGTTCCTACGATATTTATTCTCGATTACTTAAGGATCGAGTCATCTTCATGACTGGCGTTGTTGAAGATCACATGGCCAATCTTATTGTCGCCCAACTTTTGTTTCTTGAGTCAGAGAATCCAGACAAGGATATTCATCTCTACATAAATTCACCTGGAGGCTCAATCACGGCAGGCTTGTCTATCTACGATACGATGCAGTTCATCCAACCTGACGTTAGTACCATGTGTGTGGGGCAGGCAGCCAGCATGGGTGCCATGTTGTTGGCAGGTGGGGCCAAGGGTAAACGCCTAGCTCTTCCGCACTCTCGGATGATGATTCATCAGCCAAGCGGTGGGGCTCAAGGCCAAGCATCAGATATTGAAATACAAGCAAATGAAATCATAGAGTTAAGAAGATTACTTAATGTTTTACTTTCAATAAATACAGGCCAATCGGAAAAATCCATAGCCCGGGATACGGAGCGAGACAATTTCCTGAGCGCCAAAGAGGCGCTTGATTACGGTTTAGTGGATAAAGTAATTGCGCGAAGAGAAGATAATAAAAAGAGTGAGATATCTAAGTTGGAAGAGTAAACCTTCGGAATCTAAATTAATTGAAAAGGTTTGGCTTGCAATTAAGGTCGCTTCACTTCATTTTATGAGGGCTTGTGGGNATTGTATTNTAGACAGGGGGTTTAAACNTATCCGNAANGGGAGCACGTTTGNCACTTNGCCAGAAGTTACCGCCTAATTGTAAAAATTAGTTGGNAATTTTTAGGNGTNTTNTTAGAGAATGTAANAATAGGCTTTGAAAAATTATGTCTGANGATCNNNACAGNAANGNAGATGATAACGGCAANTTGCTGTATTGCTCNTTTTGCGGGAAAAGNCAACATGAGGTGCGAAAGCTCATCGCAGGNCCCTCTGTTTTCGTTTGTGACGAATGTGTAGATTTGTGCAACGATATCATCCGGGAAGAAATCCAAGAAAAGGACGCGGATTCTGCTATCCGCAAATTGCCTATCCCGGAAGAAATTAAGAATATTCTCGACGACTACGTTATCGGACAAGAGAGTGCTAAAAAAGTGTTGTCGGTGGCGGTCTATAATCACTACAAACGCCTTAACTATGATAAAGCCAATCAAGAGGTTGAGCTCGGCAAAAGCAATATCTTGATGATCGGGCCGACGGGCACAGGTAAAACCTTATTGGCAGAGACCCTGGCGAGGCTTCTAGATGTTCCGTTCACTATCGCCGANGCGACCACTCTCACAGAAGCAGGATATGTCGGTGAAGACGTTGAAAACATTATTCAGAAGTTACTGCAAAAATGCGATTACGATGTAGAGAAAGCTCAGATTGGTATCGTTTACATCGATGAAATTGATAAAATATCTCGGAAGTCCGACAACCCGTCAATTACACGTGACGTTTCGGGTGAGGGTGTGCAGCAGGCCTTATTAAAGTTAATTGAGGGCACAATAGCTTCAGTGCCTCCTCAGGGGGGACGCAAACACCCGCAGCAAGAATTTCTACAAGTCAATACATCCGATATATTATTTATTTGTGGCGGGGCGTTTTCCGGATTGGATAGGATTATCCGCGATCGATCTGACAAGGGCGGCATAGGATTTACAGCCGAAGTCAGAAGCCATAATAACGATACGCAATTAGGTGAAACACTGCGGGAAGTTGAACCCGAGGATTTGGTGAAGTATGGCCTGATTCCCGAATTNGTCGGTCGGCTACCCATGATCGCCACCCTCGACGAGTTAGATCTTGAAGCTCTGGTAAGGATTGTTCGNGAGCCAAAAAACTCTCTTACTAAGCAGTACTTCAAGCTGTTTGAGATGGAACACGTCGAAATTCAATTTCGGGANGATGCTTTAAATGCCATCGCGAAAAAAGCGCAAGAAAGGAAGACAGGTGCGCGAGGCTTGCGTTCAATAATGGAAGCAGTGCTANTAGATAGTATGTATAAAATTCCTTCCCTCNAAGATGTTAGCAAAGTCATCATCGATGCGGCAGTTATAGAGGGGGAATCTGATCCGTTGTTGATGTACGAGAATGTAGAACAGCCTAGCAAATCGGCTGCCGATGAATAATCTAGCTGTCGGCCCTTGATTTATTGCGGGCTCGGCTCCATTTCTGTGATACNGTTCTATAAGGCTATCAAGGGTGGTTTTAACTATGTCCGCTGAACTTTCAAATCAGGCAACATTTCCTCTNCTTCCGCTTAGAGACGTTGTGGTGTATCCNTTGATTGTACAACCTCTGTTTGTTGGGCGCCCTAAATCAATAAAGGCTCTGGAAGTAGCGATGAGCGCCGATAAACAGGTTTTACTGGTGGCTCAAAAAAACCCTAACGAAGATGAACCTAGCCTTGACGACTTATTTTCTATTGGCACAGTGGCAACCATATTGCAGTTGGTTCGGCTCCCCGATGGTACTGTCAAAGTACTTGTAGAAGGATTGGATCGGGCAAAGATAAGCAATGTAGATTTNNAAGAAAATTACTTCAAGGTTGAAACAGATATTCTCCCAACAGAGGACATGCCCGAGAAGGAATCAGCNGTGCTTATTCGGTCACTTTTATCTCAGTTCGACCAGTATGTGCAGCTAAGCAAGAAAATTCCTCCTGAGGTAATGACATCTATCTCTAGTATCGATGAACCGGGCAGGCTGGTAGACACAATCGCTTCGCACATGTCATTGCAGTTGCAAGAAAAACAAAATCTCCTGGAGCTGGCTTCTCTACAACCGAGAATTGAACACTTAATGGCTTTGATCGGAGCTGAAATCGACTTGTTCCAGGTTGAGAAACGAATTCGCGGCCGGGTTAAAAAACAGATGGAAAAAAGTCAACGCGAGTACTATCTCAATGAACAGATGAAAGCTATTCAAAAGGAAATGGGTGAGCTAGAAGATGTGCCATCTGAGGCAGAAGAACTTCGACAGCGGATTGATGAAGCCGGGATGTCGAAAGAAGCTAAAGAAAAGGCGTCATCGGAATTGAACAAACTAAAATTGATGTCGCCGATGTCTTCGGAGGCCTCAGTAGTGCGCACTTATCTGGACTGGATGGTTAATGTGCCGTGGAAAAAGCGCAGTAAAGTTCGTCTTGATTTAACCAAGGCTGAGGAGATTTTGGAAAACGACCACTACGGGCTAAAAGAGGTCAAAGAACGCATCCTCGAATATCTTGCAGTCCAGAAACGGGTTAAAAAGCTTAAGGGGCCAATTCTCTGTCTGGTTGGTCCGCCGGGTGTTGGTAAAACTTCGCTAGGAGAGTCCATCGCNCGGGCGACGAATCGTAAATTTGTGCGTATGGCACTTGGCGGTGTTCGAGATGAGGCTGAAATCCGGGGTCATCGCCGCACCTACATTGGCTCATTGCCAGGGAAGCTGCTCCAGAAGCTGTCCAAGATCGGTGTGCGAAACCCGCTGTTTCTTTTCGATGAAGTCGACAAAATGGGGATGGATCATCGTGGTGATCCAGCATCTGCTCTGCTCGAGGTTCTTGACCCCGAGCAAAATCACAGTTTCAACGATCATTACCTGGAAGTAGATTATGATTTGTCGGATGTAATGTTTGTCTGTACTTCAAACACCATGAATATACCCGATCCACTTTTGGATCGTATGGAGGTAATTCGGATTCCAGGTTATACCGAAGACGAAAAGGTNAATATCGCTGAGCGCTTTCTAATTCCTAAGCAGAAAAAGAACAACGGNCTAAANGATCTGGAGNTGGTCTTCGCAGAACAACCTGTTCGNGATCTAGTTCGATACTACACTCGAGAGGCNGGTGTGCGAGGATTNGAACGCGAAATAGCAAAAATCTGCCGCAAGGTNGTAAAAGAAAATTCNATGTTAGAGAAAACNAAGCCAATCAAGCTCACTAGCAAAACGCTTGGAAATTATTCTGGTGTTCGTAAATATGATTACGAGAANGCCGAGGAAGAAAATGAGATTGGACAGGTTAAGGGACTAGCATGGACACAGGTAGGCGGAGAATTATTATCTATTGAAGCCATAGCCGTTGAAGGCAAAGGAAANACGATAAAGACCGGCTCTCTTGGGGATGTCATGCAGGAATCTATCCAGGCAGCACTCACTGTAGTGAGAAGTCGCGCAGAGGCCCTTGGTCTGAATACAAATTTTCATGAGAAGCTTGATCTGCATATTCATGTGCCTGAAGGAGCCACGCCCAAAGATGGGCCTAGCGCAGGTGTTGGCATGTGCACAGCGCTTGTTTCTGTTCTAACTNATATTCCGGTTCGATCTGATGTGGCCATGACTGGAGAAATAACNTTGCGCGGNCAGGTGTTGCGCATTGGTGGCTTGAANGAAAAATTACTAGCGGCACACCGCGGAAANATTAAAACAGTAATCATTCCTGCCGATAACGAGAGAGACTTAGCAGAAATTCCTGACAACATTAAAGCGGATCTGGATATTGTTCCTGTACGTTGGATTGATGAGGTGTTGGAGAAGGCTTTGCAATATCAACCTGTTCCATTGAGCAAGAAAGCAAAGCCAAAAGCTGAAAAAAAAGGCAAGAAAGAAGATATCAATCCGGNCTCTGATGAAAAGCACATAAATACACATTAATCCCGCGTGTTTTATGTTGACATAGCTTTCTGGCAATTGGTATAAAGATCCCAACATACTTAGGGTATGAGCAATTTTCGGGGAAACAATCTGAACTAAATCTGGGCTCAAAAATTTTTGTTTTTAGTTACAAACTTTTTTTCTAGTTTATGACTAATTTAGTGCATTTTATAAGTCAGCATTCTCTTATCGGTGCTAAAAAATTTGGGCGTTCATTGAAAAACAACTTCTAATTTGTAAAAAGGGGATAATGTGAATAAATCAGAACTAATAGATGCTGTTGCCACAAGTGCGGACCTTCCAAAAGCAGCTGCAGGNCGCGCCATCGATGCAATGATTGATACGATAACAGGTTCATTGAAAAGAGGTGATCCGGTTGTGCTTGTTGGTTTTGGTACGTTTGCTACTAAGAATAGAGCAGCGCGTACTGGTCGNAATCCCCAGACAGGTGCCCCNATCCAAATTAAGGCGGCTCGTGTACCAAGCTTCAAGGCAGGTAAGGCNCTTAAGGAATCAGTTAATTCTTTGTGGTAATATTTTAAGCTGTCACATTAAANAAAGNTGTTAAGCGCAGGATTTTAATACATAATTTTGCGCTTTAATATTAACNATNTTGGCAATTTATNGGCCGGNTGTGGTNGCTGTCCCGTCCCAANTTGTACACTGAAGGCGCGTCTATGATGCGCCTTTTTAATTTTTATTAGAAAAGAANACCCAATAGAAATAGAGAATGCTTCAAGATATTAGAGACAATTCACAGGGCTTAATTGCAAAAATCATTATTGGAGTGATTATTGCGGTTTTTGCTCTATTTGGGGTAATGAGATCTACAACCTTGCCGGGGGTTGCTGAGGTCAATGGCCAGGAAATTTCAGAAGCCCAACTTCAGAACAATACGCAGCAACTTTTAAACTCGATAGGAGCCGGAATTGATTCTATTGACCAGGATTTACTTGAGCAGATTGCTTTAAATCAGCTAATCGAACAAATTATTCTCCTACAATCAGCCGAAGAAGCTTCAATGGTAATCTCCAGTAATGAGATTGACCGACAGATGTTAGAAACTGTATCTTTCCAGATTGGCGGGGTTTTCAATCCTGATTTGGCGGTACGTACACTTGCAGGACAAGGATATAGTGTTGCGTCATATCGAGAATTCTTGCGCCAACAACTNGTTCTNTCTCAGATCGCGAATGCATATTCCAGTTCAAATTTTGTGACCGAGGCGGAACTTAACAGGTTAGCCGAGCTTAGTGGTCAAACCCGGGATTTTCGTTATATCTCCGTTATTCTTGGAGCACGGACACTGGGTTTGGCAATCAGTGATGATCAGATAGCGGCATACTACGAATCGAACAAGGAGGATTTTATCGATGAGGAAAGCTTAGTAGTACGTTACGTAATTTTGGATAAAGATGAAATTTCTGAAGAAATCGAAGTCGATGAAATCGAATTAAAAGCCCAATATGAATCTGAACGTGAAGAATACGAAGGTTCATCGGAAAAACGAGCGGCCCATATTTTGTTTGAAGTAGGAGTGGATCTTGCCGAAGCCGACGTTCTCACGTTAGCTAGAGAAACCCAGCAGCGAATTCTCGAAGGGGNAGATTTTGAAGCATTAGCATTAGAGTTTTCCAGCGATATCGCCTCCGCCGAAGAAGGGGGTGATATAGGTTATACAGACGGAAGCGCATTTCCGTCGGAAATAGAAGAGGCTCTCGAAATACTTGCCGTGAATGAGGTATCTGACCCCATTATTACTGAATTTGGTGTGCATCTGGTAAAACTTACTGAGGATTCAGTAAATTCCTTTCAGCCATACGAAGAAGTTGTAGACAGGATTGAGCGTGATAAAAAAAGTGCCGAAATCGAGTTGATTTATGCAGAAAGGCTTCAAAATTTATCCAATTTGGCTTTTGAGACCGGAGATTTNCTCACGATATCAGAAGAGCTTAATCTTCCTNTTTTGCAGAGCGAACCAATAGGACGCTCTGGTGGCAGCGCNATTTTNTCTAATCAGGANTTGATCGCAGCGGCTTTTTCCGACGAAGTTTTAATNGATGGAAATAACAGTGATGTTGTTGAATTAGGTACNGGCCAGGCAGTTGTTTTACGTATTCAAGAATTCAACGAAGCGGCAGTGCCGACCCTGGAAGAGGTGCAACCCGAAATCGCTGTAATCATTCGTACTGAGATGGAGAGAGAGGAAGTGCAGAAAGTGGGTGAAAATTTATTGGATGCCGCGGAAAGAGGCGAAGGACTCGATGAGTTATTGAAAGCAAACGAATTAGAATGGATCGTTGAGGAAGACATCGAGCGCAATTCGTTTACAGTGAATCGCGAAATTGTAACCAAGGCTTTCGGTATGCCGAGGCCTACCGCTCTTCCAGAGCTTACAACTATCACTTTGGATAACGGCACATTTGTGCTATTGGAGCTAAATCAAGTCAATTCTGGTGCGGTCGATTCTTTGGAACAGGATGAGCTGGATGCTTTAACAGAAACGCTTAGTACAGGGTTAGGCAGTAGCAATTTTGAGGCGTTTTTGAACAACCTAAGAAGCAACGCAGATATTCAAAGAAGAGAAGTAAGAGAAGAATTTTAGTAGTAGGTCAAAATTTATTGTAATTTTCAAGCTACTCTGCAGTAGCCTCTTCCAGTGAACCCATTGCGGTAGTGTTGAAACCGCCGTCTACATATAAGATTTCACCACTAATCCCTGATGCCAGGTCAGAGCAAAGAAATGCAGCGGCATTTCCCACTTCCGCAGTGGTCACATTACGGCGCAATGGTGTTTGGCGAGCGTTGTTTTGGAGCATTTTACGAAAGTTTTTGATCCCCGCCGCCGCCAGTGTCTTGATGGGACCAGCAGAAATAGCATTTACACGGGTCCCNTCTGACCCAAGGCTGCTTGCCATATAGCGGACATTCGCTTCTAGACTTGCCTTAGCAAGGCCCATGACGTTGTAGTTCGGTAGGCTTCGCATTGATCCCAGGTAACTCAATGTTAATAGAGAGCCATTTCGGCCGTGCATAAGGGCCCTCCCTGCCTTGGCCAGAGCCACGAAGCTATAAGAACTGATTTCATGCGCAGTGAGAAATCCGTNCCTGGTTGTGACNTCAACATAGTCTCCATCNAATTCATGTCCGGGGGCGTANGCGAGGCAGTGNACGATACCATCAAGAGCGCTCCAGTTTTCAGAGAGGGCTGAAAATAACTCCTCGATCTGNTGGTCGCTCGTAACATCGCAGGGATATACTAAATTTGAATTCCAGCCTTCAGCGAACTTGATTACACGGTCTTTAAGTTTGTCATTTTGATAGGTGAATGCNAGATCAGCTCCTTCCCTGTGCATAGCAGACGCGATGCCAGACGCGATGGACAGTTTACTTGCAACCCCCAGAATCAGAATACGTTTTCCTGCTAGAAATCCCATGATGGACTTGTGCCCTCCTGATCAAATAACATTTATGAGCTATTTTACTTTAATTGCGTTGTTTAATGGTTAAATGGGCTTGAATTACTTGATGCCATGCATNAAGTGCCTGAGGAGAGGTACTAGAAAGACGGCTAGTACTCCGGCCCCTATACTATACCAACCCGCGGTGGCATAGATTTCCATATAGCTNGCNAGCGCAGCAGNAGGGTCAGTGACTTCNCCTCCTACGGTATCGGAACCGGTCATAGCAGCGATGGTGCCCGAAACGTAGTTTCCCGCGGCTGAAGCTAGAAACCAGCATCCCATCATCATGCCCACCACCCTGGGAACAGAAAGCTTGGTAGTCATTGATAATCCTACCGGAGAAATGCAAAGTTCTCCGGTGGTATGTAATAGATAAAGTAGTACAAGCCAGATCAGCGCAACTTGAGTTGAGTCTGTCGCTATTGAAGCACCATATACGAGGAGCAGAAAGCCAAGCCCTAATTGAATTAGAGAAAGAGNAAATTTCATTGGTGTTGANGGCTCCCAGCCGCGATGCGCGAGGNATATCCACATCAAGTTGAANAGGGGNGCTAAAACAATTATAAAAAANGCATTTACTGATTGAAAAGCGGCTGCAGGAATTTCAAAACCAAGTATAACTCGATCAANGTTCCGATCTGTCATTAANTTGAGCGAGCTTCCGGTCTGTTCAAATAATGACCAAAAGATAATCTGNTANCACATAAGGAAAAGNCAGACCAGCATTCGATTGCGATCNAGTCTTTCACATTTGGTGAAAGCATAGGTAATCACAACTAAGGCCATTGATACCAACGAAAATCCGAGAATGCCTCCNACTACAACTCGNTTCTGCATGAGTTGCCAGAAAANTAAGACCCCGAGCAGAGTGGAAAGATAGATTATTATCTCTCGACTTACGAAAGGNAACACAGCTTGTCTTAGCAATTCCGGGTTTTTTGGTTTGCCAATCTCTCCGAATTCATGTTGCCCNCGTAGAAATACCGCTAGGCCGAACAACATCCCNATACCGGCTGCACCAAACCCGTAACTGAACCCGTAATATTGNAGAAGAAATGCGCAAATAATTGCCCCGAAGAACGAGCCCAGATTTATGCCCATATAGAACAGGGTGAAAGCGCCATCACGACGGGGATCTGAGCGCTCGTACATGGACCCCACCATCGTTGATATATTTGCTTTCAAAAANCCNACGCCCATTATAATAAGCGAGAGCGAGAGATAAAAAATCTGTAGATAAAAAGGGTCTCGCTGAATTTCAATTTGGCCTCGAACTGTCACCTCCACAGCTTTCAGCCCTTCAATGGCCATGCCCATGTGCCCTGCAACCAGCANAAGNGCTCCTAGTATGACAGCCTTTGACTGTCCGAGATAACGGTCTGCCACAATGCCACCTATGACAGGNGTTATATATACTAATGAAATGTAAGCACCATAAATTCCAGCTGCGGCTTCGTCGGAGAAGAGAAAATGTTGTGTAAGNTAAAAAATTAGAAGGGCACGCATCCCATAATAACTGAATCGCTCCCACATCTCTGTGAAGAAACAGATGACCAGCGCTCTGGGGTGGCCNAAGAATTCGTTAGACGTTGACGGATTACTGAAAGTGTTTGTCATGCGGGAAACAACTATTCAATGCCTNCGNCTGGAGGGTNGACTCTGATTTNCTGNCCNGGAAAGATTAAATCTTNTTTAGCTATCTCATTCCAGTTCAAGAGTGTGCCGAGGTCGGTATCGAATTGTTTTGCGATCGATGCCATGGANTCACCGGGCTGCACATGGTAGAGCTTGNGTTCGCTAACCTCCCTGGCATTGTCTATAGNNTGAGTGGAATTGCTCNCAAATCTTAAATCCAATATCTGGCCAGGCTGAAGAACGGAGGCGAGAGATAATTTATTTNGCTGGGCTATTTCTTTAGATCTTAGATCAAATNTTCGTGCAATGGCCCACAAATTATCGCCTCGACGAACCGTATANGACAAGGGTGNTTTTATGATTGNNNCNTTTGGNGTACGAATATTTGGTAAATAGGTTAGAACGNTCGTATCGGTGGTTCGTGGCACCATCAGTGAATTACCNGCAATTATCCGGGTACCTNGTATTTGATTAACTGTCTTCAGTATATCTACTCGGGTTCCCAGCTTTTGGGCTATCCCGCTTAAGGTGTCACCAGGTTCTATCTTGTAGCGGTCCCAAGTTACTAGATCATTTGTATCAATACCTTTTAATCCTGCTAGAAGAAGCTCAGCATTATTTACTGGTACTGCCAGGTTTTGGGGGTTTTCCGGGTGGGTGGCCCACTGTAAATAACCCGGATTAAGAGCCCTAAGTTCGGCATAATCTATTTGTGCCAGCTTCGCCGCCTGGGCAAGATCGATCTGTGCTCCTATCTCAACTATCGCTAAGGGCTCCTTATTGTCAACTGGTGGAAGTATTATTTCGAAACTGTTCGTATCGGAAATCACGCTAGCAAGGGCAAGAATTCTTGGCACATATAGGCGTGTTTCGTTGGCTAAAGGGAGTTCCCAGAAATTGGCTTTTAACGCTGGTCCGCCATTACGACGAATGGCTTTGCGGACATTGCCGTCTCCCGTGTTGTAGGACGCCAAGGCTAGCAACCAGTCCTGATTAAACTGCTCATAAAGTTTTTGAAGATAATCTAAAGCAGCCTTTGTTGAAGCTCTGGGATCTCGTCGGGCGTCATACCACCAATCCTGTTGAAGTCCAAAGCTTCGTGCCGTGGGCGCCATGAATTGCCAAAGACCAACTGCTTGTTGCCTTGAATACGCATTGGGATCAAACATACTCTCGACTATTGGAACTAGTGCTAATTCCATGGGTAAGCCTCGTTCCTCTATTTCTTCGACAATCCAGTAAAGAAAAGGAGAGGATCGTTCAGCGATTAAATCGAATAGGCGCTGATTGTTAGCATAGGCGACGACTTGCTTTGCTACGGCAGGATGTTCGTAGGCTTCCTTGAGCTGAAAGCCCAATTTAATTCTTTCCCACACATCATTAAATTCATATACAGTAATGGTTGCTTCTACGTGGGTTTTTGGAACTGACGCGGTGTTTTGGCGCTGGTTGAGAGGATCTTTGTTGGTGGCCAGCTCAATGTCTGGAACTGGCGCACCCTCGGTTTCGAGTGAAACGGATTGACACGAGGTGATTGTTAGTAATACAAAACTAACACTGACTATATGGGATGCTGCTTTACTTCCAAAAATACACATAGGGGGGTTATAGACAGTGAGAATCTAAAAGTTATCCTTCCATCTTCGCAAAGCAGTAAATGCCGATACAGAATAAATACCTTGGATTATAATCACACAGGAAGGCAAAACCGACATAATATAGAGAACTCCTGTGATTACAAGGGACTGCAATACTGATGGTGGCCCAAAGAGGGTATCGAGGTTAGAATTTAACGACATGAAAATCAACCCGCAGAAATATATACAGTAGTTTGTGAAATGAAATTTATCTCCAGAAATAAATCGAAAAACCGTCAATTACATGGAATGTCAGACTTAGAAATGCTGGCAACCTCAGTGAGCCAGTGGTTTCGGACGGCTCAGGGCAGTGAAGTATTGGAGACGGAACGTGCGATTACGGGGCCTATAATTAACCGGCTGTTTGGTTATCATATTCTGCAAATGGCTTGCGACGAGAAATATTCGCTTATCGATGAGAGTCCTGCAGGGCACAAAATAGTATTTGCCCCTGCATGGCGTGCTGACGCTCGCAGCGCAGTAGCTGATAACGGAGAATTACCCCTCGCTTCGGATAGTATCGATGTTGTAGTGATTCATCACGCTCTAGATTTTACAAATGACAGTCATCGGTTATTGAGGGAGGCAACACGTGTGTTGCGCCCAGGTGGACAAATGTTGATTATCGGTTTCAACCCCTATTCACACTGGGGGGTTTGGAAAGTATTTAAACGCAAATTAAACATTCCTTGGCGTGGGCGTTTTATCTCAAAAGGGAGATTAACCGATTGGTTGCGGTTATTGAATTTGCGCACTGATTCAATAGAATACGGACTGCATTTTTTGCCATTGAAAAATTCCTGGCTGCTGAAATATGCTCACAAGATAGAGCGGTTCGGAAGCAAGATAAAGAGCCCGCTTGGTGGAGCCTATTTTTTGCTTTGTGTAAAGCAGATAGGTTCAATGACGCCGATTCATCCCAAGTGGCGGCCGGTACCCGCGTCAGTGGCTGGGGTTGTCGCGGCTGAAAAAACCAGGGTAAGAATACACTAGTTACTGAGACGACTAAGCTGCTTAGAGGAGCACCGCCTTGTCACAAATTGTAGAAATGTATACAGATGGCGCTTGTCGTGGCAATCCGGGTAAAGGAGGCTGGGGAGTGCTTTTGCGTTATGGAAATACCGAAAAAACCCTTTACGGTGGGGCGGCGCTAACCACCAACAATCAAATGGAACTGACCGCAGTTATAAAAGGCCTTGAAGCATTAAACAAGCCCTGTAAATTAATAATAACGACGGATTCCAAGTATGTGCTGTCCGGTATCACCGAGTGGATAAACAATTGGAAACGGCATAATTGGAAGTCCTCTAATAAGAAACCTGTGAAGAATATCCACTTGTGGAAACGACTTGACGAACTAGCTGAAAAGCATCAGATTGAATGGGATTGGGTTAAGGGGCATAGCGGCCACCAAGAGAATGAGATTGCGGACCAACTTGCCAATCTGGGTATAGATGAATTCGATCTTAATACGAAGTGAAGGAGAATTAGCTAAATGCGCCAGGTAGTGCTAGACACGGAAACTACTGGCCTGGATCCTCAACAAGGCCATAGAGTTATCGAAATCGGATGCGTCGAACTTCAAAATCGCAGACGAACCGATAAGAAATTTCAATGCTACCTCAACCCTGACCGAGACATAGACGAAGCTGCTATCGAAGTTCACGGTTTAACTTCGGGCTTTCTAGCTGATAAGCCGCGGTTTAATCAGGTGGAGAAGGAATTTCTAGAGTTCATTGGGGATACAGAACTCATTATTCACAACGCTCCGTTCGATATAGGTTTTCTAAATCACGAATTAGATCAGACTGGATCTGTCTGCAATTCCTTAGAAGGGATATGTACTGTTCTGGACACACTTTTGTTAGCGAGAGAGAAACACCCCGGTCAACGAAACAGTTTGGATGCACTTTGTAAGCGCTATGAAATAGATAATACCCAGCGCTCATTACATGGGGCTCTACTGGACGCTGAGATTTTAGCGGATGTCTATTTGGCAATGACCAGCGGCCAGTCTAGTTTTTCGCTTCGGGAGGAACAAAGCCGGGTTACTAGAACGAACAAAAACATGCTTAAAGCTGATCCGAATCGCCCAGGTTTACCCGTACTAAAAGCTACTAAAAAAGAGCTCGAGACCCATAGAAAGCGTTTACAGAAAATTGAAGCCGAGAGTGAGCAGGGGTGTCTCTGGCTGGACATTGATTCTGAGAAACGGGCGGGCTGAGCCCAAGCATATCTATTTTCCAGAAGGAACCAAAGCCCCGATATTTCTTGAATAGACGAAATTTAACCTATACCATCTAGCGCGTTTGAGCTTTGATAAATATTTAAAAAAGTATAGGAATTATAGAGGCCGGACCTAAAATTCAATTGCCTGCTCCGCCGTAAAAATCTTATTCCCCGAAGCTAGTTACTGCAATCACTGAGGTATTACTGATATGGAGACGCTTGTTTGGAATAACGACATGTGGGAGTCAGCTTTAATTAACTCCGTTTTGACGGGTGCACAATTATTGGGGCAATGTTTCCAGGAGGAGCGTCGAATGAAAAGAAGAACGATCAGCGCGGCGGTCATTTGGCTGAGAATATTGCAATAGTGGGGCAGAATCTGGTGAATTTCGCCCGGGCCTGATCGGCCGATCAGAAATGTCGATCTCGCCCGGGCATTTTATGTTCACGATTTCCTGAATTTGGAAAAAGAAAACAAGAATTCTTTAAAATTAATTAATAGCGACTCAAAAGCGCTCGAATAAACGTCAATCTGAGGAAGTAATCGATGACAACTGCAACTGTCACTCATAATTCAGGTTCATTTATGGACATGTTTTTAGGTCCAACGCCAATGTGGTACAAGCAGGCGGTTATAGCCGCGCTTGTATTGAATGTGCCGGCCTATTTTATCTTGGGACCGCTCGTCACTTCCTGGATCATTCTATTTGAGTTCATATTCACTCTAGCGATGGCACTGAAATGTTTTCCGCTCCAGCCTGGCGGCTTGCTTGCATTACAAGTATTAGCTCTAGGGCTCACAGATACCTACCATGTTTATGACGAGGTTTTGCACGGGCTACCGGTGATCCTCCTTGTTATTTTCATGGTGGCCGGGGTGCATTTTCTTAGGGAAATGTTATTCAAATTTATAAACAAGGTATTGCTGGGAATAAAATCTCGAGTCATGATGAATTTTGCTACGGTGGTTGTTGTCGCCGTACTTTCTGCCTTTCTAGATGCCTTGACTATCCTTGCAGTCCTCATCGCACTAGCTACCACCTTCTACCTTGTGTATGAAAAAGTGATTACCAAGGTCGGGCACGAGCCCGGATTGCCTTCCGATGACAGCCAT